>DJPS01000016.1 GCA_002438625.1 Christensenella sp. UBA6406
AATATTGAAACAACATCCACAACGGAAAACCACCAATCTTCCTTATCCGCATCCCATTCGGCTCTTATCTTTTTATCTTCAAAAATCTTAATATCAGGCATAAATTTCTCCTATAATTTGATTATAACATAAACTATAATTGTTTTGTATTAAATTTTTGCAAATACTTTAATTTTACATCACTAAACAAACAACACAATAATTTTTCCAAATTTTTTTATAAAAAAAGGGGGGAAACGATTAACGCTTAGCCCCCTTTTGGTTTTTTGTTGCAGTGGTATCAACAACAAAACTTTTATATTTTTTCTTTAACCACTGCAATGGTACCGAATTTGTATGAGCAAGTCGTCTGTGGTAGTAACTTGCTAATACTATTGTAAATAAATATGTTTGTACTAAACAAAACATTTTCCACAGGTGCAACCACCATTAAATGATTGCACCTAATCAATTTCTAATGATTTAGAAATTATTACTTAGCATTTGCTTGTGTTCCAGCAGTTGCCCAAACTTTATCACTTGCTAAACCAGCAGTTAAAGCAGCACTAACATCAGTACCATAATCTTTAGTTAAGTGGTCTGCTTGAATTGCTTGCACTGTAATAGTTAAAGTTACAGTTACATTTTGCCAAGAATTGTCATAATTAGCAGCTGTAAATATAATTGTTGCACCATCAGTACCATAATCTAAAATAGCTGTATGTTGCACATCTGCATTTTTAGCGATAAAACCATAGTATGTCTTATCTGCATCATTATATGTCATATTTGCCTTACCCTTAAAATAAGTATTTGCAAAAATGTCATTTATCAATGCATCAAGATTCAATCCTGCATCACTGCTTTCAGCAGCTAATTTGACGCGATAGAAAGTGTTTACATTGCTTTCCAATGTAGCTGAACCTGAAACCTTGACAGAATCTCCAGGAACTATTTTACCAGTCTCAACTTGTGCAATAGCCAAATCGTTACCAGTAATTTTAATTTGACCAAAACTAATAGATGTTTCACTACTTTCCTTGTTAGCAGTGAAATAAGCGAATGTTAGAGTTGCAGATAATGCAACTAGTAGCAAGATTACTGCTGACATAGCAACAACTAACTTGCTTTGTGATTTTTGTTTCATTTTCATTTTTATTTTATCTCCTTATAAAATTGTTTGATAGTTAAGGTTAAGCATTTACCCTAACTACTAAAATGTGATTATTTGGTTTTATGCAAATATAAAGATAAAGCAAGTTGCAAAATATTTAAGCGGACTTAAAATTTAGAGCAAATTGATTTTAACTATTTTTGCATTTTGATTGTTTTATACATTTTAGTTTTTACTATAAAATTTTCATTTTAATTTTGACATAATAATTTCCTTCCCCTTTCTTAAAGCAAATCACAATGCCATAGCATTCAAACATTTTACAATAAAGACAAAACTTTTCTTTTAAACTTTTTGCATTATATTACATTTACAATTACGCATAACAATTTATACCGCCAGTTAAAAAGCAATTAAATAGACTTTATTAAATTACAAATTTAAACTTGCCAATTATCTCCTAGGCTGACTTTTAGCAAACTTAAAAATGCAATTAATTTATGTACTTAGCAAACTCTTATTGCGTGCTGAAAAATCTTAAAGAACTAGACTTTTGGGAATTTAATAAGTAGGTAAACTAAATTAAACTAGCACACCAAACACACCTGCAAAAATATTTAATTGTTTTTAATAAGCGACATAAGACCATTAAGCATAAGCGTAAAAATAATAGTCCTGCAAAAATTTTAAGCGATAAATTTTGAGATTAATGTTTATTGTTTTTCGCTAATTGCAAAGTTATCCACCCGCCAAATTTAAAGCACTTACCACGGCACTTTAAAGGGCAATTTACATCTAAACATATTTCTATATTTAGACCTAAGGGCTAACTAAGATGTCACTATCAATTATACCCCCCCCCGCCTAAAAGTCAAGCAAATGCAAAAAAAACACAAAATTTTTTAAAATTTTCTTAAAAAACCCCTTTTTTGCCTCCATTTTTGAACAAAACACCCACCGTTTGTCCAATAATTTTTACCCCTTAAAAGCCCCCATTTTTAGCAATTATCCCCAAAACAGCACCAAAACTTATAAAACACTCCCCCAAACTTTGCCCAAAATACCACCACAACACCACACAAAAAAGGCAAAGTGAAGATTTTAATCACTTTACCTTTTTCTATAAATTATATTTTGATTTATGTGTTGTTACTTGGTTATAAAATGTTGTTGGATTATATTCAACCAAATATAATATGAAAGTATTTATAACATAAATCCAGCCATTTGAGTTTAAAAGGCTTAATTGTTTATCAAACAAATCAACTTGTTTTGCGTTATAAATAAAGTCTTTGGGTGGCAATTCAAATTTGCCATTTAAAATATAATGTAATTTTAATAAATGGTGATATGCCAAACTTACAAATAAGGCATAACTATGGTGTTCCACACAAGTATAATTTGAAATATTGCCCACAATTTCCTTATAATTCTTTGCATCTTCTTTTGTTATTATTACATCTTTAAATTCATTATTTGGCAATTTATTAAAATGCCTATAAGACTGCATCATAGGATAATTTATATATATTTTTCCATTTTCAGTTGACTCATTAAAATATAAAGCCAACTTCCTTATAAGGTCAAAATGCGGGAAATCTTGTTGTGGTTCAAAATCAAAAACCAAAATAATATCGCTAAAATTTTGGGATAATATTTCCTTTTTATCACTATCTTTTTCTATTGATTTTAAAAAAAGTTGAATATCAAAATCATCCTTAATTTCCCCATTTTTAGCGATTAAATTTGCTAGATTATGCAAGTTTGTTTTATAGGAAAAAATTTCATAATTTTTTAAGTCTTGACAAATTGAAAACAATCTATTTATAAATTTTACTTCATCATTTTCACCTTCTACGATAAATAAAATTTTACCCATCAAATTCTCCGCTTCTTAATAATTTTTCTAGGTTATGTGCTTCCCTTAATTCTCTTGCAGTTCTATCAATAAACGAATCTATTTTTTTATTATCAATAATAAAGTAGCAATCTGGTCGTAAAACATTGTTGCTTGCAATATAAGTGTTATGAGAAGTTAATAAAACTTGAATATTTTTCATTTGTTTAAACATTTCAACAACTTTTTTAGATAGTTCAAAGTGATAAAAAGCATCAAATTCATCAATAAATAAAAGACTTACATTATTTAATTGTTGATACCAATAAAATAATATTGTCATTGCTATTGTACCAGAAGAATTGACTAATGCGAAATCTAATGCCTTATCACCTTTATCATTTACCATAACAAGCGTTTTTTGCGGTAATATGCCTGATGATATTGCAACATCTAATTTAACATTTAATTTTGCATATGTGTTTAAAAATTCTTCCAATTCTTTAACTTTATTATTTTCAATTATCCACGCAATAATTTGTTCTGCACCATTTGAAATTCCAATATAAGCGTTTTCTTGTAATGACCTAAAATAAAGCATTCTGCTAGCGAAATCGCAAATAAATTTAATTATAGAATCTTGCTTATGAGAACCGTAAGCAAGCATATATTTTATAAATGAAATGTCAAAATGATAATTATCATAATTAAACGAATCAAAGTCAATTTTATCAACATTTAGGCTTATAAAAGATTTTTTGCTTAAATCACAACAAAATATTTCTTGATTTGCAACAGTTAATTTTTCGTAAATTATAGTTTTTGGGTCTTTTTTTCTATACTCGTAAACTATTACAACATTGTTATATATAAACTCGTAAGTAAAAGTAGCAAATTTTTTTGAAGAATTAAAATTTAAAAAACTTCTTTTATCTAGTTGCCTTATATTCACATTATTAGCTGTTAAAACTGAAACAATATCAAATAGAGCAAATGCAAGATTACTTTTTCCGCTTCCATTTTTTCCAAAAATAATAGCATTTTTAATTATACCTTTATCATTAATTGCATCTTTGTTAAAATCGTAATCGTGTGATTTTGTTAAATCTAATGTTATTTTATTTTTAAATGATTTATAATTTTCAACACTAAATTTTGTTAGCATTGCTTTCCCTCCAAATGTATACACTTTTAGTTTACACTCCTTTGCTTTAAAAGTCAATTAATTTTTAAATCTTTCCGTAATTTTTTTACGGATACATTTAATTATAATCTTTTGATTGAAATTTTATGCTTTAATTGCTATAAATAAATATTAATATTTTATCTATCACATTATAACATACAAAATTATTAAATTAAAGTTTTCCTGCCAACCGAAACATAGCAAAAAAGGCAAAGTGAAGATTTTAATCACTTTGCCTTTTTCTTAATTGTTTAATTTTATTTAATTTATTTTTATTACAATTTTAAATTGCTGTCATTAATTAAAATTAAATATATTCTTCAATGTTTCGTTCTGAGCCGACTTGATTGCTTTTATCTAATGAGCCATAACCGCAAACCTTAATTAATTTACTGAAATTTTGATAGTAATTGTTAATAATTTGCGTAAAACTTACGCTCTTAGTTATTGCACCAATTAAAATGCCATATTGTGTGTTTGCATCTGCTTCAAGTTCTGTTGCGTTGCTTAACCTTATAAAGTTATTTTCAATATGCATATTTTGTGCTTTTACATAGCCGACTATGCCTCCAACCCTTATAGGTTCTTTATTTGCCCCTACAAAGTTTGCTTTTATTGCACCATCAAAGATAGAATTAACAATTTTTGAACCTTCTGCATAGCCAACGAAACCGCCAACATATGCATAATTTTCATTTTGACTTATTCTTAAAGTTACATTCTTAACATTAACTTTATTGATTGTTGACACTGTTGAAATGCCTGCAATAGAACCTAAATAAGTTTTGCCTTCGCTTTGTTCTGTTTGGTTTAGAGTTATTGTTAAGCCATTAAATGTTACATTTTTAATTGCTGAACTATCCACTCTACCAAAGAAACCTAGTGAAATGTCGTTATCCTTGCCTGCTGTTTCGCTTAGCACAACATTTCTTATTGTGTAGCCTTTGCCATCAAAAATGCCTTTAAATGGAATTTCAAATGTACCTAAACTTTGAACTGGATTACCATTTATTGTTGTTAAATTATTGAAATCAATATTTGTGCCCAATTCAAAAATTCTACCATCGCCACCATTTGGAATAGTGCCATTTCTAATTTGAATAGCAATATTTACAAGTTGAGATGCTTTTGTTATTATGTGCGTTCTTATGCCATCAAAACCCGTGTTTGTATCTGGTTCTTCTATTGAAACTTTTTCCACCCATGAATGTGTTGGGTAAGATGCTGGCAAGTTATCCAAATTCCAATTTGCCGTAACTAACCAAGGATTTGTTGAACCGCTCCAATTTGAAGAAGTTTGATAAAATGATAATTGATTAAAGTTATCACTTGAAGAATTTATGCTCTTATAAACCTTTGTTAGTTTCATTGATACGCTAGAATCGTAAGCCAATAAGTTCGCACTATTTAGTGTGCCTGAATATAACTTAGTCCACGAATTGATTATGTTTGTGGTTGTTGTGCCTTTTGCAATTAGCCCGTAAACTTTTCCGCTTACGCCATTTGCAATGCTAGCATTTAATATATTTGCATAGCAATTTGTTATATTCACACCTTGTGAAGATGTTGCACCAATAAATGCTGAAACATTTGCATTTGCATTTATATTAATCTTATCAACTGATGTGTAGCAACTTTGGACTGAACTTGCTCCGCTTGTTGTGCCGAACAAGTAACCGCCCATAGCACCAACAGCAATCGTATTTGGATTTGCCACTGTAATTGTTGCCTTAGACACTGAAACCTTGCTTAAAATTGAGTTTGTTGCAAAGCCCACAAGACCGACATAAATTGCATCATCATCTTCGCTTACATTAAATTCAACGCCATTAAAGGCAATATTTTTAAGTGTCATTCCGCTTGCATAATTTATAAAGCCTGTATAGATATCGTTGTTGTTTTTAAACTTAACATTAGAAATCGTGTAGGTATTCCCGTCAAAAGTGCCCCTAAATGCATTCATACTTGAACCTAGACCTGCAAAGTTTGCACCTGCAAAATCAATGTTTCCAGCAAGCATAAATGTTATGCCTTTTGCACCATTTGCAATGTATCCATAATTGATTAAAGTTGATAAAATTTGTAAATCTTTAACTGAACTAATTAAATAGCATTCATAAGAAACGCTTGTAAGTTTCTTAAATATATTCAACTTGTTCAAATCAACTTTTGTAACTTCTATATCTCTTAAAACTGGCGTTTTGCTATCTCCATTTTCAAATTCAAAGTTTGAGATTAAATGCATTAAGAAGATTTGTGTTTTCATTCCTTTAATTTTTACGCCGTTTCTTGTCCAATCTTCATAAATTGGAGTGCCATACGTTTGATTAACTGCTTTTTTACCATCGCTAAGCATTTGCAATAATTCATAGCCATTTCCATATGTGTTTACGCCTTTGCTGTAACCATCTGGCACTGCCATTTGCGTGTTTGCGTTGTTGCTTAGAACGGCAACATCGTTAATTACAATATTTGTTGCTATATCGTTTGCTTTTTCTATGTTTGGCGTTGCAGTTTTATAGACAACTTTATTGAATGAATTTGCAAATAATGAATTATTATCATTTGCTTTTAGTGGAGCGACATCGTTTATTGTGCCAACCAAGCCGACAAGTCCGCCAATTTGCGTTTGTTCGTATTCTTCCAATTTAGTATAATCGTAACTTACAAGTGAAACCGCATTATTGATTTCTAGCACATTTGTTGCTGATAGCAATTTAACCACATTTGTATTCACTTCATCATCCACATAAACATTATCAAATTTTTGCGTATAAATGAAATTGTTTGCAAGAGAGCCAACGATTCCGCCAATATACTTATAATAATATGTTGATATTGTTGTGCCTGGATCATAAGTTGCTGTATCACTATATTTAATATAAATTGTTCCGCTTGCATAAACATTTGAAATTACACCGCTTAAACTGCGACCAACAATTCCGCCAGCGACAAGAGCGTATTCATCTTTAATATTGACTTTTGAATATGAATTAGATATATTACCGCCATTATTAAAGCCAACCAATCCGCCTATTGCTGTTGCCTTGCCATCTATTCTATTTGAATCAGTTATTCCAACTCTATAATAATCATTATTTGCTATTGTGTTGAAATATCCAACCGCTTCGCCCGTATCAATAACGCTTTGGACATCATCTTCATATTGAATAAATGATTTATCTATTTTTCCTCTATTTTCAGATGCTAAGCCACCAATCATACTTATACCTTTAATGAACATATCATCTGTTACATACACTTTTGCATTGCTAACGGCACTTGCTTTATCTATAAGCCCGAAACCGCCACCAACCATTTCGCCAATGACTGTAACGCCGTTTGTGATGCTTACACTTTGGACTTTACTGCCCACAAGCACGCCAACCACGCCACCAGCATATGACACCTTATCAGCAACGGCACTTTCGTATAGATATGTGTTTGTTGCCCTATAACCTGCATTGACTGAAAGTTCTGTGTGAATGTCCTTGATTACACTATTTTCACTATATCCCGCAAGTCCGCCTGCCATATTCTTTCCGTGCACAATCGCTTCACCAGATAGAGAAATATTATAAACTTTGCTGTTATTAATTGTCCCCGCAACTGTTCCAACCTTTTGGCATGCACTACCAAACATTTCGTCCGCTTTTATTGTTACATTTTTAAATACTGCATTATCAAGCGTTCTAAATAAGCCCATATTGCTTAAATCACTTGCTTCATCATTAGAATTTAAATAACTATTTCTTAAATTTGCAATTTGCATTGCATTTCCTTCAAAATAGCCATTAAAGTTAATCTTATAACTTTCTGCCATTATTACATCTTCGCTGAAATCAATGTCGCAAGCCATTATATAATATTTATCATTTCCGCTTGATGAAGCAGGTTCTAGCACATACGTGTTGAAGTCGCTTGCACTATAAATTACATAAGGATGTTCAACACTTCCATAATTTGCACCAATTAATGATGTATAAATATATTCAGGTTGACCGCCCGTTGTGGTTACCGTAACCAAATCTACATAACCACGAGAAATAATGTTAGCAGATGTGATTGTCGGTTTTCCATAAATGAATTTTTGTCCTTTATATGCACTTGTTGTGCTTGCTTTTGTTGTTGGAATAAACCAAACACCATTTACACTATTTTCATTTACATTGCCATTAACTTCTGTATCAAATGCAAAACTTTCAAATGTATCAATGAAAGCAAACTCTTCTGCCGTTTCAATCATTGTTGCAGGCTGACTATCTTGATATGTGTATTTACCCATTAAGAAATATGCACTTATAATGTCTCCTGTGTTATTTACATTGTTATAATCATCTAACCCAATATATGGCATATCTTGCACACTGTTTTCTCTTACAATGCTTGTGCTATATGTGTTTTTAATGCTTCCACTGTTTGTGAACACAAAACCCGCTGTTGGAGCATTAGAGTTGATTCTTATATTAGAATAACAGTTGCTAATTTCGCCCGCATTTTCATAAACGAAACCGCCCACACGGCTTACCGCATTTAATTCTATTTCAACATTATCTCTATTTGCAAAATTATATTTTCCTTCTACAAATGAAAGAGCAATTCTTCCGCTGTTAGAGCCAACCAAACCGCCGACTTTGCTATATTCGCTTGCACTTGTATAACTGTAAAGGATTGCTTTGCTGTAACAACTTGAAACAACACCAGAGTTTTGCCCCGTGATTGCACCAACAACCCCGTAATTGTGGAATTTAACATTTTCTTCTATTCTGCTATTTGCGATTGTTCCATTGTTTTCGCCAACCAAAATACCCATTGTGCTTTCTACAAAGTCGCTATCAACCGTGGTTAATGTTATCCTTACTTTTAAGCCTTTTGCACTTGCAGGGATTGCATTACCAGACACCGTTGTGGTTGTTTCCGCTAAATTTGATGAAATAATTGTATTTTGATAATCATATGGAGAAATAACTTCCTTACCATTTATAACTCTTTGAACGATTGCAGAAGAAACTTCTTCGCCAGCATATGAAACACTGCAATTATAGATGCTTCCATTGTTTACAGCGGTTAGCAAACCAAATATAACTTGACTATAACCTTCCGCATCAATCTCCAAAGTTGAATTTCCAACAATTAGATGAATATTTTCAAATATTGCGCCTTCATAAATTTCTGTAAATAAACCTATTTGCTTAGAACCTGACCTATTTTCAAGTTCTGTTTCATCTTTGTAACTATTGATAGTTATTGTATGATTATTACCATTAAAAGATTTAATTTGCGTTGAAATTGGCTTAAAGTTATCTAAAACTAAATCAGTCATTAATATATAACTTATGTCCGCTTCCATTGCATAAAATTCATTTTCATTATAGATAGGTACGGCATTTGTTCTATCTGTATTTAGATAAAAATTTACCGTAAACACCCTATCTAAAATTTGATAAACTTTTCCGTTTGCAATATATTTATCCGTTAAAAGTGCAGATAAATTCTTATCATCCCTATAAATATTCTCTATACCTGATTTTTCATAAACCCATTCTTTTGTAACTCTATCAAAACTAAACTTTAACTTTGCTGAGATGCGTTTTTGATTTGAATCCTTATTGTCATAATTCACCCCTGTAACATAAAGGTCTTTTGATGTTATACTCTTAGAATTTACTTCAAAATATGCATTTTTATAATATTTACCTATTGCAACATCGTTGCCCGTGTTGCTTGCCTTGTAAGCATACCAAGTGTTGAAATCTGATGTGCTTAACTTTTCTAAATCTGCAATAATTTTCGCCCTTATTGCATCGTTTGTTTCATCATAGAAGAATTTAGATTTTTCAAAACTTAACTTTAATGCATAAGTTCCTCCAAAAACTTCTCTCATAACATTGTTTGAAACATTTTCAAAACCAATGTCCTTAATTACATAATCTACAACTATAAATTCTAGCGTATCAGTTGCAGTTTTTGTTAATTTGCCAATTCTCTTATTTATTGTTGCCTTAATTTCCACAACATCACCAACACTTGCAAGAGAACTAACATTTAGTTTATAAGCATTTGTTCCCTTAACTTTCGTAACGCTTGCATATGGATAATTAACGCCATCTTTTGTTACGTCAAAACTTACATCGCCATCGTATTCAAAGAATGACACACCAAGTTCGCTCTCCGTTCCAAATGGCATATAAATTTCATTATTTTGTTTGCTTGTTTCGCCATTTAAACTTAGGTTGACTTTTGGCAAATAAGCACAATCTAACACTAGATCATAAGAATAAACTTCTATTTTTTCTCCATTAGTTTCCTTATAAGCCGTGATTTTAACAGTATAAGATTTTTTAGTTGTTTCACTAGCAACAAGCATAGACACATAATATTCACCATTAACGCCACGCACAAGTTGCCCGTTTCTATAATACGCATTCACTAATGTGATACCGTTGACAAGATAGTTTCTATCTGCAAGGCGTTCATATGGATAAGAATTTATTGATTTTGAATCATTTTTAACTAATTGCTCGAAAGACATTTCACTATTTGTAACTTCAATATAATCAAAATCTGCATAAATAGGGAAAACATTGATTGACAACAACGCATTATAACCAGGAATTATGCTACTGCTAGGTTCTTCGGTTGGATTATAACCATTGTCCCCCATTACATCCCTTTCAGCGTATGTGTAAACCTTTGTTTCAGTCCTTTGAATGTTTTCTGGCATAAATGTCAAATAATATGTTAATTTAACTGATGGCTCAGTTTTTGCTGATAAAATGATTGTAAATCTTGTTTCTTCTTTAATAAATTTACTTTCATCGTTTAACTTTAATGTTAAGTTATAGTCTTTCGTTTGATTTTGTTCATCCATAGCACTTAAATTTGAAACTAAATCAAATTTAGCACTTGATAAATGACCGCCAGTATAACTTGAAACAAGCCTATTTTGAGCATCTAATATTGTAACTAAAACATCATCATTAGGGTCATCAGTGTGAAGCCTTGCCTTTATATCAATTTCCGTGCCCGCTGAAATTGTTGTGTTTTCTTCGCTAAGGAATTCAAAGTCAGTTGCTCCCAAAATTACGCCAATGTTAAATTGCTTAGTAAATCTATCATCTTCAAAATAATCACTTAAATAAACTTTTTCGCCACTTTCAATAACTATATAAGGTCTTGCTGTAACTCTTGCAAGTTTGCCCCCCATTCCTTCAAGTGCATTTACAATGTGCGTTAAATAGTAATCAATAGTAACAGCATTTTCGCCCGCACTTTCGCTTGATTCAAATGTGAAATATTGCGTGTAATCACCTAAATCGCACTCAACTTTATATTCTACATAAAGGTCTGTTGCAATGCTTGCACTTACGCCATTAACTTTTGCAGTTACATATGGCCTAATTTGATAGTTATCGCCCTTCTTTATCCTTAAAGTTGTCAATTTTTCAGCACCTGACAAAACATTGTTGCCTTGATACATATCAAAATCTAAAACTGGATAAGTGGCATAAATATTTATAGATGCAAATACTTTTGCACTTAATTTAGAAGTTACAGTTATTCTTGCACTTCCTGTACCTACAACATTAAAACTTCCATCACTTAAAACTTTTACAACATCTTCGTTTGCACTTGTAACTTTAAGCCTATTAACATAACCAGATGTAGGCAATACATTTGCACTAATTAAATCGCTAATCTTATAAATATTGTAACTTAATAAAGCAAGTTTATCATTTACATCGTTTGATGTGTAATAGAATAGAAGCATAGACTCGTTGCCCACTTTATAAGCATTAATCACTATTTCAATGCTCTTAGGTGGTTGTTGAACTAGTGCAAAACCATCTATTTCCAAATAAGGCAATAAACCTGTTTTATTCCAAATTGAACCGCTAAAACTATTGAAATTGTCAGTTGGAGAACCTTTTGCATCAAATATAATTGGTGCGTTTTCACCAAACTTAGCATATGAACTTGTAATTAAATAATCATTTCCATTTACAATAAAAGTTGCATTATTTTTATTTTGCATATAAGAGTTATCTAGGTTTACAAATCTTGCATAACCTATCATTCCACTTAGTGAACCTTGCGCAATAGCAACAAAATTTGTGTAGGCATATCTTATAACCATATCCACAGATGCAGAACCATAAGCATAACCTATAAGCCCACCAACATTGCTAACACCAACAACATCACCAGCATATTCATTTACTGAACTTCCTGCACCTACAACTCTATCTTTATATGTTGCACTATAAACTTTGCTAATGCTTCCGCCAACTGCATAGCCTATAAGCCCACCAACATTAGTGTTTCCTTTGACATTTACGGCATCATCACCAAAACTCTTTCCATCTTCATAAGATTGGACATAAGAGTTTTCCAAATGCCCCGCATTCATTCCTATTAGTCCGCCAATATTCTTCGTTCCCCTAACAAGAGATGAAGAGAATGCATTATATATTTTTCCATCATTACCATTTATGCCCACCAAACCACCAACATTGTTTAATCCATAAACAACATTGTCTGTAGACACATTCATAATGCTTCCATTGTTTTGCCCAACAAGTCCGCCAATTATTGCATTTTCGCTAAGCACTGCATTATTGTAATAGATTCCATTATATTCATTATTAATATTTGCTGTTACATCTATTCCCTCGTCTTCAAACAAAGAACTAAATATAACATCATTTCCATTCTTTTCGTTGTAAATGCTTTTAATATAACCATCGTTTTGTCCAACCATTCCACCGACATAATAAGTTGAATGATATGTATCTTCGGCTGACATTCCAGGAATTTGGAACTTAATCTTGTCCACAATAATTATATCTCCACCACTTACTGCGTTTGTTTTGCTTGTATACAATATATCTGCACTATTTTGACCTAATAAGCCACCAACATAAGCAGTGTTTTTACCAACATAGTATTTGAACTCGCCCAAAACAACATTAACATTAATTACACCAAACTTGCCTGCAACTTCTGCATTTTCTCTATCTGATTTATATAAATTATCACAAGAGAACTTGCCTGCAACCGCACCAACATATACCTTGTAATCTTTGTTGTTGCTAAGCACATTTATTCCACTACAATCCACTTTTAAAACTGAAACCTGCAAAGTTAAATCGCAAATTGTTCCAATTCTTGGCACTGTATCGTAAACTTTTTTACCAAATACATTTTCACTAGATGAAATTTGTGCAAATAAACCAAAATAATCTTCATCTTCATTTTCTTTTATATCATTTGAAATTATTGATTTATTTATATTTAAATTTAAAATTGAACTTCTTAAACTAAATGTTTCAACCCTTTCATTTACAAGTTGTTCAAACGTAAATAAACCGCTTAAATAGCCAGTAAATGCCAATTTTTTGCTTCTTCCAATAGGTTCAAAATTGCTAACATTAGAAAAATCTATATTGTTAGTTAATATATAATAATAACTCATTGTCAAAGCATCTGTTCCTATTGACATAAGGTCGCTAGCAGTTGAAATATGAAAAGCGGTTTCCCTTGTTAAACCATCTTGCACTGTAACAAACACTTCTACATAATTTGTTGCATCGCTTGCATTTGTAAAACTGTCTTCACTTGCTATTCTAAGTTTTGCCTTACCCGCACGAAGAGGCGTAACAACACCATTTGCATCAACTTTAAACACAGGGCTATCCACAGATTCTCCAGTTGTTGTGCTTCTATATTGATATCTAACCTTAGTGTTTAATGCATCTGTTGGATATGCATTTGCTTCCACCTTAAATGTATTGCTTTCGTTATCTAGCCCTTTCCTGCTATCAAAATAAATGTTTCCATTTACAACATTTGTTAAGACTATTGAATTTACAAGTTTTGCACTGCTAACTTCTATCATACAACTTTCGCTATATGTTCTGCCAAACTCCTTAACTGTTGCTGTTACAATAAGCGTGTCCATATCACCTTCAAGTGGTCCAGCAGTTACAATCGTGCTAAGCCCTTTAACAGCACTTAAACTTCCACTAACAAAATCATTGCTAGTCCTATCCGTTATTGTCCATTCCACATCCTTTGCATAAGTCGCATTTTGCGGATAAACATTTGCAACAAGCCCAATTTGACTAAGTGTTGATTTATTATAAAAACCAACCGTTGAATAATCATATGCTATTGCATTTAACTTATTTAATGTTATTGAAGAAATTGCCCTATATGCCTCTATTGTAATTGATGCAGTAAATTGAATTTCATTTCCATTTCCGCCTTGCTCATAACCCGTTAAATTTACAACTAATTGCGTAACACCTTCCCTTAATGGTCTAATTACCCAATTATCACAAGTTGCAATGCTTCCATTTGCAACAACAAACTCACTGCCAATTATTGTCGCATTTTCATTCACTATTTTCTTTAAATCAACTTCACTATTGATTTGCAAATATATCTTCTTTAAAGTTTTTCCATCACTATAGTATTCTTTTTGCCCTATTGCACTATTCGTATACGGACTATCCACTTCTAACGCAAAATCCGTAAGCGGAACATAAGATATAATTCTAGTTTCAGTGCCTCCGCCGTTTCTGTAATAAATACGCAAAATTTCATCTGTTACATCATTTGCCTTTATAGTGTATGATGTGCTAGACTGTCTTGTTAGTGTCAACTTATCACTAACTTCACCAAGTTCAAATCCTTCCACATTTGCATTAACAGGCACCAAATTCAACTCTAAATCTGCACTTTCGCCCTTTTCAATGTAAATTACACTTGGCACATTTATAGATGAAATTCCCGTTACAACCTTAACATTTAACTTGCACTCTAAATTAAGTTCATATTCCTTAGCCTTCAAACTCTCCACATTAAATTCATATGTTGCTTGCATTGCATTATTTGCTCTAACATAAAGAGTTTCGCCACTTTTAACTTCAAAAGTGCCATTATTTACATCAATCAATTCGCCATTTTCATTTAAAAACCTAATTGTGCCCACAGCATTTAAATCTGCATATGTAACTTTCATTACACTATCTTCCAAAAGCACACTGCTTGGACTAAGTGAAAAACGAATACTTGCACCTAAAACATTATCGTTATATCTATCGTATACAGTTAAATCTATTTCATCATCAACCTTTTTACCATTTATGTTGATTGCATTTGGGATATCTATAACATTAAAACTGATTGTAAACTTAATTGCTTCCAAATAATCTTCCGCATTTTTTAAATTTACACTGAAAACTAAATCAGTCTTTCCAAGTGCAACTGCTTGCACCCTTATAATGCTTCCGCCCTTAACATCTGCTTGAATTATTTTATTGTTAAAAGAGATTAATTTTAAATCTATTAAATCACTAGAATAATCACTACACTCCAAAATCAAGTCTTCATAAGATAAATTTTCAATAGTTTTAACCAATTCTAAACTGCTTAACTTAATTTCACCATTTTGAATTACATTTTTTCCGCTTTCACTAGATAAAGACAATGATTCACTTTCAATAGGTTTAACAATGTTCACGACCTTAACATCATAATTATCTGGATTATTTTTACCATAAACTTTTATGCTAAACTTCCCTGCCACTGTTGCATTTGTTGCATCTATTAATCCTGTTGTTTCATTTATCGTAACCCCAGCAAACTGTTGCACCATTTCAAAACGTAAATCACTTTTTGCACTGTGAATAGGAGATAAATTTAATTCACTATCTGCTTTAATAACATATTTACCACCAAAAGGAATGTAAATTTCATTTTCACTTACAAATTTAACACTTTCTACGCTTTGATAAACATTTACCTTAATTTCCCTATAATCACTGCTATCAATTAAATTATGTATGCTAATCTTCGCACTTCCAGGCATTAAACCTGTTACCATAAATTTAATTACCGCACTATTTTCGCTAATCTTTTTAATTGCTACAATGCTTTCATTTTGAACTGATGTCCACACACCATCATCAGCATTTGCATCCTGTTTATTTACCGAAAAAATTACAGAGTCATCAATCACTTCCTCACTGCTTGTCGTTTGCCCAAGTATGATTTCAATTTCTTCCACACTTGCACTAAATTTAAAGTTGCTACCACCGCCAGCACAGCCCGCAAATGCAAACACCACAAACGCAAACATTATACTTAGCATTGATAAATATTTTTTCTTCATAAGTTATCTCCTTATTATTTCTCTTTTAGACTTTTTAATCGCTTTACTATATAGCAGTCTTGAATAAGAAAGTTATTTCTTAAAGTCTTTTCTTTCCATTTTTTCATTATATTTTGACTAAAATTTAACATTTTTAGCCAAATTTACATTAATTATTTACCTTTTTAATCAAAACTTAAAAACTAATGCAAATTATAAATGATTTAATTTTTTAAACTTTCTTATTCAAGACTGCTCAAATTTGAGCATATCTTGATTTGCTTTAATCTATCTTTCATAAATTAAAACTATTTTTTAAATTTCCACATTCAATTTAATCTATTAATTAAATGTTTATCTTTTGTTTAATGCAGATAAATTTATTTTAATTTTTGCTTGCAAATTAAAATTGTTTTATTTGCATTATTTAAATTTATTTACATCAATTAAAATTGAAATAACAAACTAATTAATTTTGTAAATAACTAGGTTCACCTTGTGCACCAGCACCGCCAGATTGCTCTTCGCCACCGACATCAACATCATACTCTCCAACAGTTCCATCATCTCCATTAACTTTATTACCATTGTAACCGCCGTTACCAGAACGCCCACTATTTTTGCCTGCATGATAACCTTCCCAAAGCAAAACTCCAAAAAACTCCGCTTTGAAATGACTTCCATCTCCGCCTTTTGTTCCTTTTCCGCCATCTCCACCAGGGGCACATTGTAAATCTATCGTAGAACCTGATGCTTTATATGAAGATGATGAAGGATTTAAACTTGTTGCCCCATAAGAGTTACCAATAAATGCATAACCACCATTTCCGCCATTTCCTCCATCGTTACCCTTTGTAACATCGCTACATGAGTGTACACCTTTACCCCAATCACCATGCGATAAAGGGCATTGTATGTGATTTGTTCTGCCATAGCAACAACTTGTTGCATCATCTTTACCATCGCTACCATTTCCGCCACGACCTGCGGCAGTACCGTGATCGCCATCACTAACAAAGTCAAATGAGCCACTGTTTGTGTTTCCTGATAAATTACAATTTGCATTTATGCCAACAATTCCGCCAGCAATTACATTACCGCCATTTCCGCCCTTCATACCTTTTTTAGTTTCTGGGTCAAAACCTTTGGCATTATCGCCATTTCCAGCATGTCCAGTAACAACTTTACCAGAATTTGAACAAGAACTTATATTCACATTGTTTGCATAAGCAACCAAACCACCAACTGGACTAGCATTAAAGCCATTGTTCCCATCAGTATAATCAAAATTTGTTAAAATTTTAATCGTTTCATTCTTTTGCAATGTAAATGTTTTAAATGAAACAGTCGCTTGTACATTTGATGCACTTACTTTATCTACACTATTATTCATTAAAACAGTTTCGTAAAAATTTGCATCCAAAGCACTATCACCTGTAACTGTGCAACCATTGTTTTTAGAACTTGTTAAATTTCCATCTGACATAGCACCGCAAATTCCGCCAGCAAGACCCAAGTTTCTTGCATAAATTGCATCTCCACTTGATGTTGCCTTAGCAATCATATCGTACGCTGTTACACTTAAATTAGAAGTTTCGCAACTTGTTATATTTGTGCTTTCTGCATAACCAACAAGTCCACCAACAACATTTGCTGTAAGTTTTGTAGTTGTTAAGAAAGATACTTTTACTTTTGATATTGTGGACTTAGAAGCAATAGCACATAAACCACCTGAATAAGATAAATATTTACTCATATCCGCAAACATTACATTTGTAGATGCACTGCTTGAAGAATAATATCTTTCATATTCTGTCATCATATTACTTCCAGCACTTTCTAATTGTAAATCTAAATTAGTTATTGTAGCATTATCAATAACATATAAGAATCCCATCATAAGAGCAGAGTTATCTCCGTTACTTACCTTTTTAGAATCTATTGCAATTCCTTTAAGTTTCTTATTGTTACCATCTAATGTGCCACTGAAACCAGCAGCAGATTTAGGGTTCCAAGCCTTCTTAGTTTCGCCCTTAACATCAAACCCATGTTGATTTATGTTGTATGCAAGTTTAATCTTAACACCCGCTTTATAGTCCGTATCCATTAATTTATAGAATGCACTGAAATTATTTACATATGTATAACCACCAGTTATAGTTGTTCTTATAAAACTGTCAAACCTAGGGAAATATGCATAGCCAAAGTTTTTAGTGCTATTTCTACAAACATTATTTGTATTTTTATTGGTTGCATATAGCAAATAATAAGAACTTCCCGTATTTATCGTATCTGATAAATATCTATCAAATGCAAGTGTTTTTAATGAACTTGTAGAAGTTGCAATGCTATTTCTCGTAACTGCCTGTGGGTCAAAACTGCAATATACAAACTTAGTTTTACTATCGGCATATCCAACTACACCTGCATTTCTACTTGATAATGTTGTATCTAAACTTGTAACAGAGTTTACAAACTTAAATAAAGTATTTTCACTTCTACCAACAAATGTACCTGCATAATTTCCACTATCTACAACTAATCCACCAAGAGTGAAGCAGTTAAAGATTGTACCATCTTCACTTGTAGATGCAATTATTCCGCTTGTCCCACTAGAAATAACTTCTATATCTGCAATGACATTTAATATCATACCATTGTTTGTTGTAACCACACCACCAACACTTGAACCTTGCACCTTTCCAGTTGCATAAAGGTCGTGGACAACACCATTGCTTGTATCTGCAACCATTGCACTAGAAATGCCACTTGATGATGTTGTTTTAACCGCAAAGTTGCCAACAACACCATACTTACCAATTTTGCTAAATAACGAATCGCTAACAGTAATTTGTTTATAATTACCCGCAAAAACACCATTAATTGATTTAGAACTTGTAACAGTAATATCTCTTGTTAATAGGTGATAAGTTTTGCTACTACTTAAAATTCCGCTAGAACTTGAAACCCTAATAGGATTAAACACCGTTCCACTTTTAATAGTGATAAATTCTTTAATGTATTGATACATCATATCTGCACTTCTATCAAACTCATCTAAGAAATCAACATAATCCAATATATTATAGGAATCACTATTCGCAAATCTTATAGTGTTATCATCGCTTGTCAACAACTTGCTACTTTCAAACCTAGAACCAGTAACTTCATCTACCACAGTTATACCATTGTTTCCGCCCTTGTAGTTATTTACACCCGCAAGCACATCAATGTTATATTTGTTCTTGTTTTCGTTTCCGTATTCAGGCTTAACAATGGTTGTTAAGATTGTCGTGTTTGAAATTGAATCTCTTGTGTCTCCCGCTATACCACCAGCATAGATATGTTCAAACTTAGAACCTGTGCTGATATCTATATATCCAGAAGCAACGCAATTCTTTATTTCTAATGAACCAGAATCTTTGTAAGATGTTTCATCACCACTTAAAACCAAGTTGTTTAATGATAAATTTTCAGCATTTCCAATTATTCCGCCAACATAGGCTATTTTATTAGAATAGATGCTTATTTCCATTCCGCTATAAGAATAATTAATTGATGTTGCAGATGAATCATTAGAATCTAAAACCTTTAAGACATTGTTACCAACAAGCCCACCAACATACATAAATTGAGCAGTGTTAGCATTTAATGTTCCATAGGCATTTATACGATTATTCTGTATTGCTTGATTTGTTTTAGCATAGTTATGGAACTCGCCATAAATTCCGCCCATTGCAAGATATTTAGCATTACCACTAAAATCTATATCAACATACGCATTTGTTTGATTTGACAAATTGCTTGCGTTCATACTTGTAACGATTGAACTTCCAACAATTCCGCCAACTTTTGCGATTGAGTTTATATTTTCAACATTAACCTTACTGTTATTATTGAAAGCACCTAAATAGACACTACTTATAACTGCGTTCGTACTTTCGCCAAGCAAACCGCCTACATAAGCCCATTCACCGCTTGAGCAATTTACATTCACATAAGCATAGAAGTTTCTAATATTACCAGAATCAATTCTTCCAGCCAAACCGCCAACTCTTATGTATTTTGCACTTGCATCTACAGAAATAGTTATGTTGCTATTTGTTCTACCTTGAATGCTTGCATTATTTGCAATTAACATACTTCCATTAAAGCCAACCAAACCGCCAACATACAAGTTATCACACTTAGAATCAGTTTCACTAACTTTAACAGTTGAACTTCCGCTAGGTAAACTTGTTAAACTAACTTCACTAACTAACCTAAACGCATATTCTTCCGTTGCTGTCTTTTGCGTATAAACACCAAATTGCATATTTGTTGCAAAGTCAAAATATCCAAAAGTTGTTCTATCGTACAATTTAACTATTGCACTATATCCAATAAGTCCACCAAAGTATAAGTTATGTGTAGGCGTGTAATTATTAATGAGTTCTATATTTCCGCTAAATGAGCAAGAATTTAAAACTATTGTCCCACTGACGTCACCAACAATTCCGCCAACTTTACAGCCGTTTATCTTTAATGTTCCAAGTGATAACGCTTTCGCATTTGAACTTGTAACTTGTGGATTACTTACACAAATTACCCTAACATTATTTAAACTACTTGCTTCATCTTGTGCAGATACCACACCAAACCTTTCAACATAAGTGCTTGAATAATTTGCTCCTATTATAAAGAAGTTTATTTCTGAAATTGTTGCACGCTTAGTCGATACAAAGAAACCAATGTTTTCATTCTTATTTGCAGGGGCAAATAATGCTGTGTAATCAATGTTGTAGAAATTTGTTGATATTAAATTATCTTTATCATCTGTTCTTGCTGATAACAATTTACCTGTAAAGGTTCGCTTAACAAATGATGTTACTCCGCTAAAATCAAGGTCATTCATTATTCTAAATGTTTTATAAGGAGATTCATTTATTGCTTTAATTAATTGTTCCGCCGTATAAATCTCTTCTTCATTTAATTTGTTTCCTAACCTTAGTTCTGGATATTCACCCCAATATCTATCCCAAATTGAGCCACCACTTACATTCAACAATTCCAAAAGGAAAGTT
Source organism: Christensenella sp. UBA6406 (assembly GCA_002438625.1). GTDB lineage: Bacteria > Bacillota > Clostridia > Christensenellales > UBA1242 > UBA4647. Next base: position 21,337 of record DJPS01000016.1, read on the forward strand.
GTAACATGTGCAAAATTAGTGCTATCAATTTCATAAATATCATTTAAGGTTATTGAACTTAAACTTCTTTCAAGCTCATAATCTAGTTCAGAACTGTTACCTAGCAAGTTAGCATCATTCTTACCAACCATTCTTAAAGCAACACTGCCACTTACTCCGTTGCTACCAGAGAATAAATTTTTGCCATTAAATTTGATTTGATTAATAGAATATAATGCACCAACATCTGTTGTTATCTTACTATCTTCAATAGGAGATACATAGCCCACATATGTTCCTGCGTAATAATTTGTTCCATCAGTCCTAAATGTAGTCTTTGCCGTGCTGTAATCCCAATAATTTAGTGCATAAAGTGTTCTAAGTGTAATTACATAAGGATTTGTCTTATTGTCTTGGTCCTTAATGACTCTACCAGCCAAATAATTAACCCTACCAATTAAACCACCTGCATAATAATTGTCATTTTCTTCCGTTTCACTTGCCTTTGTTACAATATTTCCACTTGCATATGCACTGCTGATTTCTCCGCCATAAGTTACGCCTACAAGCCCACCGAAATATTGTTCAGTAACCTCATCTAAATCGCTTGAAATGTTAGGGTCAACAATATCAACTCTTGTATAACTGTTTGTAACAATTCCACCATAATTGATACCTACGACACCACCGACATACCAAAGTTTTCCGTTAAATAAATTTGTCTTACCAAAGTTACCAGTTGCACCAGTTTTTAAATATGTCTTAATAGCATTATCAACTTTTGCTTGATTTTCATCGCTGTGTCTAACTTTTGCGTGATTGATAGAACCATAGTTCACGCCCACAATTCCGCCAGCACAATATGTTGAATAAATTTGTTGCCTATTTTCGCTATCATCATACTTCACTTCAAATGAAATATCATAAACCGCACTGCTTTCGCCTAAATAGCCGAACACACCACCAACATATTCTCCACTTACTGAAACATCCCCACTTACTGAAACAAATTTAATATTTGCATTATTCATAAGCACAAATTCTTCATATGGAAGTTCAGTAGATAAATCAGCAATACCTGCAACCGAACCCGCATGAGATATCTTTCTAACATTTTCTTGCTTGTCGTAAACAAGTGGCTTTTCTTGTTTTTCGCTTGCTTTATAAACTGCTTGCACTGATGCACTGCTGTTTATTCTATTTAAAACGCTTTGCCCACTTATTATACCCGCAAGTCCGCCAACGACATTATATGCTTGCATAACTGAATCCGATGATACATTAATATTTAATATATTTGTATCTTCAACAATTCCTGCCAATCCGCCCATATAACTTACATTTAGTGCATTTGCTTCCAAAATATGCAAACTTAAATTTTTAATTGTTGTAAACTTACCGTTCGCACTATCTGCATAAATCTTTTTAAACAATCCTATGCTTAAAGTTTCGCTATCATTAGCACTTGAATTTATACGAATATTAGATAATTTATAACCATTACCATCAATAGAGACATTACATAAAGTTACATCTTTTGTCATATTATCACCAGCAACATCATTAAAATCAATATTACTAATGATTCTATAATATTTGTTGTCTATAACTTTATCCGTTTCTTTATAGTCTTGATTGAAATAGAAATTAAAATCTTCCGCATTTGCAATTAGATATGGGTTAGTCTTTGCACCAAGATGAGCATTCACACCAAAGATGTATGTAAATGTTCCATCATCATATCTCACCATTGCCCTTGTTGATTTTGCTATATCATTCGCACTTACAAGTTCAGGATAACCTTGCTCCATTGTCCAAACTGAATCATAAACATCTGTAACACTAAAACTGAAATTATTAAATTTAAGTTCTACTGCAAATTCTTCGCTTGTCAACGCAACCACACCTTCACCCAAACTTGAAGTTTCATACGCTTCATCACCAAGTTTCAAATAATAGCAATTTTCTATTCCGTTAGGGTTTTGATTTTGTACATTAGACTTAGCATCAACACCAATAAATGGCATATGTAATGCACTATTTGTTAAAACCTTGCTTGCACTATAAGAGGTTTTAATTGTTCCGCTACTCTCGTTTGAGAATACAAACCCACCCGTTCTAGCATTGCTAGATAGAGTTATATTTGAATATGAATCGCTTATATCGCCATTGTTCTCATATACAAAACCGCCAATGTTTCCATTTGAAATTAATGCACCATATTTGCTTCTATAGTTTTCTAATATGAATCCACCTTTAACATAAGAAAACATAATCTCGCCTTGATTTCTTACGACAAAGCCCGCAGTTTTGCTATCTGTTGCACTAGGATTTGTGTTGTAAACAAACAAATTACTTACAAAACTTGAAGCAATATGCCCTGAGTTCGTATAAGCAAAGCCCGCAACACTTCCCTTAACTTTAAGTTGAATAAATGCATTGTTATCTTCACCAACTCTACTGTTTGTGATATCTCCATTATTATCTAAAACAAATGCACCCATAGTCAAGTCAGTGTCTGTTCCGCCAATGTTCGCAGTTGTTTTAATTTCAAGCGTTTTCATTGTTGAAACAGTTTCAATTTCAACACCATTTATAACAGTTGACCTATCATAACTTACTTCACCGCTTGACAAACTTTCATAAGATACCGCACAATTTGTAACAATACCATTATTATAAAGAGCAAAGAAACCAATATTTATGCTTGAATAAGCAGATAAATCTATTGAATTTAATTCACTTATATTAACAGTAACATTTTTAATTATCGTACCTTCACTAATTGTTCCGAACAAACCTAATTCTATAGAATTTCCACTTGCAACCGCTTCAATATCAAAAGTCTTAATTATTAAACTGTAACCATTTCCATCAAAACTTGAAATTGCCGTACTTATAGGTTTATATGCTGTTAAAGTGATATCATTCATCAAAATGTAATGTTCACCCGCTGTCATTCCCTCAAAATCTGCTTGCGTATAAACAGGTAGAGGCAAATCCATATCACTAAATGTAACAATATTAAATGAATATTCTTGCTCAAAAATCATAAATGTTTCTGGCAAGTCATAATCGCTATAAACTTTTATATTGTAATTATCATATTCATCAAAGCCATATTTTAAAGTGTATTTTAATCCAAAATTAGAACCCGTTGATAAACCTATTAAATACGCTTTACCCGTGCTAACATCTTCTTTAATATAAAACTTAGAATTTGGAGTTATTTCAGTTTCTACTGAGCCATAGACATTATTAGATATCTTTTTGCTAAATTTAGAAATATCATATCTAATAGAATTTTCCAACTTGCCCATCTTTGCTTCCAACCCTAATTCAAAAGTTGCAGTTGCTGGAAGAAGAGAGTTTAAAGTTATACTAGAATCTGATTTTAAAACCAAATTATAATCATCATCATAAACAAATCTTTTACCTTCAAAATTTGTGCCACTTGCATTCATAAACACAAATTCGTTATAAGATTTAGCAAGATATAATTTCTTTCCACTTGCAAGTTTAATTGTGCCATAGAAATATCCGTTATAAATGCCTTCACTTTCCGTGCTTAAACTTGAATACATTCTTCTCGCCACTTCAAAAGTAGGAGCAGATTTAAAGAATATTTTAGAAACACCAATTTCATAGTATTCTTGCATATTCATTCTTAAATAATTGCTTTCATTATTAAATGAATATAAATCTATATCATCAATTAAATAATCAATAACAATCAATTCCAATTCGCTATAAACACTCTTTGAAATGCCGTTCTCTTCATAATCAACAACAACCAAAACTGTTATTTTTGTGCCACTTGGAATTCCGATTCCAACATAAATTGTATCTTTATAAACTTCCCTACCATTTACAATATCATAGTTGTTTGATTGCGTGTAAATAACTTTTTCAACTTCGCTTTCACTTAGCATCAACTCTTCGTTATCTAAAACAGCAGTTGGATTATATGTTTGTCCCGCAAAAGTTCTTCCCATTGTAACTTTAAGATTTGTCGTTGTTCCTCTAACAACATAATGCGTTGTTGATTCTTCTTCTAACTCAACCTTAACAAAAGGAATCTCTTTTACATTTAAATCAATAGTTTTAACGGCAGAAACCTGTAAAACGCCATTTTCATCATAGGTGTATGCCGTAACCTTAACAGGCAAGATTGTCCCTTCTGGCAAATTATCTGAAATAAGTGTTCTTACATAGAAATTTCCATCAAAAGACTTTTCTTCATCGTAAACATTTGAATACTTTTGAAGAATCATTGCCTTACCATCATCAGTGTATTGCGAACGTGGCTTAATTGCAGAATAGCCACCCGTTCCATCACCATATTTATTTGCAACTAATTGCGTAAATGTTATTTTTTCGCCATTAACTTCTTCACTTTCAACTGTTACCATATCTACATTAGAATAGAATGGGAACATATTAATGCTAAGCATACCCATAGAGTTTGAAGCAATATCAAGAGAGGCAACTTCATTCCTATTGTAAACAAATTCGCCATCACTATTTTGCTTAATCTCTCCGCTTGTGTAGTTTAGCACATCTAACCTTTGCACTTGTTGTGGTGCAAAAGTTAAAGTTATATTTTTAGTTTTATCAGCAATCAAATCTGAAACAAATGTAACATCGTATGACTTGTTTTCGGTTAGATATCGTGCAGTAAAACTATTTTCCAAATTTGCATTTAATAAATAAATTATTTTATAAGTGCCATCTTCTAGCATCGTTGTGCTTTGATAATTTAGTGATAAATTCAAATAATCATCGCCACAACTAACAAAAGCAGTTAAACCATCGTTTTTAGAATCTGAAATCATAAATACTTCAAAACTAATCGTATCACTTGGACTGTAAACAACGCTATCAACACTTGCTTCAATATTAATTGCACCCTCATAAATGTTTATATTTGCATTCTTAGCGTTAATTTGCTTATTGCTTGCATAAACATTTTGAGTTACAACCACATTTAACTCGTCTACAAATTGTGCCTTAATGAACGGCTTAAATATAATTTCATTAGAATATGATTTTATTCCTTCAAAAGACAATGTTCCAACGCTATCAACATCCATTGTAATTTTGTCCACATAAACAGGATAGCATCTTCCGTTATAATATACACCATAACCAACCTTTCCATCTTTTGAAACTTTATCTAAAATCAACTTGTCCACATCTAAATCATTAAACACCAAATTGTTGTTAGACATAGTTGCATAATGTTTTACATCATCTATCTCTATATAATAAGTTGCACTAAACTCTTGTTGATTTACTGTAAATTGCCCAAAATCAAAATAAGAAGTATACATATTTTGATAAATAGGATATTTACCACCATTATAAGACATAAACAAATTAATTGTGCCATCTTCGCCCGCTTCAAACACAACTGTTCCACCAGTTAAATCTTTAAATACAACATCAGAGCCCACAACTTCTGCTTTATAAACTTTCCCACCAATAGCAGTGTAATAAGATGTTGTACCTTCTATATAAGTGTTTGATGCCTTTGATTGCATTTCAATCGTTAGACCCATTCTTTCGCTTTGCTTAAATTCAACATCGTTTAAAGTGCTTAGAATCTTAGCAAAAGCATCTAATTTAAAGTCCTTTCTAATGCTAATTGTTGCGCCATTATCATATTCCACACCGCTTGCGTTTGTACCACTATAAAGTTTAAATGCAGAAACAAAATTTGTTACATAAATTTGTATTGTTGTCTTTAAACTAGGATTTACAACACTTGAAATTTCAAGCAATACAAGCCCTTCACCTTTAATTGTTATTGTGCCATTTGCATTTACTGAAACAATTTTACTTTCGTTTCCCTTTGCATCTTTTGCAACAACATTAAGCCTTACCGCACTAAATGGAATAGGGAAAACTTCCACATCTAACACATCGCTTAAATTTACGACATTTAAGTTTCCAGCAATTTGCCTAAACTCGTATTTTTTATCACTGCTTAAATTACTTTCAAAACTTGCATCTAATTCATAATAGAACAAAACTGCCTTAGAATCATCAACTTTAACAAATTTGTCTCCACCTTCTTTAACTGTTACGCTCATCATATCGTAAAGAACGCTAAATAAAGGAAGTTCATTAGGTCTGCATATGATTAACCTACCACCATTAAGACTTTCATCCAAATCAACATTTTTGCCGTTTACGACAATCGTTGTGCCAGGTTTAACCCATAATTTAACATCATTATAAGTTGCATTAATTAAATTTGATTCATTATAACTATTGTCCGCTTCACTAATATAATAATATGAACTAACCGCATTTATAACGCCCAAAGTTGCACCATTTGCAAAACTGAACCTTACATCTGCACCATTTGCAACACCAATCATTTTTCCGCTTGTTGCAACAATATCACTGTAACAGCCCAAAACAAAACCATTTGTTACAAAGCCTGCAATCGTTCCAATACTTCCACTTCCGCTTATTGCATTGCCTTTAAATGCAGTGCTTATATAACTGAATGAAATAATGCTCTTTATTTCAATATTAATTACGCTTGTTTTGCTTTCATTTTCGTACGCAATTAAGCCCCTTTCTTGACTATCCATAAAGCCAACCAAACCGCCAACTTTATCTTCACCAACAATCGCTAATTCATTGCCCGTTTCAACAACTGAATCACTAATTTGATTTGTGCTTACTCCACTTATTCCGCCAACATTACTCTTGCCTTTAATCTTACCAGTAAAATACGCATTATTTATATAATAATCATTTGCACCAACAATTCCACCAACATTTAAAATGCTATTTGCCACAATATTTGCAGAAACGCCAACATCTTTAATCATTATCTTATTAAAGAAATCTTCCGCACTCTTTGCCTTAAAATCAATAGAAGAATCATCTTCACCTTCCGCCGTTGTTGCCGTGCTATAATCAACAATCGCACTACCAATAAATCCGCCAACAGCCGAACTTGCATAGCCCGCATCTTCAACAATTAACTCACCTAAAACAACATCTAAACCGCCATTGCCAAAATATGATTGATAAATTATTTTGCCATTATCTCCGCTTGTTGCATTCCCGCTCAAACTGCCAGTTACAGTTGCACTTAAAATTGAAGTTATTTCATTTGCAGAATTTATATAAACATTTGACTGTATTGCACCCGCAAAACCGCCAACATAAATATCGTTATCCGTAATTGCACCGTTATCAACAACCTTCAAATGCTTCAAATCAACTGCCGTAAATCCGCCACCTAGCGTTACATTGACCCCGTTTTCAATAAAGCCAAACGCACCACCAACAAAGTTGCTCTTTTGTGCCAAATTTATGCAGTAGTTATCCACATTATCCACAAGACTTTTAACTGAAATATTTTCAATTTTAGTCTTTTTAACTTTTTCGTTCCTATCTATCGTATCATCAATAGTCTGCCTTACAACACCCGCAAGAATGCCCACATATAAATCAGCATTTAAGTTGCTTGCATTTATATTAAATTTAGAGCATTCAACTTCCAAATCCACAATTTGCCCGCAATTTATGCTTGCAAACAAACCAACATAGGCATTGTTTGAGCCACTCACATTCGCATCAATGCTTAAACCTGTAATTTTTGAAGTTATTTCAATTTGATTATATCCAATTTTATATTTTCCACTTAAATATCCCGTAAATGGTCTATCATAAGCACCAATAGGTGTCCAAGATGAAATTTTAGATAAATCAATGTCATTGGCAAGCACATAATGCAAACTCATAGAATTCGTATTTTCACCAATCGCAATTAAGTCATTTGAATCCGTTATCCTATAAGCGGTGTCAATGCTTGAACCATCTGCCACAACAATTTGTATATCTCTATACAAACTCATATGGTCCAAATCAACATAACTATCTTCCGCTACAACCCTAAGCGTTGCAACACCACCCCTAAGTGGCATAACTCTGCCATCACTTGAAACAGTAAACACAGGCACAGCATTATCATCGTTTCTATTTTGAATGTAAATATATTTTAAATTCTTATTAAATGCATCATTTGGATAGGCAACGGCTTGAACATTATAAGAATTTCTAGTTCCAACTAAATTGTTCTCATTATCATAACTTGCAAGCCCGTCCCTAGCATCAAAATAAATTTCACTATTGAATACGTTAACAAATTTAATGTCTTGCACCATAACTGCCTTAACAACTTCAATTACACAATTTGCACTATATGTCCTTCCTTTATCCTTAACATAAGCAACAACGGTAACCACTTCGCTATCTCTATCGCTATCCAAAATTGGACCAGCCGTAAATGTTGTCATAAGTCCATTAAATTCACTTATTGAACCAGATGAACCCACAATCTCCCAAGCTATATCTTCTTCCTTAATTGATGCATTGTTAGGATAAATAGATAAATTTAATTTTAATTGACTATGCTTTGAAATATTGTTATAGCCAACAGTTGTATAATCTTTAAGCGTTGCACTTGCATAATTTATTGCAACATTATTAATAGGTATATATCCTTCAACCGAAAAAGTTTTAGTCAACGCTTCATCATCTTGCACCACGCCAAACTCATTATAGCCATAAATATAAACAGTTACAACCGCCCTACCAACACCTAAAATGCTCACATAACCTGTGTTGTTAGAAACTGAGACATATTGCTGTCCTTGAGCATTTACTTCATATCTAATAAGAGCAACGCTGGCATCATCATTCACCTTAACACTCGTTGAAAATCCGCCCTTAATTTTAGCAGATACATAACTTAAAGAGCCTTGCCCATCAACAACCTTTTCGCCAATAGAACCATTTTCAAATTGATTATCTCCTAAAATTATTGCACTTTCTAATTTTCCATAAACAATTATTTTTATTGTTAAATAATGCCCATTGCCACTATCAAATGTAATCTCACTTTCTCCAGCCTTTAAGCCATAAACAACATATTCTGTGTTAGATTGCTTTAAAATTCTAATATTGTCATTATCAATTTTATAAGTTATGCCAGATGTGTCCCCCGCATTGTTCCCTGTACCCAAATAAATTACAGAGCCACTTCCGCTTCCTTCGCCTTTTTCAACATAAATAGTGCTTTGACCCGTTGTTAATTCTTGTATACCTTCAAGAACTGTAAGATTAACTTTCGCCTTTACTTCATCGCCCTTGTTATAAACCTTAGCAATTTGAGAAGTTGCAGTGAATGAATATTTTGTATTTTGTGCTACTGTTGAAAGCGTGCTTTTAATGTAAATCGTTTCACCCGCCTTAACAGTAAAAGGTTCAAACCCAACAACACTTCCAGATGCATCTAAAATCGCACCAAGCCTATTGCCTTCACTATCCAAGATTAAAAGCGAATTTTGAACAGCAAGCGTATCCTCAAATTCAATAAGAATATCTGCATTTTCTTCCAAAACACTTGAAGGTGTTAAAGTAAATCTAAATGCCATTCCATAATCGCCACTTGCATAACGATTGTAAATTGTTTTGTTAAACTCGCCACCATTAGCCTTAGAACTTTCACCATTTACATTAATGTCATAAGGAGATTCAATAACACTAACATTAAATGTAATTTCAAGTGGCTCAATAAAGTCTTCCGCACCATCAATGCTAAACTTTAATGTAATCGCACTCTTGCCAAGCCCAACCGCTTTAACCGCCACTTTATTTACGGAAAGTTTTTCAGCAGTAACACTTTCTCCGTTCTTAGAAATAGTTAAATTTTGGTTCATTATGTTTGCAGTATAATCTATTTCAAAAACAAATTCACTATAATATTCAATAGTCTTAACCATTGTAAGCGTATCATAAATTGCTTGCCCATTTTGATAAAGAATTAATGAATCATTATCAGTTGAATAAACTCGCCTTATCGTTACATCTTCTTTATCCACACCCTTTATAACATTCACAGGGATGTTTGCAAACACTTCATCGCTAACCTTTGCCTTAACAACCAAACTGCCCGCACTTGTCGCATTTGTCGCATCTATAACACCAGTGTTCTCATCAATAGTAACATTTAAATTTTGCGGATTAGATTCAATGCTATATTTAATCTCCGAAACATTGCCATCTATTGGCGCTATCATCATACTTTCGTTAGGCCTTATAGCATTCTTATGTCCTATTGCAACATAATGTGTATAGCCCGTAACAAGTGCCATAGACTTAATTGGTTGAATAACATTTACCAAAATATCCTTATGTACTTTGCTGTTTTCAGTTAAAAACGCAACAACCTTTGCTTGACCTGCTTTTAAGCCCGTAACAGTTACACTATATCTGTCATATTTCCTTTCGCTAGAAACAAGCACAACACCTTCGTTTTCAACCCTAAACACAATGTGTGAATTCTTAAACTCGTTGACCGTAACTTCAAAATTAGCCGTGCTTAAATCACCGCCTTCGCCTTCACTATCATCTAGCCTTATTGTTACTTCATCAACTGTTGATGTTATTTTCGTTCCTATCTTAACTTCTCCGCAACCAGACACAAACACTGATACGCAAAAGAATAAAAATATTAGACTTAAAGCAAATCTTTTCTTCATAAATTTCTCCTTAATTTAAATTGCCCAAAATAGCAATTTTTACATATGTAAATTAACAAAATTTTTAAAAACTTAAATAAACTTCAAATATTGTATTTAAATTTTTGATAAACTTATGCCAAATCACTTACACTTACAAAGTAAGTGTACAAAAATATTGCAAAAAAGTCAAACTATTTGGCGAAAAATGTTAAACTTTTTACTTGAAAACGCAATAACTTTATGCTAAAATTAAATAATTAAACAAAGCAGGGCATTTTTGCCAACTTTTACGGCTATTTTTGCCAAAATTAAAAACATTTAAATTGGTAAAAATAATAATGCAAAATACACAAATAAGGAGATATAAAAAAAATTAATGAGTATACAAAAAATATGTTCACTTGTTAGACGAGCGATTGATGACTATGATATGATACAAGATGGGGATAAGATTGCCATTGGTCTTTCAGGCGGTAAAGATAGCATAACGCTTGCTTCAACATTAAAATACTTCCAAAGATTTAGCCCGCAAAAATATGATTTAATTGCAATTATAATTGATTTGTTTGATGGCAAAACAGACTATTCAAAATTAACTGACTATTTAGATTCAATAGGATTAGATTATAAAATTGTAAACTCACACATTTATGATGTTGTATTCAACATTCGCAAAGAAAGCAACCCTTGCTCTCTATGTGCAAAATTAAGGCGAGGCATTTTAAACACGGAAGCGAAGAAATTAGGTTGCAACAAAATTGCACTTGGGCACACAGCGGATGATTTAGATGAAACTTTTTTCCTAAGTCTTTTCTATGAAGGAAGAATAAGCACCTTTTCGCCCGTATCTTATTTAAGTCAAGTTGATGCAACAGTTATCCGCCCACTTATCTATGTAGATGAAACAATAACAACAGCATTTGCACAAGATAAGCCCGTTGTTTTCAACTGTTGCCCAGCAGACAAAAACACAAAAAGACAATTTATAAAAGATATGATTGACGATTTAGCGGAAAAAATTCCAAACAGCAAAAAGCGAATTCACGATGCATTAATCCACACAGAAAGAGTGAACTTAATTAAACCCATACCACGCTATCAGCAAGCCTATGAAATAGAAAAGAAAGCAAAAGAGGAAAAGAAGAAAAAATTGCCAAAGTATGAATAAATTAAAACTTAATTATAATCTATTAAAAAAGGATTGTTTTAATTATTAAAAATTGCATAAAAATTTCATCTTAATTTAGAAATGGTAAAGTCAATAAAAACCCCGCTAAAATAGTGAAAAACCGCCGTATAACACATAAAATTTACAGCGGTTTTTTCTTAAATTGAATTTTTATTTATAAATTTTTCTGCATACATTTTTCGTGTTGCCTCGCCACCCCTTATGTGTTTTGTTGCAAAGTTTTCACTTAAAATGCGATGAACTTCTAAATATAGTTCCAAACTTAAACTTTTAAGCTTTTTCGTTACACTATAATGCACTGTGCTTTTGCTTATGCCAAAAACTTCCGCAGTTTTCCTAACGGTCGCCTTTGTAGATATAATATATTTGGCAAGCGTTATTGCCCTGTCATCAATCGTTTTATACATACACATTTCCCCTTTATTTCTAAAATTATTCTACTATATGCGATGCTTATACAATTTATGACAAAATCTCCCACTTAAAAAAATGCTTGCACAATTTAATTTGCAAACATTTATAAAAATCTATCACATTATTTTATTTGCACTTACAGTTTCTAAAAGCCTGTTAAATATTTCTAAATGCTCTTTCTCATCATCAATTATGGAAAGAATTGTTTGCACAACTTTTTCATCTGTTGTAGTTTCAATTAAATCCATATAATTTTTAATTGCCAACTTTTCACTTTCTATATTTTGCTTTAAAAACACTTTTGGACAAGTTTCATAGTTAGCCCATTTTGTTATGTAAAAATTTTTATTTGCATCAATGAAAATTGGCTCTTCACCCATTGAAACAAGCAAGTTAGATAACTTTTGCACGTGCTCCATTTCATCTTGAGAAATTTCTAAAATTGCATTTCTCATCTTTTCATCAAGTGCAACAAATGATTGAAATAAATATGTAAAAACAGCACTTAACTCCCCATCCTTGCCACTTATATTTTCCCTTATCCTATCCGCAAGCGTATAACTTTTAGGTGCATTTTGTGCATTGCAACCACAGTTGCATCTACAATTTGGATTTTGACAATTTCGTTTAAATAGCATATATCATTTACTCCTTTACTGATTAATTTATGCAACACCCGCAAATTATGTGCCAATTTAAAAGATAGCAAATTTAAATATAGAAACAAAAGACACAAAAAAATTTTGGCAAAACAAAATTTACCAAAATCTTTCTTTTGCAAAAAATCCTTTATAACAAATTAAAAATGATAAAAATAAACTTTCAAAATTAATTTAATCTTTCGTTAATTAATTAGATTTCTTAGCTTCAATATATTTAACTATGTCACCAACAGTCTTTAAATTAACCGCTTCTTCATCTGGTATAGCAATGCCAAAATTATCTTCTAGTGTCATAAGCATTTCAACTGTATCAAGTGAATCCGCTCCCAAATCTTCAACTATCCTTTTATCTTCTGTAATGCTATTTTCATCAATATGCATTTGTTCAGCGATTAGTTTTTTTACTTCTTCAAACATAAAAATCTCCTTTTGTAATTTACCTTTATTATTATACAACAACTTTTACATTTTTACAAGCATTTAAGCATTATTTTTTCGCTACCGCAAAATTTTAATTTTAGACACATCCTAAAAACGCTTAAACATTGTAACTCTACTTTTCTTACCCTTTTATTTCAATTTAAAGAAAAAAGCAATAATGCAAATATTAATTTATTTATTAACACCACATTAAATGCTTAAATCTTTCAACAATTATTTATTCTCTATTTTATTTTTCAGCGAATGCTATATAATCGTTTGGATTAACTTTCACGCCATCTCTGTAAAACTCAAAATGTAAATGTGCTCCATCTGTGTGTTCGCCATTTGCACTTGTGCCAACTTGCCCTATAACATCGCCAGATTTAACAGTGTCGCCAACTTTAACTTTTACATCGCTATCTAAACTGCTATACAAACTTTTCATATTGTTGCTATGCTCTATAACTATAACAGTGCCTTCTAAATAGTTTGTATAAACTTGTGTAACTTTACCATCTGCAACTGCCACAACATTTGCCCCCGCTTCTGCGCCCAAATCAATCGCTTTATGTGCTTCCCACCTTTTAAGTGTTGCATTATACATTAATTCAGTATCAGAATATTCCTTTATAACTGTAAAATCTTTAAGTGGCACATTATAAGTAATTGATGGCACATCAACTGGCACAGTTGGTTCTTTCCCATCATCCTTGATATTGCCCGCACCACCTGACGCAATAGCAACAACCGCCACAACAAGTGCAACAACTGCCACCGCTATAATGTATAACATATTAGATTTTATAAAGTTCGCAAATCTATTTCTTTTTTGCATTTTTTCTTCCTCCTATACTCAAATTATTGCCACCATTTATGAGTTTATACATACATTTTTAATTTTTTCTTAAAATTATATTTATATTGATTTAATTTATTATTTATTATAAAGTTAAAATCAATAACTTCCAAGAATTAAAGGAAAACCCACACATACAATATTGCCACGCTTAGCAATTTGAATATTTACTTCTTCTCCATACAATGAAACACTTTCCCCAAATCCTTCGTTAAACCCATAAATTGTTGAAAATGAATCAAATATTTCAGTTTTAACCATTTTAAAATTTGTTCTTTGCAAAAAATCACTATATTGTTGCTCATCCGCCTCAAACTCAATGCTTTTTCCATATATTTTATTTATGTCAAAACTATCAAGCAATTCAAGTTCGTTTTGATTAAGTGCAATTATGCCACCTTCTCCATTTTTTATATAATGACTATCACTTACTTGCTCCGCATTATTTAATGAAACATAAAAATAATATTTAGGATTTGCACATTCTTCTAGTGAGAAATTAACCGCATCATATTTACAAAAACCCACCATAATAAAACATAATATAAATGCTACAAATATAAAAAACTTACGCATATCTTACCTACCAACTTTTTAAATGTTTGCCAAATATAAAAAATTTAAACAAAAAAATGAGTGATTAATTTTAACTTAACTAATCACACACACTTTTTAAAAATTTTACCATAACCCCATTACATAAGACTAAAATGAATTAATTTAATTTTGAATATTTATAGATTAATAATTTTAATTATAGAAATCTAACACACCTAAATTTCTCATAATCTTTAAAAGACACTTTTGCTCCACCACATCAGCACTAAAATAAACACTTTGCATAACTACTTCTTTATTTACGCCACTTAAAAAAGCATAACCACTATCATTAAATAAATCTAAAGCCTTAAACATCAATTTATCAACCAACTTATTGATAACTTCAATTTTATTAAGTATTTTATCATTAAATCTTTTAAGCAAATACATTTCCCTATCTGTTACAGGTTCATCTAAAACAAACTCCAAATTCGCATTTCTAAATGTAACATCAAACAAACTCGCCCGCTTGTCTATATCAAAATAGGAATTGCCAATATAATTTAAATTAAGCAAAAAATCTTTATACAACTTTATGTAAACTTGCGTTGCCACCGCCTTTAACGCATTTACACTTAACTTACTCTTCTTGTCTAAATATTTATAAACGCTTGAAAACAACCCTTCCTTATCCACAAGTTCAACATTTGACCTATCAATTAAATCGGCAATTTCCAAACTTAAATCCATAATGCTAAGTGCATCATTTTTACTTAAATCTATTGCATTATCTAATATTTTATTAAGTTTATCATAAACGCCAACCACTTTTCTTTCAAACTCTGCATAACCATTATCCTTACATAAGCAACAATTTATGTAAAGTTCAGCCACCGCCCCAAGTTTCTCCACAATGTTAAAAACGGCATCTACAATTTTATTTCTATCCAAGCTATTTGATATTTCTTCACTATCAATAAATAAAAACTCCACTCCACAAGTCCATACAGTTTTAAGCACACCATTTTCACAAAACTCACTCATAGGCAAAAAGGCATCCAAAGAACAAAACTGATTAATAAACCCAATTAATTGCATATTATTCACTTTTGCCAAACACTTTGCCACACCAATTTCAAAGTCCCCGCCAAAGCCCACACAAAACCTAATTGACTCATCAATAGTTTTTCCAAGTTCTAAAACCATTTGCTTATCAAATTTATCCACGGCAATCCTAACAGGTTCAAACTCTATCTCCTTGCTCTCAAAACTAAAATTTATGTAACTACTTTCACTTTCAATTATTAAAACCTTTTGATGCTTTGCTTTTAAATTTATTAGTTCAACCATTTTTTCAAATGCATTAACACCAAAAAATTTAGAAAAATATATTCCATTACGTTCTGCACTCCCGCCACTAATAACTTGCATTTTCTTTTCAATCTTTTCTTCCATTTCATTTTCTCTATAAATTTGATTAACCATATAATGTCCCCCACCTTTATAGTCAATTCTATCATAAATAGACATAAAAAAATAAACTAATTCTATCTAAAAAACACTATTTTTGCCACTTTTTAGCGGTTAAAATAATTAAACTACAAAAAAGTTATAAGTAAAAATTGCTTATAACTTTTTTATCTTGCGACGATTAACATGAAAATCTAACACTGATCAAGTGAAGAATTTATCTATTGACCGCCTTTGCCTCTATTCGCCTTATCTACAGCGTCCTTTATGCTCTTTTTAAATTCTTCTTTACTTGTCTTTTTCTTTTCATAACCAGTTGCTTTCTTTTGAGATTTAGCTTCTGCTTTAATAATCTTCTTATTTTCTTTTCCGCCGTATTTATTTTCCTTAATCTCTTTCTTCAACTTTTTATATTCTTCGGCAGAAATTTGACCAGATTCATACTTCTGCTTAGCAACTTGCCTTCTTATTTCATTTTCCTTAACCGCTTCCGCCGCAATCTTAGGAGCATCTTCTATCATCTTGTTTGTTTCAGCAAGTGATGCATCTTCACCCTTGCCTGACAATATAGCTTCTTTTCTTGCCTTAGCATCTTCATGAGCTTCATTAATTCCACGTTCTTTAGCATTGGTCAATCTAGAGTTTCGCTCTTCTGCACTCATTGATGCCATTCTATTATCATTTAGCCTATGCATATGATATTTCAAATTTGCTTTTCCTTCATCATCTAAATGACTATATAAATTTGCATCTAGCGAATTAAATGCCCTTTCACTAGCAGCATTATGATCTAAGCCTTCTGCAATACCTTTTTGATATTCCTCATTATAGTTTTCAGACATTTGACCAATCTGACCTTTCTCAAAACCATTATTTTGCTCAAATAATCTAGCACCTAACTCATTATTTGCTATGTCAGCTTCAGTCATTGAACTATATTTATCCGCCTTGCTAGACATATTACTATATTGATTATTAATATCGTTTACTTGCTTATCTTCAAGTTGTTTACTTGCTGTAAGTTGCCCTTTACCAGTCTTTTTATTTTGATGTTTTTCAGACATCGCTTGCATCTTGCTAGCACTAACATCTTTCAACTTGCCCGCAGCGAACTTACCAGCACCAACACCAACCGCCATTGCCGCATTTGTCTTAACAAAGTCAGAAACATTTTTCTTTAACTTATCGCCCGTGCCTTGAATGTCTTCCGCACCAATCATTTCTCCAAGCCATTTGATTGCTTCTTTACAAACCATTGCACCCGCAATAACAATAAACAAGTCAAATATGTTTGCAAGCAAAATTGCACCTACTCCACCCGCAGTCAGTAAAGCGACCAACCCAACAGGCAAAACAAAATTTAAACCCGAATTAACCGCACTTTGAATGGTCCCCATCATATCCACTTGTAAAAGCGTGTTGAGCAATATAAAATATAAATTTAATGCAACCACAGGTGCAAACACCATTGTAACTTTTCCAATAAATTTCCTCTTCCATGTTCCAAATGGACCAGGGTCAAGTGGCATCATTGAGATAACCGCAGGTGAAATTACAAACAATATTGCAAGCTCGTATAAACGCACCGCCGCTCCTAGCGTGATAGACACCAAAATCCCCGCAAGGAAGAATATGCTAAATATTGCTACAATCCAGTTAAAATCTGCCAAATCATAGAAATAGAACACCATTGATGCATTTTTACAGTTGAAATATGTGTCTTTTGTTATTCCTTTGTCCGTACCAATTATACAAGTATCAACATAATTAGCGAACCTATCTCCCGTTGTCATAGTTTTTTTCAAAACAACTTGCCCCTCAATCGCACCACCATATTTTTTACTTATATCTTCAATAGTCTTGCATTGGTCAAAAGCATCATCAATCGCTTCCGCCATTTTTTCTTTATCGGTAAACCCAGTAAATAGATAATTATTTATATTATAGCCATCATATTTATGCTCAACATCTGTCATCGCCTTAAAGAAACCTTCATCACTTCTCGCCCTATTACAAGAGTATGCTGAGGTTAAAAACAATTTATTTGAAATTAGTGTTGATGAGTTAGGACTTGTTGCATAATCGAGGGCTTGCATTAAATACCCCGACGCAATTATTCCAAATATGCAAACCATAGGAATAAAGAAGAAAGAACCAAAAGCCCTTAAACTCTTTCCAATAATCGCACTCTTTCCATTGCCTGACTTAGCCGTTTCTGTAGTTGCTTCACTTTTAATAACAGCAATAAAAGTGAATATGATAAGCAAGAAGAACGACAACATTAAAATTCTCATAAATGCTTCATAAATGAATGGATGCATAATTATATCTATTATTAAGTTGCCACTATTTGCAAAAAGCGAGTTAGACTTATACACAACAGGCACAGTTCCAGCAAACATTTGGAAAAGAATTTGAATGCAATCTAAAATATTTGCCACAGAACTCCAAAGTGCAAAAAGCAATTTATA
Organism: Christensenella sp. UBA6406; assembly: GCA_002438625.1. GTDB lineage: Bacteria > Bacillota > Clostridia > Christensenellales > UBA1242 > UBA4647. Next base: position 39,894 of record DJPS01000016.1, read on the forward strand.
GAACATAGCAGCGATATAAGCACCTATATCACCAATTATTCCAGTTATCCAATCAATTATTGCACTTATAGGATTCCAAAAGTTCAAATTACTTATGTTAAATCCGCTCATAAAACTCTCCTTATTTTAGTTTTCCATTTTCTCTTTATCTTTTATTATACACAATATAACAAAATTTGCAAGATATATTTATAATTTTTTGTTGCATTTTGCTAAAAAACACCTATCCAACCACAAAAAACAATATTTTTTCATAATCCTAATAAAATTTTATCACTTTTACCACAAAAATGCAAATCTAAATTTAATAGGCTGATTATGATTGCTTGTTACAATGAATTTAACCTCTAAAAAGTCATTAAAATCGTTCTCGTAAGCAAAATCACAACCAGTTAAAGAACCGCTTTCAATCGCAGCCAAAGTTTTTGTAGCCTCGCTCGTTTCTTCACTTTCCTTCTCTCTATATGCTGAAAGGTCAAAACTATAAATTCCGTTTCTTGTAAACTCGGTTACAGTAATGCCTGATGTATCAAGTCCTTTATTTTTTAAATCTTCTACAATCTCATCAGTCATAGTTAAATCAGCATAAAGACTTTCACTATCGCTATCCACCTTACCAGGTTTTATAGTTAAATTACCCAAATTTGATGAAATTTTATTAAATACACAACTGCTTGAATGCGTGTGCAAAGTTTTATCTTCGCAAGCGTTATAAGTTGCATCTATTTTAAAATCAACACTTTCAGTAACACTATCATCTAGCTCTATATAAAGCCAAATTGAACTTAAAGACAAATCTTGTTTAGCCTTAATTATCACGCTATAAAATTCGCTTGCTTCAACATTAAACATATTTGCAGTGTTTTGCGTATCATCATCAAAATGAATAGAAACATCTTCCGTTTGTAGTTCGTTTGCCGTTGCATTTGGTTTATGCCCACCGCCAAACACATTTCCAGCAGATTTATAAACTAAATAATAAACAAAATTTACATAATTCTTAAATCCACTATATTTAGTCTCCCCATTTATTGTGTATTTATTTGCTATGTTATTAGTCTTTAAATACTCTATTGAGTAAGCGCCTTCTTCCGCTATTTCACCGCTTGGCACAACTGGGTCAGTTACGGCAGGGCCAAATTCAATGCTATTCCACACATCGCTTCTACTTGTAGAATTCGCACGAGGTTTTGTAAATGCATAATTTCTAATAATTTTTTGTCTATATTCTTCTACTTCGGTGCCACCCAAACTTTTAACATTTTCGTTGTAGTCAAATGTGCCGTTACCATTTCTGTCTATAAACTTTCTGCTATCATACTCAACCGCATTTGCACCTATAACATAATTTAGAACATATTCAGAAATCGCATCTGCTTCATAATAGAACAAACCCGTGTGCATAACTTTCCTTGCCATTTTTTCAAACGCTTCATCGCTAAAATCGCCCGCTTGCTTCATTTGAAAATATAAACTATTAGATGAAATGTTATAAACTTCTATTGCCGTTATATCTTTATTTAAAAGGATTTGAAATAAATTATATTTCATAACAATGCTATAATCTGCCTTATCCAAACCTTCCCTTGTCCATAAACTGCTCGTGCCAACATCTGTGCCGTAACTTTCCTTACCAGCAAACAACCACGAATCTTGCCACATTGCATTCTTATGCGTATCTTCAACACTATCTCTAAATAAAGCAAAATTGCTCGTTGCTCCATAAGCCTCATAAAGCCCGTTAATCAAGTCTTCGGTAAGCGAATCAACAAAAGCCATAACTTCTTCATAAGTGTCATCGCCGTTGCCCGTAGATATAGCAGTAACCCCACTTATCATATTTTCCGCACTTGCAATCTCATCGTCATCACCGCCATCGCCATTAAAGCCACAAGAAGCGAAACAAAAAGGAAGATATAAACAAAACATTATGCATAAAAATCTTTTTAACTTAGTTTTCACTTATATCCTCCTATAAAATAGATTTAATTATCTTATCATACATATTTATTATACCACAAATTTTAATTTTTTCAATATTTTTCCTTAATATTTGGCAATTTTTTTTGATAAACAGCAAAAAACTATAATTATTTACCAATTTTGCCACATTTCTAAACATAAAACAATAAATTATCAACAACTTTTTCCATAAGAATAAGAGATAATAAACAAAAAATGATTAAATTGGTTTAAATAGCAATTTTAATCATCTTCAAAAACAACAAAAACTTTTAAAATTAATTTTGTTTAAGCAATATTCTAAAATGAAAATTACTTTATCTATGCATTCAAGGATAAGATAATTATCACGCCAGCAATCGTTCCAACCGCAAGCAATGCACCTAAAACGCCCACAACCAAATCAAGCCACTTTGGAGACATTTTCCTAAGTTCTTTTTTCATCTTATTTTCATTTACTTCAACTTGCATTGAGTTGTCAGTGCTTTCGCTAGACACATCCACATCTTTATTAGCACTTAATTCATTATCACCACTTTCAACATTTGCGCAACGCTCTTTATTAATCTTTTTTCCTTTGTCTAGTCTTTTAAGCTCTCGCTTTTTAATTATGTCGCCAACCGTTCCAGCAATGGCATAGGTAAAGCCATAAACGCTATAAACAATGCAATACTCAATCGTAACTTCAATAGCCCCCAAAACTAGCACAAAAACCAAAATGCCATAAATTGCGTTTTCATTAAACAAATTAACTGCCCACCATTCAAGCAACAATGTAAGAGCAACAAAAGCCACAAGCATAATAATTGCAAAAATCCTTGTTCCTTTACCTCCTCTATCATAACGAACAGCATCACCATAATGTCTATCACCAACGCTGAAAAGCCATTGCACAAATTTCATAATTATATCTCCTTTTATTTAAGCAAAATCAAACCGCACAATTTATTCTTTGCATTTTAAAAATGAATAATGCTAATTAAATTAATAAATATTGCATTTTAATCAATCTTGCACTTTTCCACATTTTCCCCACTCACCAAATAAAAGTCGCTAGAAACCGCTTTCATAGGTAAATCACTTAAACTATCGGAATAAAATGCATTTAATTTCATATTAGGAAAATCTAGCCCAAACCTTTCCAATTTAACCTTACCATAACAATTCTCTCCCACAATTTTCCCGTTTTCAATATCCATATTTGTTGCTATGCAATTTTGCACGCCTATCGCCTTAACCGCAACATTAACAATGAATTTAGGAGATGCACTAATTACAACATCGTCCGTGCACATATCCTTAATTAACCCATATTTTAATTTACGCACATTCTTTCTCCAAAATCGCACAACCGACCTTTCTTTATTCGGCACTAAACGCAAGTAAAACGCAAAAACTTCTTTAACCCTTTTCTTATCCCTACAAACAAATGTCATAGCAATCAACTGAAAAGGCAAAATGATAATTAAATAAGGAAATCTTAATAAAACAAATAAATAGAAATCTATGAAACTATCACCATTATAAATGGTTTTATCAAAATCATATCCAACCATAGCCACTCCTTTGTTATAAAAATTATAAAGCATTAAGAACAAACATGTCAACCATATTGCAAAAAATTTATAAGAAAAGGCATTTATAATATTTTAACTTTTAATAATTCAAGATTTTGTGACTGATTTTAAATACTTTTATAAAGCTTTAGGAGACTTTATGTTGTTTTAACACACTTAATTTCACTAAATTTGTGCATTTAGGTGCAAAAAAGTGTAGTAAGAGGAATCTTACTACACTAATTAATTTTTTATATCTTAAATTCTCTTATTTTACTGAATTGCATAAAGAAGAAGTGCAACAATAAAGCAATAATAAAGAGCCTATAAAAATACATAGTTATTTATAGTTGAATGAATAAGGCAGGGGCTACACATATATATTCAAGCGAAACGCCTTTCCCTGCTGTTGCAATTCCACCATTCTCACCCACACAAGCGGCAGTTCCTGAATATTCCGTTTTTGTACGAATCCAGTAATAACTTGTAATATTTTTACTAGGTCTAGCACCTAATGCTCCTGTTGCGCCAGCATAATCTGATGCATATTTTAGCCTTTGAGATACATTATTATAATAGGTTTTAAAATCTCCTATAGATGGAATAAACACATAATCGCCACTATCTACATCTCTTGCATAAACTGTTTTATCGTTTACGTTACTAGTTGAAAAACTTCCTGTATCTAATGTTGTTGGCATAATTTTACTTTTTTGAGTTCCTTCTACAAATGCAGAATCTTTAAATTCTCCGTTCAAATATGGTTTGATATCACTTTCTGTATATGGCATTTTGCTTGATAAACTAAACGGCATTGCGAACAAAGATGAAATACTATTTAAGTATGCAACATTATTTGTTTCATCTGTATAAAATATTTTCCATATAATTGGTTCTATTCTAAAATAATAATCTTTTTTTAGTATATTATATCCACTACCCCAACTAAAGTAATTATATACACTGGTAGCTGGACTTGTGTCAGTTAGTTCGCTTGTTGGAGTTGCTTTTTTCTTTACATACAAATAGCCATCATCACCTTCATAACATTCATTAAAAGTTGCAAATTGTTTTACTTTTGTTGTATCAATAGTTGTTTCGTTCGGTTTAACTGTTTGAGGATAATATCCAAATGCGATACAATTACCCGCACTTTCAGCACCGCTTTCATCTACACTAAAATATTCTGTTGGAGATTTTGCCATTGCATAACCGCTCGAATTCCAACTTGCTTTTATTGAACTTAAATAAGTGCTATAATCACTTGATATGCTACCTCTTACATACCCATTATAATATGAACTTGAAGTATTGTAGAAATCTTTTAATTTTACCTGTACTTTTACATACCAAGTTACATTTTCACTATTTAAAAATTCATTAAGCAAAACACCTTTTTCATCTGTCATTTGATTACCATCTTTATCAAAATAACCAACAAACTTATATTTATCATCTGTAATTGTAAAGGTTGGTGCTGTTGCCTTATTTTCTTCATTATAACTTGTTGCACTATTGTAAAGTTGCTTTGAGTTATGTTCGCCATATAAAGTAGTGTTCTCTTCGCTTGAAAAGTTCCCCTTATCGCTTACACTATCAGCATTAAATATAATTGTAGGTCTTGAAATTGTTACAGTTACATTTGGCTCTTCTAGGTTATAATTTTGAAGGACATCTATTTCACCTACAAGTTCAGCCGTAACTCTTACCGCTTTATTTTCACCTGCACCAGCAGTATTTATCTCTCCGCTAATTTTTCCCAAAGTAATATTATCAGTGCCTTTAATTCCTATTATTTTTCCGCCACTAACTTCAACACTTGTTTTTCCATTTGCAAACCTGTCTGTCGCTTTTAATTCCTCTATTTTTAATGTTGCTTTTGTTATTTTAAATTCAACAATTTTTTGACCAACATAATCGCCTATACCTATAAAATACAATTTCGCCGTATTTGTAACATTTATAGATGCAGTTATTACAATATAATCCACATCTTTAACCAAGTTACTTCCATTATAAGTAATGGTGTATGATGGCAATGAATTTGATGAATCATATTCTTTATCCTGAGCTACAACGTTTGCGTCCTTAATATTTTTCGCTTCTGTTATTTGCAATGTATAAGATGCTGTTGAAACTTTTCCATTTAAATCAGTTGCACTTGCACTTATGATTGTTGTGCCAACTTTTAAAATATGCACAAGCCCTGTTGCACTGTCAACTGTGGCAATATCCGCTGAACTGCTATTATAAACAATTTCCACATTTTCAGTTGATACACATTTTAAAGAATTTATAAAATCGGCATCACCTAATTTTTTAATAACTGTTGAATTATTAAAACTTAATTCTATTTTTCCCCATTTTGGCTTTAATGTTATATCACCATACATTTGTAAAATGACTTCTTTTGCTTTTACAATTTGGGCAAAATTCCAGTTTCCTCCCGCTTCCACAACTTCCCAACCAATAAAATATTGATTATTTTCATCATTAGTTGTTATTTCAGGTAATGACAAATTTGTATCTGCTAAACTGTAACCAATTTTATAAGTGTTTGTTGTGCTGTCTAAACATGAAGATAATTGATTTTTATATGCTTCATTTTGAGACATATCAAAAGTGATTGTATAACTTAACGCTTCCCATACCGCATATAATATTATTGCATTTGTTGTTATTTCAGTATTTTCAATGGTTATTTTACTATTATTTACAGCATATGTTGTTGCTCCAAATTTCCAACCACTTAGTTTATAGCCTTGTTTTGTTGGTGTTTTATCTATTGCTATTTCTATTGTTTCATTTTCTTTTGTTACATTTTGTGCTGATGGCGTGCTATTCTCATCTCCGCCATTTACATTGAAAAATACTTTTATTGTGTTATTATTCCCACTATATTTTGCATATAGGGTTATATTTTCTGTAACTGTATAATTCTTTCCACTTACACTTTCTTCCGCTGTGCTATTTGCGAGTTGTGTGAAATTTTTGTCTTTATACCAAGTTACATCTACGCCTCCAACTTGTGGCAATATTGCAACTTTACTTTCATCACTATTTAAGCATATATAACTATCTACACTTACTCCTCCGCAAGTGTCGTATTTAACTATATATCCTGCTTCTGTATATTGCCCAAATATATTGCTTAAATTTATTGCCTTTTCTAAATCTTCTACACTTTCAACATTCTTTGTTTCGCCTTTGTCTGTGTATTGCAAATTACTGCTTTGCACTGCTTCTGCTTTTATTTGTAAACTTACACCATTTGTGCTTAAATTATTCCCAAATTGTGTTAAGTCTTGCATTTGTAATCCGCTTGCAAATAAGTTATATGTCTTTACTTCACTTGCAGACATTTCCTTTAATGCAGATTTTTCATAATTTGTTAAATATAGATAGCCACCACTATATTGCCAACCATAATCTTCTGTGCTATTTGAATATGTTGCTTCTAGTGGCAAAATGCTATTTAATGCTATTGCTGTCTTTTGACTATTTTCATCTTCTCCACTGTAATTAACCTTAATTCTTACGTAACCATTTAGTCCGCTACCTTCCGCTAACTTAACAGCAATGCTACTGAATAAGTTGCTACCTTGCTTAACTTCATCAATCTTTATTTGTTTTGAATTTGTTACATTTTCATTATTGTTTACAATTAGATTTACATCTAATTTTTCAAACGAAAAAAACACACCATCAACTTTGTTTGATGCCGTAAAATACGCATAACTTATTCCAAATCCTAAACTTGCAAGGAATGCTATAACTACTACAGATATAATTATACCATATATTGTATTTCTAGTCTGCCCCCCCCCGCCTATTTTGTGGTTTATCCTTCATTTTCTAAACTCCTTTTCTTTATATTTTTCCTTCATTTTTTCTTGCACCATTGTAGTCTAGCCCCTAAAACTAAGCCATAATCTTAAATTAAAACTTTTCCCTTTTAAAATTTTAATCCAAAACCATAGCCACGACACAAACGCACAATTTATATGAAGTTTTTTGATGTTATCTTCTTTATTTTACATTTTTATTTTTTCTTTGTCAATTATTTTTTATTAATTTTGTTAAAATTTGAGTTCTTTTTAAATTTAAGGGTGAGGGGAAAGAATATTGTGAACAATGTATATAAATTTTGTATAACTGTCTAGAAATTTGTGCTATTATGTGATAGAATATAAGAGTACAAATGAAAGGAGATTACAAATGATTATAAACAACAATAAAGAAATTTACATTTTTAAGCATTTGCTTTATGCTTGTTACACCAAAGACAGTTGTTACCATACAGTGAAGGATAAGTGGACTGATGAGTGTAAAGAATTGGGGCAAGACACAATAACATCAATTTTAATTAAGGATAATTTTGGGGGATTAATTAAACGAATTTATGTTGAAGATTGTGATTATTATCATTTTTATAATGTGGTAGACAAAAAAATTTTGGATTTTACTAAAACGCAATTTCCAAAAGAAGTTACACTTAATTATGAAAATGGGCAAACAAAATCTAGGGCAAAACTTTTGGATATTGTAGATTTAAAAAATAGATATGAGGCAATTAGTGATATGATTAAGCACAAATCTTATGAACTTGATTGCCTTATAAATGAAATGAACAATGAAAAGATTAATTTTTCTTTATATTTAAATGAAGATTGCAAATTTTTTATAGTAGCACACGATTACATTGAGGTATCGCAAATAGAAAGCAATCCTAATTTAACTGAAAGTGAAAAAAGATATCTAATTGACAACGCTGTAAAAATTTCTTATATTCTTTTGGATGACAACCCAAAAAATGATTATTATATAAATAGATTAAAAGAAATTTTAAATCCTTATAAAATAATAATGCTTAATTAGCAAATTTATGATATACTAAAAAACAAAAAAATAAGAGGTAAATAAAATGGAAGAATGTTTTTTCTGCAAGGCAAATGATTATATAATGGAAAATGAACTTGCAAAGGCAAGATATGATGGTTATCCTGTTAGCAAGGGGCATATGGTTTTTGTAACCAAAAGGTGTGTGCCGACTTTTTTTGACACCACAAAAGAAGAACGCACCGCCCTTTTTGAACTAGTTGACAAGGCAAAGCAAATGCTTGATGAACTTTATCATCCAGATGGCTATAACATAGGCATAAATTGCGGACAGGCGAGCGGGCAAACAATAATGCACATACATATCCACCTTATCCCCCGCTATAAAGGTGATGTGCCAAACCCACGTGGCGGGATTAGGGGCGTTATTCCTGAAAAGCAAAATTATGGCGCAACCGAAACAAAACAAACTTGCCACACATTAAAACTTTACAGCACTTATTTTAATCTTATAAAAAATGGACAAAAGACAATAGAAGTAAGATTGAATGATGAAAAAAGGCAAAAGATAAATGCGGGCGACACAATAGAGTTTTTAAGTGCTGAAAATGAATATGAAAAACTAAGCACAAAAGTTGTGGCAAAATATTATTTTAAGACATTTAAAGAAATGGCAACGACTTTAAACTCTGCATCACTTGGATTTGACAGCAAAACTGTAAATGAAATTGTGGATGTTTATCACGGCATTTATGGCACTGAAAATGAATTAAAGTATGGCATTGTTGCATTTAAAATAGAATTAATTTAAATTTAATTAACAAAAATGCAAAATAATAAAAATTTAATTGTTTTTAGCAATTTAGTCTTGTTAAATATTTAGCACTTTTAATAAATTTAAATGATTTAAAAGATTTAAATAATTTGCATAAGCAATTAATAAATTTTAGCAATTTAACCGCTAAAAATGCGGAAAAAGGATAATTTTAGCACATAAAAAAGAGCATAACTCAATTTATTTAAACTATGCTCTTTTTTCTTTGACAATTTCTAATTCTCTTTTAAATTTTATTTGTTGCCTTTTTATTTATTCTTTCAAATTAAATTTTATTTTATTCTTATTCAATTTAAATTAAATTCAACTTAACTAAAACTTAATTAAAATTAATCTTCATCTTTTCCGCAACAATTTTTATATTTTTTGCCACTTCCGCAAGGGCAAGGTTGATTTTTGCCAACTGGTTTTTCCATTTCGCCTATTTTTTTAGGTGAAGCTTGTTTAATCTTTTGAGTTGGTTGTTGCATTTGGTTTGCTTTTTCAAGCCTAATGTTCATAATGAAAACAGTTACATCGTGCCAAATTTTTTCAATCATAATATCAAACATTTCGCTACCTGTTCTCTTATATGCGGCAATAGGGTCTTGTTGTCCATATTGCTTAACAAAGATTTCGTTTCTTAGCATTGCCATTGCATCTATGTGGTCCATCCACATTGTATCAACGACTTTAAGCACGACAACACGCTCTAAGATAGAATAATCAAATCCTAATTCTTTCGCTTCTTCTCTCTTTTCATCGTAAACTTTAACAGCATAAGCAAGCACTTTATCTGCAACTTCTTGCACTGTACAATTTTCTACAAATTGCTCGTTTACCAAATTTGTGCCCTTAGGGAAAATGCCGTCTTCTAATCTTGTATTTAAAGAATCTAATGACCATTCAAAATATGATTTATCTTCATCTAATTCGCTAAACACAATGGCTGACAATGTTTTGCTGAACATATCTATAATTTGTTCACGCATATCAATTCCATCCAAAATTTCATCTCTTTGCGTGTAAATGTTCTTTCTTTGCATATTCATAACATCATCATAAAGTAGCACGGCTTTTCTGCTACCATAGTTACGCATTTCAATACGCTTTTGAGCCTTTTCCACGCCAGAAGATAAAATCTTTAATTGGAAAGGAACATCATCATCTATTTTTAGCATATTTGCAACCCTAAGCATTCTATCTCCACCGAAAATTCTAACTAAATCATCTTCCATAGAGATATAGAAAACGGTTGAACCTGGGTCGCCTTGTCTTCCCGCACGACCACGCAACTGGTTATCTATACGCCTGCTTTCGTGTCTTTCGCTACCAATGATATGAAGTCCGCCAAGTGCAACAACTTTTTCCTTTTCTTCATCTGTTGTTGCCTTAAACTTTTCATAATATGATTTATATTTATCTTCTATTTTCTTAATATTTTCAGGTTTATCACTTCTATAAGATGTTGCGAATGTAATTTCTTCATCTTCATAGCCTTCTTGCCTTAGTTTTTGTTTTGCCAAATATTCTGGGTTACCACCAAGCAAGATATCCGTACCACGACCCGCCATATTTGTTGCGATTGTTACCGCATTATAACGCCCTGCTTGTGCGACAATGTCCGCTTCTAATGCGTGGTTTCTTGCGTTTAGCACATTGTGTTTAATGCCTGCCATTTTTAATAGCTTAGACAACTCTTCCGAATTTTCAATGCTGACAGTTCCAATAAGAATAGGTCTGCCCGTTTCGTGCATTTGTTTAACCGCTTCTACGATTGCATTAAATTTGCCCTTATGAGTTTTATAAATTATATCTGGTGCATCCTTTCTTATGCTTGGTTTGTTTGTTGGGATAACAACAACATCCAAATTGTAGATTTTATTAAATTCTAATTCTTCTGATTTTGCCGTACCTGTCATACCTGACAACTTTTTGTAAAGCCTAAAAAAGTTTTGGAAAGTGATTGTAGCAAGAGTTTTGTTTTCGTCGTTAATTTTAACACCTTCTTTTGCTTCTATTGCTTGGTGCAAACCATCGCTATAACGCCTGCCCGCCAATGCACGACCTGTAAATTCATCAATAATTAAAATGCCATCTTCTTCGCTGACAATATAGTTTATGTCCTTTTTCATTATATAATTAGCTTTTAATGCATTATTAATATGATGATTCAATTCTATATTTTCAACATCCGAAATGTTTTCAATCTTAAAAAATCTTTCAGCCTTATCAACGCCACTTTCTGTCATTATGATAATCTTTTGCTTTTCATCAATGGTATAATCTTCACTCTTTAAAGACTTTGCAAACTTGTCCGCCATAATGTAGCGGTCACTGCTTTTCATCCCCTTACCACTGATAACAAGTGGGGTTCTTGCCTCATCAATCAAAATGCTATCTATTTCATCCACAATGGCAAATGGGAAACCCCTTTGCATTTTTTGTTGTTTTGTTACAACCATATTATCACGCAAATAGTCAAAGCCAAATTCGTTGTTTGTGCCATAGACTATATCGCACGCATAAACTTGCCTTTTTAAAACATCGTTTTGCCCTGTTATTAAAATTCCAACGCTTAGCCCTAAGAAGTTGAAAAGTTTGCTCATTTGCTCGCCTTGCGATTTAGCAAGATAATCATTCACTGTTACAATATGAACGCCCTTGCCTGTTAATGCATTTAAATATGCTGGAAGTGTTGCCACAAGTGTTTTTCCTTCACCTGTTCTCATTTCTGCAATTCTTCCTTGATGCAATGCTATTCCGCCTATGATTTGTACGTGGAAATGTCTCATATGCAAAACTCTGTCGCTCGCTTCCCTTACGCAAGCATAAGCATCTGGCAAAATATCATCAAGCGTTTCGCCGTTTGCTAGCCTTTCTTTTAAAAGTTCTGTTGTTTTGCTTAACTCTTCATCTGTTTTTGCTTTATAAACTTCACTTAAATCTTCCACCTTGCTTGCTATCTTTTCTAATTGTTTAAGTGCCTTGTTGTTGTCGTGATTTTTAATCGCCGTAATTAAGCCCATTTATTTCTATTCTCCTTGTATATGCTTAAATATTTCTTTACTTAAATTCCTTGCAAACCCTTTAATCCCCAAAAAATTAAATTTGCAAATTAAATATATATATATGATTATACAACAAATTTTCATAAATTACAAACAAATTAAACTCAAATTTTTATTTATTTTCCCATATAGCAAACTTTTTTAGCAAATTAGCCACAACATTAAGCCTTAAAAATAAAATATTGCAAATAAATAATGAATAAATAAATTTTAAATAAACATTAACATATAGTGTGGCAAAGACAATTTTTTATCCACAAAACCAACATTGCCTGAAATAAATTTAAATGCAATATTTGGATTAAACTTTGATATAAAATTATTTAAAGATTTTGATGCAGTGTTTCCCGCTTTAACTTCTATGGGGGCAACGCCATCTTCAAACTCAATTATAAACTCTAACTCGCTTGAATCATCTGGTTTATAATAATGCAAATTATATCCATTTTTTATTAATGCACCCGCAACAAAGTTTTCGTATATTCCGCCCTTAGCATTTCCAATTAAAGTGTTGTTTAAAAGTGCCTTTTTAGTGGCAAAGCCATACATAGCAAGAAGCAACCCCGTATCGTGCATATAAACCTTAAACTCGTTTTCTTTATCGTTAAATTTTAATGGCAAAACTGGCTCGTAAAGGTTACAGCAAATGTAAGCTAAATTTGCATTATGAAGCCACTCAATGCTATCCATATATTTCCTTGCTGAACTGCCTTTTTCAACTTCACCAAACTTAAACTTTTTATTTTCCCTTGCAAGTTGCTTTGGAATGCTATCAAAGCACTTTCTTACTTTCACCTTTTCCACCGTATTTGCGTGATTTAAAATGTCATCTTCATAAGAATGAATAATTTTTTCTTGCAACTGTTGCACATTATCAAAATTTTTATTTTCCACAAAATCTGCAACCACTTCTGGCATTCCGCCAACGACCAAATATTCCCTTAAAAGAGATTCGTATTTATCATTTATTTCATTTGGCACTTTTTCTCTTTTTAGATAAAACTCTTTTAGATAACTTATGGCATCTTCGCCATATCCATTTGCCCATAAAAACTCTTCAAAGTCCAAAGAATACATAACAACTTGCCTTTCGTATCCAACTGGCACAGAATCAATTTGCTCTACCGCTTTGTCGCTATCTTGTCCATACGACAACCCAAGCAATGAACCTGATGCAATTACATCTATGTTTTTATCTTCTGCCAAAAACTTTAACGCCGTTCTTGCCCTTGAACACCTTTGAATTTCATCCAAAAACAAAAGCGTTTTATTTGGAATAATTTTTATATTTGGAATGTTTGCTGATATCCTTTTTAAAATTTCTTCCGCTGATAAACCACCTTCAAAAATGACCTTCAATTCTGGATTAGCATAAAAATTTATTTCAATAAAACTCTCATATTCATTTTTGCCTAACTCCCTAACTAAATAAGTTTTCCCAACTTGCCTTGCACCTTTAATAAGCAAACACTCGTTTTTCTTGCTATTTTTCCAACTTAATAATGTGTTATAAAATTTCCTTTTTAACATAACTAAAAGCCCCCAATTCTCTTAACATTTTAATGCTTTTTATTTGAATTGTCAAGCAAAAATGCATAAAATAGGATAGTCAAAATTGCAAAAAATGCATAAAATAGGCAGTTACTTTTGTAACAATTTGCATAAAATAGGCGGTTACTTTTGCGACAAATTGCATAAAATAGGCAAATTGATTATGTTTTTATATAAAAAAACTGCAAAGATTTTTGTTTCTTTACAGTCATTTTTTTCATCTATTTTTAAACATTATAGACAGCAACCAAATCTACGACTAAACCATTTTTGCTTCTTGTTACGGACTTGCCTTGACCGCCAACCCTATCTTGTTGGATTATGATATCTTCACTATATTTAGATATGATTAATCCATTTATATCTTTAACAATTATAGTGTAAGGCATTCTAACAATGCTAGCAAACACAAGTTTTGTGCCGTTATCTTTGCCAAAGTTTGTTATTTTTATTCCTTTTCTTGCACGCTTTGAAAGTTCATCGCCAAGTGAGGCAATTATGGTGCGTTTTGCATAAGCCTTATCTGTTACGGTTATGATTTCCCCTTCATCATTAGAAAGTTGAGCCATAACAACGCTGTCACCATCGTTTAGCACTATTGCCTTAACACCTTGTGAAACCCTGCCAATAGGGGCAATATCTGTGAGTTCGGCACTTAAAACCATTCCTTGTTCTGTTACAATTATCATTCTATCAAATTGTGGTTGTTCTAAGCACGCACTTACAATTTCATCCCCATCCTTTAATGAAATTGCATCAAATTGGCTCTTGCCCACATTATATTCACTTAGATTAGAGCATTTAACCAATCCATCCTTAGTGAACAAATAAAGTTTTTGATTTTTAGGCATTGTGTTATAAGCACCTAAGAACACCGCCTTTTCGTTTTGCTTAAATTCAAATATTGAAGAAAGTGGAGTGCCTTTATCTTTAAACCTACACTCTTCAACCGCACTCACAGGCAATTTATAGCAAGTGCCATAATTTGTTATTATATATGCAGTTTTATCCGTGCTTGTTTCGCAAAGAAGTGAATGCACTTCGTTTAATGTGCTGTTATCTGTAAATTCCTTTTGTGCCATTCCATAATTTTTCTTTGGAATAGATTTAATTGCCCCATTTGCAGTGATTGCAAGCACGACATCTTTAACCAAATCCACTTCTGGTTCTAATTTGATTTCATCTAATTCTTTTGCCGTTTTTATCTTGCTCTTTCGTGGCTCTTTATAAGCACGCTTAATTTGCCCAAGTTCTTCTTTAACCACTTGCAACTGTCTTTTTGGACTACCAACAATTTCGGTTAAATATTTTATTCGCTCTTTCAACTCTTTCAACTCTTGCTCTATTTTCAAGCTTTCTAAGTTTGTAAGTTTTGCAAGCCTCATATCCAAAATTGCTTGTGCTTGTTTTTCGCTAAAACTGAACTTTGCCCTTAACCTTGCTTTTGCTTCTGTTGTGTTTGGGCTTGTCTTAATTATTTTAATGATTGCATCTATATTTTTTATTGCAATAAGCAACCCTTCTAAAATATGGGCACGCTCTTTTGCTAAGTCCAAATCGTATTTAGACCTTTTTAAGATAACGCCTTGCCTATAAACAATGTAATATTTAAGCATATCAATTAAACCTAATTGCTTTGGCTTTCCATCTGCAATAGCGACCATATTGAAATTAAATTGAGTTTGCAAATCTGTATATTTATAAAGGAAACTTAAAATTGGCTCTGGCTCTACATCCTTTTTAAGTTTGATAACCGCACGCATTCCGTTTCTATCAGACTCGTCCCTTATCTCTGCAATGCCCGCCAAATTTGCCTTGCCTTTATCTTCTTTAAGTTCCATAATTTTTGCTAAAAGTCTTGCCTTGTTCACCTGATAAGGCAATTCACTTATAACAATCATTTTTTTGTCACCTTCTGTTTCAATGCTTAACTTTGACCTTATTGTTACCTTGCCTTTACCCGTTGCATAGGCTTGAACCAAATCTTCCCCGCCTATTAAATAACCGCCCGTTGGAAAGTCTGGTGCGGGCAACACTTTCATAACTTCGGCTAATGTTGCTTTTGGCTTTTCTATAAGCAATGTGCAGGCATCTATAACTTCGTTCAAATTGTGCGTTGGAATGTTTGTCGCAAGTCCTACCGCTATACCCATACTCCCATTTACAAGCAAGTTAGGGAAACCCGCAGGCAACATATCTGGCTCTTTAAGCGTATCATCAAAGTTGAAACTCCAACTCACTGTGTTCTTTTCTAAGTCTTTAAGCATTTCCATTGCTAGCGGGGTCAATCTCGCTTCCGTATAACGCATTGCGGCGGCATTATCCCCATCAACTGAACCAAAGTTTCCGTGCCCTTCAACAAGCGTTTCTCGCATATTGAAAGGTTGTGCCATTCTTACCATTGCATCGTAAACTGAACTGTCCCCGTGTGGATGATATTTTCCTAAGCAATCGCCAACAACTTTGGCACTTTTCCTAAATGGTTTATCGGGCGACATTCCAAGTTCGTACATATCATACAAAATACGCCTTTGAACTGGCTTTAACCCATCTTCAACACGTGGCAATGCTCTATCCAAAATAACGTGCTCGCTATATGGAATCATAGAGTTATGAAGAACGTGCTCCACGCTTTCGGTTAAAATGTTATCATCAAAAAGTCCGCCAGTGTTTTTTAGGCTTTTGCTTAACTCTTTGTCTGTTTCTTCATCTATCATTGTTAATTGCTCGTTGTTTTTATCTTTTTCGTTCTTATTATCCATAAAAATTAAATCCTATTTATAATTTTATTTAATTAAATATTGCAAAATTAATTTTATTCTATTTTACCGCTTTATTTTGCACTGTTTTATGCACTTTTTTAGCATTTTTAGCGTATAAAATATGTTGATTTATAATAATTAATTATTTATTATTTTTTGCTAACTTTATCAAGGAAATCTTCTTTATTAAAATCGGCATATTTTGCAATGTAGGCTTTTCTTGCATCTGCATTGTCGCCCATTAAAATTGTTATCATTCTTTCTGCTTCTGCTGCATCTTCCAAATCTACACGGACAAGCGTTCTGTGCTTAGGGTCAATGGTTGTTTCCCAAAGTTGTTCTGGGTTCATTTCGCCAAGACCTTTGTAACGCTGAATTTGATAGCCCTTGCCCATTCTTGCAATCGCTTCTGGCAACTCTTTATCACTATAAACATATTCAATGTCCTTGCCTTTTGAAACCCTATAAAGCGGAGGCATTCCAATATAAATGTGTCCGTTTGTGATTAACTCTTTCATATACCTGAAAAAGAAAGTTAAAAGAATTGCCCTGATGTGTGCGCCATCTTGGTCTGCATCTGAAAGGATAATGATTTTATGATATTTTAAACTTTTTAAATCTATATCACCAACGCCACACCCAAGTGCTGAAATAAGCGTTCTAATTTCATCGTTTTGCAAAACTTGGTCAAGTCTTTTCTTTTCCGCATTAAGTGGTTTACCTTTAAGTGGCAAGATTGCTTGAAAATATCTATCTCTCGCTTGCTTGGCACTGCCACCAGCGGAATCGCCCTCAACAATGAACAACTCGTTAAGTTCTGCCTTTCGCCCCGTGCAAGCGGATAACTTGCCAACCAAATTTGTGCTATCTATGCTGTTCTTTGCCCTTGTTAGTTCTTTCGCCTTTCGTGCCGCTTCCCTTGCCTTAGATGCACTTTTAGCCTTGCCCACAATAATTTCAATAGTTGAATTATATTCTTTTCTTGAAAGCAATTTGGTAAGTTCGTTTGTTACAATCGTTTCAACTTCTGTTTTCGCCTCTACGTTGCCAAGTTTTGTTTTTGTTTGACCCTCAAATTGAACATTTTTCATTTTGATTGAAAGCACAGCAGTCAAGCCTTCTTTATAATCATCAGCAATTAAATTTTGCTCTTTTTCCTTTATGAAATTGCCTTTTCGCCCAAGGTCGTTCATCACCTTTGTAAGTGCAGTTCTAAAACCCGTTTCGTGCGTTCCACCCTCTGTGGTTGGGATGTTGTTTACATATGAGAACACGCTATCCGTGTATGAATCGGTGTAAGATAAAGCGAGTTCTAACTTAACCAAATCTGTTTGCCCTTCAATATAAATGGCAGGTTGAAATAATGATAATTTATCAGTATTGATATATTTAATAAAATCCGCAAGTCCGCCTTCGTATTTATAAACTTCATTTTGATTTGATTTTTCATCTATTAATTCAATCTCTATGCCTTTATTTAAAAATGCAAGTTCTCTAAGTCTTTTAGAAACTGTGTCAAATTCAAATGTTGCATCTTTAAACACTTCACTATCTGGCAAAAACTTAACAAGCGTGCCGTTTTTAGTTGTTGAACCAACTTCTTTCAACTTTTGCGTGCAAACACCGCTGTGTTGGTCGCCTTTTGCATCTACAACACTTTCAAAGCGGGCAAAATATTCCTTGCCGTTTTTGTAAACCGTAACATCACACCATTTGCTAAGTGCATTTGTTACAGATGCTCCAACCCCGTGCAATCCGCCACTATAATTGTAGTTTTCGTTGTTAAATTTTCCGCCTGCGTGCAACTGAGTGAAAACGACTTCAACGCCACTGATTTTTAATTTTGGGTGTATGTCAACGGGAACGCCACGACCATTGTCTTCAACTGATGCACTGCCATCTTTAAACAATTTGACAATAATTTTATTTGCAAATCCATTAGATGCTTCATCTATTGCATTATCCACAATTTCCCAAAGCAAGTGATGCAAACCCTTTATGCCCGTTGTGCCTATGTACATTCCTGGGCGAAGCCTAACCGCATCAAGCCCTTCTAAAACTAATATATCTTTTGAATCATATGATTTTGTCATACATCTCTCCTATATCTCTCAATACAACCATTTTACCACAAAATTACGAATTTTAAAAGCACTTTTAAAAATTTTTTGTCATCTTAAAAAAAGTTATCCACATTTTGGGCGTTTTTGTGGATAACTTTTGCATATGT
>DJPS01000044.1 GCA_002438625.1 Christensenella sp. UBA6406
TTTGCCTCTTTTTTTAAAAAATTTAAAAAATTTTCTAAACTTTTACATTTTCACTTAAAATAAAATTTGATTGTTAAATATTACATAATTAAAATTATCAACTAATTAACTATATTACATATCACCTTAATTAAATGGATGCAATTTTCTTGCATTACATTAAGTTTGGTAAATTAAAATAGACAATGTGTTCCATACTTAGAATATCTTCTGCTAAGAGTTCAAGGTGAACTATGGCTTCACTTTTGTTGTTTAGTTTTAAATAAGATTTTGCTTGTTCTATTTCTTTTCCTATTTCCACCATATCTTTATGGTTAAAGATTATGCAAAGGACATTTTCTCTCTTTGCCCAAAACGCGCCTATTTCATCTAATCTATTGTATAGTTGCATTTCTGTTTCAGCATCGTTGTAGGCAAGTTCTATCACTTTATAATTTGTTTCTTTTACTTTGTTTACAGTGTCGTAAGTTATGGTTGCTTCAAAGACTACAAGTCCAATTAAAATTGCAGAAAAGATGCTAATTGCTAGAATTTTGCCCTTCATTTTGGTTTTCCTCCTTATTGTTGTTTCCTTTTGTTAAGGTTTTATTTGTTAAAAGTTTGCCACGACCACGCACTTGCAAATAGATTGCGCCATCGCTTGAATAATGCATTATTACAACTTGTTTTGTAGTTGTGTTGTGCTGTGCAAGAAATTCATTTAAAATAGTTTCATCAACTTTGGTGATTTTTAAATTTTCTTTTGATAACTTACCATCACTTATAAGGACTACGGGCAATTTATCGTCTTCCATTTCTATTTTTAAATCACTTCTTATTACATTGGTCGCATCGCTATTTGGCAAAACTGATATGTTTCCGTTTGTTTCCATTATCATATAATTTATATCTTCTAATGAAATGTAGCCAGCATAACGGCTTGCCTCCATAACATCGGCGACAGTCATATTTAATTTTTTTATGTTCTCTTCTAAAATGCCTTGTGGAGAAACTAATATAATTGGTTTGCCATTAACTATGTGCCTTACACCCAAACTTTTGCAACTTAAAAAAGTGATTAAAAAGTGAATAACAGTTAAGACAAAAAGTGGGACAATACCATTTAATAACGGAATAGACTGGTCGGACATTGGAATGGTTGCCAAGTCTGCAATAATAAGAGTGATAACAACATCAAATGGTTGCATTTGGGCAATTTGCCTTTTACCCATAACCCTAATAACAATAAGCACAATAAAGTAAATTATAATGCATCTAAGTAAACTAACTATCATTTATATAAACCCCATAAATAAGCACCACACGCTACAAAAAAGCAGTAAGCACAAAAATAATATAATCAAATTAATTTTGTGCATTATTTTAATTTTTATTCACCTATTATTTGATTATTAATTAAATGCAAATTTGCCACATATCTTTTTTCATATTTGTTTTAATTACACATAATTTTGCTTTTATTAATTTTTTATATCTTTCAAATAATTAATCTTATCAAATAGCATTTATTTTGTCAAATAAAAAATATAAGGTGGAAGTTGCCACCCTATAAATTATTCTTGTTCATTTTATAAGTCATACTACTTTTTAGCAATAACATGTTCACCAGCAATTTACTTATTATCTACTAAGACACATTCTGTACCGCAATTTTGATTTATG
The DNA here is from genome assembly GCA_002438625.1 of Christensenella sp. UBA6406. Taxonomy (GTDB): domain Bacteria; phylum Bacillota; class Clostridia; order Christensenellales; family UBA1242; genus UBA4647. The sequence continues at coordinate 1,663 of DJPS01000044.1, forward strand.
CTTAAAGAAAATTTATTTATAAATTTCTCAAATAAACCCACATCAGTTTCCACATACATTTTACAACGATGTAGCCTTAATTCATTATCATTTATTTCTAAATCTAATTCAATCCTTAGGTTACCTAATTCGTCAATTTCTTCAATATCCATAGAAAATGCAAGCGTAAAATTCCCAGTCATTTTACCAAACTCAAAATACTTTGCACCTTGCTTATTATGTAGCAAATTTAAGATATTTTCTAAATTTGTTTTAAGATCCACTTTATCCACATAAAATTGTTGCCAAATGCTAACAAATTCATTTTTTACTTCTATATTATATTCAAGCAAATCGCCATCTTCATATACTTTTAAAATTTTTATATTATCCATTTCAGCCTTGCTTACAATTTTAAAATATTCTTCCTATCATTGTCAAAAGTTGTATATATTAACGCATCATTTTCTATATTGTATTCAGATAGAATATCAGATAGTTCAACTTTTTGCTCTACATTAAATATTGAATCAGTAACCAAGATGTCAATTTCTCCTAATATAATAAATTTATTATAATACTCAATAATATCATAAGCAAAACTATTTAAAATAATGGATTTTTTTACTTTTTCATCTTTAATATCAATGAAATGTACTTCATTATCAACCATAACCGCAAAATACTTTTTTAATCTCTTTATACTTGGTTTTAATGTCCCGCTTGAAATTAAACCAACTAACAAATTTTGAGATAATTCTTCTTCATAATATTTACTGCAACTTACATTTTGTTGACCAAATACAAATCTATACTTTCCATCATTTTTATTTTGCAAAAATTCACTTTTTTCAATCTCTTTTATTAAATCCATTTTTACTCCAATCAATTCTATCTGTTTATTAATTCTCCATATGTTGGATTTTTTGTATTTCCTCCATGCTCTATGGTAAAATGCTCTTTATTGCCTGCTTTTACAAATTTGATATTTTCATTATTTAAATTATATCAAATGGCATTTAATTAGTCAATTAAAAAAAACAATCCACACAACAACTTATTCGTTATGCGGATTATTTTTAATTTTTTATAATTCTTTATAAACAGGTTCAGTATAATATTCATCTGGTAATTGATATGGTCTATCTTGCTCTATCATGTTTACAAGTGTTTTTCTTTGGTTTTCTGTACACTTTTCAAAATCATCACCTATCAATTCTTCCCATTTTACATATTTATCTTTTTCCCAAACATATCTAAGCAAAGGCTTTATTTGGTTAAACTCTTCAAATATTACTTTTGCATACACATTATAAGAAAAATCTTCCATTTCCGCAAATATTTTATCAAAACTTGCTTTTAACTCATTATCGTAATTACTATTCTCATACTTACGGCTAGCAACATACATCTTTTTCTCATTCTTCATTTCTATTTTATGAGCTTCTAATATTTTAGGATATTTTTCAAATTTAAACATCTTATTCACCGCCTATCTTACTTCTGCTCTTCCACCACTATGAGGAATTCCGCCTTTCACTGTTGAATGTATTTCTTGAGGCACTAATTGTGCAGTTCTTTTATCTGTACACTCATGCCAAGTTAATTTGTTATCAGTTCTATATTTCTCAATATCCCTAACTTTAATATTTTCTATATCCATGCCTTTCTTTTTGAAATAATCTCTAATTTTATTAACCATAGCATTATTTATTCTTTTATCTGTAACTTGATCCCAAAGCAATTCATTGAAAATTTTAAAGTTCCCACTTGGGTTATCCACAATTTCTTTTGATGTTCTTACAACTGCTGATGTAACATTTTCTCTAAACACCAATCCACCACTTATAACATCAGCAACTTCTTCACCTGTGCTTGCACTTTTTATCGTGCCATTACCACCTTTTTTAGCCAATTCATTCTTGTCCAAAACTTTGTTGCCATACTCATCGACAAAGTTCCACTTTTCATTCTTTGGTGCAGGATAATTTTTTAGCCTTTTGCTTATTTGCTCAGGTGTCAATTTTTCATTCTTTAAATATTGAACTAAATCTTTATTGAATGAGTTTGTATATTTACTAGCAACATTCTTTACAACCTTCTCAGCGGCCTCTTTGGCTGCTTTTTTAGCAGCGATTTCTGCACCTGCTTTTATTGATTCTTTTGCTACTGTTTTCGCTCCTGTTCCACCTGGAATTGCACCCAAAGCGGTATCTACCAATACTGCACCAAGACTTACTTTTCCTGTTTCTAGTAATTGCGTTGCCACACTTTCCGCTGCACCAACTGCTGCACCTATTGCTATTACTGCTGCTACGCCTGCACCTGCTGTTGCTACACATACTGCTACTGCTGCAACTGCGACTACGGCTTTAACAACTTTTTTGAATAACCTTGAAAACCATCCACAATTTTGGATTAGTCCCATATCTTGCATTTCGCTTAGTAGAACATATTCGCCATCAAAATCCATTACGGCATCTAGTCTACCATTTTCATCTATAAAGGCTGAACCATATATCTCTTCTATTTCTAGTTTCTCGCCATTTTCCATTAATGCTGATAATGTTACTATGTTCGCTTCGCTATCATATGTAAAATTATATTTTATTTGACATCCTACTGAACTTTCTATATCACTTTCGCTTACATTGTCCAAGCCCTCAAATAAACTTGCATCTAATGTTTGATAACCCTCAAATGTGGTTACACTTCCTTCTTTTGTTACTTTCGCATTTTCAAACTGATTGATTATGCTACTATAATCTAATTCTATTGCATTTAATTCTACATTCCTTACATTTACTTGCAATTTTGCACCCATTGTATTTGCATAAAAACACATTACTGCCAATGTTACAATTAACATTGCTGTAAGGACTGAAATTATTATATTCTTTTTCTTAATCAACTCTTTTTTCTCCTTAATTTATTTAATTTAATTCTTTTGCTTTTTACTTTATGTCTTTGTGCTATGGGACATTTTACACATTTTCATAACCCTAAAAGCATTTGCCAAATTTGAAAAAAAGGGAATAAAAACCTTCAAACTAAACTTTTTACTATTCAACTTTTTAAAAGCCGACTTTGCAAAACTTCAATTTAAGTTTCATTCCCTTTATTCTCCTAATTTAGCAATATATATCTTAAATTTAACCCAAAGTTTAACCCCCAAATTAAATGAAAGACCAAATTAAATTACAATCATTATAACCTAGATTTGGCATCTTGTCAATATACTTTTTACATATTTTCCCAATTTTTCAATAAAAATATTTTACATTTCTGTGTCTATTTTCTTTGTATTAATCCTAACACTTTGAAAACTTAATTCTTTAATTAAATTTGTTCAAAATCATTTTAGAAACTTGACACTTTTGCAGTTTGTATATAAAAGCATAACTATTTAATTTATTTAAAAAATTTTTAAGAATTTAAATAATTCAATGCAACAGAAATTGGAATGCAATACGCAAAACCGTACACAACCTTGCCAGAGTTGTCCTTAGTTCTAAATGTTGTTATTCCTATCAGTTTACCTTTATCATCAAACAATGCCCCACCGCTATTGCCTTCTGCTATGGTTAAATCGCATTGAATTACATTTCTTGTTACACCATCGTAAGTTAAATTAATTAAAGGAATACTTACAATTCCACTTGAAACTGCAAGACCATAATTCATTGCATTACCTATTGCAAATACTTTGTTACCACTTTTAACATTATCACTATTCCCTATTTCAACCGCTTTAAAATTATGCTCTTTTGAATTATATTTTAATATTGCCAAATCTAAATTTGCATCATATTTAACAAGCGAAACTTTTATATAATCATTGCTATCCATAAAGCGGATAAAATAATTTTCAAAAGTTGTCGTTTCTCCTAATTGTGAATATGTAACCACATGTGCATTTGTAATTATTGTGCCATCACTTTTCACAAACTCACCCGTTCCATAACTTTCGCCCACTTCTTCTGTTGTCGCTTTAATCTCTACCACACTAAGTGCGTTCTTTTCAAAAACATCTTTTGCACTATTCTCGCTATGGCATAAAATTGTAACAACAATATCTATAGCAATAAGAAATATAATAACTAAGCAACTTGCAATTATAAATTTATCCTTTTTCTCCATTCCCATCATCCACCTTTGTTTTAAATTACATTTTTAAAATATATCCGTTTTTTGCAAATATTTAAATTGCCAAATTCTTATTTATCAATACAATAATTTAAGCAAAACGACCGCTAAAATTGTGGGAAAAGCCAACAATTTTAACAGCCGTTATATTTTTATAATTTAATTATTATTCAGCATAAACTGACACTTGCTTTTTGTTATGACCCTTAGTTTCAAACTTAACAACGCCATTAATCAAAGCAAATAATGTATAGTCCTTACCCATTCCAACATTAGCACCTGGATAAACCTTTGTACCTCTTTGTCTAATGATTATATTTCCAGCAGTAACTTTTTGACCGTCTGACTTTTTAACACCTAGTCTTTTACTGATACTATCACGACCATTTTTTGTACTACTTTGACCTTTCTTGTGGGCAAATAGTTGAATCTTAATAAACATCATCAATTACCTCCATTTCAATAAAATCTGAAAACCCTTCAACCATATCAGCAAAGCCCAAAAGTGCTGTTTGCAAAATTACACTTGCACGCTCTTTTTGCTTTTCTGAAATATCAAAAGGAATCACTAATTTTAAAAAGCCACGCTCTTCATCTCTTTCAAACTCTGCATTTACTTTTGCAACACTGAACACACCTAGCACTGCCGTTTGTGCAATGCAACTTATGCCCGCACACACAACATCTTCGCCATCTACGCCATAACCAGTGTGCCCATCAAGTTCCATATGGTAAATGAAATCGCCTTGCTTTTTAATTGTAATCTTTGTCATAATTAACCTATACTAACTATTTTTAGTTCAGTGAAAGGTTGGCGATGACCAATTTTTCTTCTAACACGCTTTTTAGGTTTGTATTTGAATACTGTAATCTTTGTGCCTCTACCTTGTCTTGTAACTTCTGCAACAACCTTAACCTTAGTTTCAGGTGTGCCAACTGTTACCTTACCATCAATTTCAGCCATTAATGCATTAAATTCAACTTTTGAACCTACTTCAGCATCTAACTTTTCAACTTTTATAAGTGAATCAGCAGTAACTTTATATTGCTTTCCACCAGTTTCAATAATTGCGAACATTCTCTCTTTTGCTCCTTTTCTTTATACTATACTCGCTAGAAATCAAGGTGCTTTTTATGCGGATTTATTAAATTAAATCATAAAATTTCCTTTACTAAATCAAACAAAAAAAGACTTGCAAAACCCAGCCTAAGCGGTTACGAATAATATTATAACAAAAACAATTATAAAAGTCAAGCAATTTTTTAAATTTGTAAACTGCTTGACTTACTTTAAATATGAATAAAACTTCATAACTTTATTAATTATCTTACTTATTTTTCTTTTACTTTCTAAAATCAATAGAAATTCCTATATATTGCTCTTCATTATATTTATCTACAACTTGAAGTGCAGGCATTGTTGCATTTAAAGTAAATTGTTTTTCAAATGCATCATTTGATTGATTTAATTCATTTAAAAATTCTTCTTTTGATAAAGTCTTTTTATCTTTTGCAAAATAATCAACATTTAAACGTGAATCAGTAGCAATTTTAAACCAGTCACCATTTCTATCTAATTTGAAAATTATTCCACTTTTTTCATCGTACACAAAAAGAGTTTTTCTTGCAAAATATTCAACTTCGCCTTTTGCATTTTCTTTAAAATCGTATTCATCTTCACCACTAAAATATTGAAGATTTGGGAACAACCACTCCATTAACAAGCTAGCTTTTCCTTTTTCACTTTTCATCCAATTAAGCCTATCTTTTGCATCTTGTGAATATTCTCCGCTTAACGCATTGAAAGAGCCATCAATAGTATCTAAATATGCATTTAATGCATCAAAACTATATAGATTATGATTTTTAAAATATTCAGTAGTCATTTTATTTACAAGATTTACAATGCCATCATCTATTCTTAAATTACGACCACACATATAAGATATTGACATAATTTTAAACCAATAAAGTGTTACGCCTAAGCAAAGCAGTTCTTTTTCTATGTTTTTAAGCCCAATTAGTTCTATGGGCAACATTTGCATTTTTTCTCTGCCACTTAATTTGTTAAAATATTGTGCACTATTTTTAACATTATAATCGTGAACGGCAAAAATAGTGTTCCTAATTCTTTCCACCATTTCATCACTATCATAATATTCGGACTTTAATATTTTTTTAAGAGCATCACCAACCGCACTAAAAAATCTCATTATAACATCATCATTTCCTTCTTCTTTGATGTCAATCTTTGAAAGGATAACATCTTCAAAATCTGTAACAGTTACATCTTTCTTAAATAGATGTAATGGCACTTGCTTTACAATGCTTTCTAAAATGCTATTAATTTTTGTATATTTATCTAACTCTTCCATAGATTTTGACATTACAAGTTTAAAAGCCTTATCAAAATCGTACCCCAACATTTCAACCATTACACACAAATGACACATTCGCCCAACTGAAACGCTTTTAAGAGCATTTTCCATTTTTTCTAATTCTTCTATTTCCACACCAATTTCTCCCTTTACTTCACTAAACAAAAAAGATTGCAATTAAATTAATAAATCCTTGTCCTATCCTTACCATTTTACAATTTCGCCCGCCTCTAAGTGCCAAAACTTTCCGTTTTCAGTTGGTTTTGTTTCGCTATAATAATACACATTAAAACTGCTTTCTTCTTGACTATAATTTACCATCCAGTTATCATCAACTTCTTTTTTCGTGCTTTTTACATAAATTGCCTCTAACTTTTCACAGCCATCAAATAACATAAATCCTTTACATCTAAGACCTGAGCCAATTATAATCTTTTTAAGATTTTCGCATCCTTTAAAGCAAAATGAATCTATATTTTTAACACTATCAGGGACAACAATCTCTTCCACTTGATTGCAATGATAAAAAGCATATTCACCCAAATTTACCACACCATTTTCTATCGTAATAGACTTAAATTTTCCATTTACAAAAGCATAATCGCCAATTTTTTCCGTTTCTTTTGGAATAACCAAATCCTCAATCAACTTGCCATCTATAAATAAACTTTTTGCCAAAAAAATTGGATTGCTTATGCCTATCTCATCTGTGTGTGATGCAATAAACGGAATGTTACTCCTTGTAAAATCTATTTTACACCAATCCGCTATGCTTCCATTGTATATAACTTTATTTAAAAGTTTACAACCATTGAAAACACCATATCCAACCTTTTTCAAACTTTTAGGCAATGTAACTTGCATTAAATTTGAACAAAGCATAAAGGCAAGACCTTCAATCTCTTTAACACCTTCTTTTAGTACGATATTAACGATTTGCTTATTGCATTGATAACCCGCATCTTCATGCACAACGCCACTCTCATCCCCTTCAACCACAGTTGACAACTCTTCAATGCTTTTCTTTTCTTCTCCGCCACCTTGATTTTCTTCTATTCCAAAGACTTTATTTGATTCAAAAAATTCGCTATCTAGTTCTAAACTAACAAGTTTGTCACAACCAGCAAAAGCATTTTCTTCTATTTTCCAAAGAGTTTGAGGAAGTTGCAGATTAGATAAATTTATACAATATGCAAACGCTTCCGCTTTAATTTGCTCTAATTTCTCTGGCAACTTAACAGTTTCCAAATTTTCACATCTTTTAAATGCACTTTTATCAATAATTTTTATATTATCTGGCAATTCAATACTTTTTAATGATGAACAATAATTAAACGCTTCAACACCTATATAATTTATTGAATTACAAAATTTTACATTTTCAATGCTTGCACAATATTCAAATGCATTTTTTGGCACTTTTTCAAGCCCATCCATAAAGATGACATTTTTAAATTTTGCATTAAAGCCATCAATGCTTGCTTCAGTTATATCTTTACTTACCATTAAAGTTGAAAAGGTGTTATCTGTAAAGAATGCTGTTTTATCAAACCAAACTTTAAATATCCCAACATCTTTACCAAACTTTGTGCCGTTAAAGGCACAAGAATAAATCATTTTAACTTTGTTTGGAATAGAAACATTTTTCAATTCATAGCAATCTCTAAATGCGGATTTATTTATAATTCGCACTTTTTTGGGAATATTAATTTCTTTCAATTTAGTACAACTATAAAAACAATATTCAGGAATTTCATCTATATTTTCGCTTAGGACAACACTTTCTAAGCTAGCACAATTACTAAATGCATATGCCCCTATTCTTGTTACACTATTTGGGATAACAATGCTCTTTAAACTTTTGCACCATGTGAATGCATAATCCTCAATGACTGTTACAGTGTTTGGGATGATAATCTCTTCTATTTTAGTTTTGTAATCAAATGCATTACGACCTACAACTTTAACCCCCACAGGAATTTCTACACGACCGCAATCGGCATTATCCAATCCATCCAAAGTGAATAAATTCTTTTGTATAAAATTACTTTCTTCTCCAAATTCACCAAACTCATTTATTTCTTTCCCCACTTTTAATCCCCCTTTTGATTCAATAAATTTATTGAAATAATTAACTTATCTTTTCATATATTTAATTTCTATTTTTTATAAATCGTGCTTTAAATCTCCATTGCCACAATAAGGGCAAAAACTTGCATATATTGGCACTTGTCTATTGCATTTTGTGCATATCTTATAGCCTGTTGACTTGCCATAAAGTGTGTTATATGCATTGCCAGCAACTTCTCCGCCCATTGTTTCGTTTGCCATATCATACATTGATTCACTATCAGCATCATTGTTTGGCACAATATCTCCAAATCCGCCAAAACAATTTGAATTATGATTATTTTCATTATAATCATTACAGCTTAAATTTGCATCATTAATTTTCACACCCAAATTTATGTCGCTTTCATTTAAATGATTAGATTGATTTATATCAATTTCACCATTTCGCAACACATCTCCGCCATTTTCTTTGTTATGAATATCATTAAAAATTTGATTATTTTCCATTAAATTAATTCCGTCACATATTTCACCAAATCGGTTTGTTGTGAAGTTTCTAACATTTTGATTTTGTGCCACCATTCCCCCTTCATCTATGGCATCCATTCTCAATTCGCTGTTCTTGTCTTGCGATTTCGTCATATACTTTTCTGCTACACTGCCTTGCAACTGCTCTGCACTTCTTTCAAAAGTAATGCCTGATTTAACCCCATCGCTATTCATCATTATATCAAAATCTTGCATATTTGAATGCACCTGAAAAGATAGCCTTCTATTGTCCGTAATTTCCCTAACTAACTCATCACTCATTATAACATCATCCAAATCGGTTTCAACAATGTTTATGCCCATTGGCGTAAATCTATCACACAATAAATTATGCAATTCATCATTAAAGCCCCTTGTATAACACATAAAATCATCAATATTATAACATTGTCTTTTTAAAAATTTGCGTACATCAATTTGAATCCATTTTATAATTGCATTTAAAACTCTTTTGCTTGGAATGTGGGGGCGGTCGTAAAGCAGACTTTTAAAAAATTTGCCCGCATCATCTATGCTTAAATTAACTTTCATTGATAAACAAATCTTTTGTTTGCCATAAGTTTTATCTTTTACGACAAATTTATCTATATCAAACTCTATCCATTTATTATTTTTGCTTGCGAACCAAATGTTGGCAAAGAAATAGCCTGGAATATAATTTCTTTTATTCGGTTTGTTAAAATTTCCTTTCTTGTAAAGCATTGGCAAGGAATTTCCATTTAATTGATATTGCCCAGCATTAAGCGTTTCACACGGCTTGTTTCTATAACAAAATGTGCAAGTGCAATTCTCGGGCACTTCTAAGTTAGTGTTTAAATATATTTTTTTGCCACTTTTTTTATGCTTTACACAAAAATACTTTTGCAAATCATTTTCTTTTACTCTTATAGTTTTAGAAAACAACCTCCCCCAAATGCCCATAATAATTACAACTTCCCTTTTTTAAATTTAAAATCTTTCGCCCTTTTTAGCAAAATTTGAAAATAACACAAATTAAAAACTAAAAATTGCATACTTTAATTACTTAACTATTATATATAAATATAAGCAAATAATCAAGTTAAAAACGCTTTTAGCGAAAAAATTTTAACTTAAAAAGATAATAAGGAGTTTTTATTTTATGAAATTTTCGGACATACTATCTAAAAATGTTATCAGTCTATACGATGGAAGCAATGAAGGAATAATAATTTCAGGATATTTTGATAAGTACCTAAAAAAGTTGATTGCGTTAGAAATTGCAAGCAATGATGATTTTTATAATGAAAGCGATAGCGACAATGACAAAGCAATAAACAACACACAAGCAAACACAAATGCAAATCAGGCAAATGAGCAAATTTTAGCAGACGAATTCATTTTATATGTAAAAAATATTTATTCTATTGGACAAGATGCCATAACAATAAAGAACAATGCAAATTTAGAGCTTAAAATGACTGCGGACAATCTTATAAAATTTTCGCCCATAAATTGCCAAGCATTCTCCACAAACGGCAAACTGCTAGGGCGAATTACAGATATTAAAATGGATGATAAGTTCAACATTGTATCTTATTTATTTGCGGACAACACATGCTTGGAAGCAAATAAAATTGCATCACACTCAAAAGGCACAATAATTTTTTATGATGAAGATTTTAAAACAAAGGTGGACAAACTTCGCCCAAACGGCAAAGCTCAAATACGCACAAAAAATGCAATAGTTTTAAAAGCGGGCACCCTACCCAAAACTTACATATTACCAACAACAACGCCCGTAAAAGAAATGGCAACTGCTCAACCACAAATGGTGGTAAACGATTTTGATAAAAACAATACAAATATGGATAAAAATCTTAATACAACTCAAATCAATACAACTATAAGCGAAAATGGAAACATAGAAGAAAAGGAAGAAAGCAAACCAAAATCTGCCCGCAAATTTTTCACCCTACTTTTTAAGGGCAAACATAGCGATGAAAACAACACAAACACTTTGCAAAAATTTGAAGATGATGCAACCATAGAAAAAGGGGGAAATAAAGTCAATTCAACTTTATCAGATAGCAGTCAGCAAATACAACGCACAGCAACAAATCCACAAAACCCTATCAACAATAATGAACAATTTATAAACTTAAACGCAACAACTGCAAATAGTTTGCAAATGCAACGCCCTTTAACAAACGCAAACATTCAACGCTTAACAGCAAATAGCAACCTATTAATTGGCAAAAAAATCACACGCACCATTGCCACACAAAATGGTGAACTTATAGGCAAAAAAGGCAATTTGGTAACAAATAAAACAATTTATCTTGCAACTGCTCACCAAAAATTGCGTGAATTAGTTTTATATTGTGAATAATCTCTTTTAAATTAAATCTTCTTTTCCACTTTATCCACACTTTTCTACTTTAAAAATTTCATAAACTAATCCCCTTTAAACAAAAAATGCTAAAAAGCATTAAAACTTTTCAGCATTTTTCTTTTATAACCTTTTTAAAATCACCGCACTAAATTTTAATAAGATAATTTATTTTAAATTATTTGCCTTAAAGCCCACTGCTTTCATTTTAACCAACCAAAGCCCATAAATCAGTTTTAGTTGCAAGTTTATTAACTTGTTCTTGTGCTGTTTTACTTTCAACATCAGACCAATCAGTTACAGCAGATGCTTGAATTGCTTCAATTCTGAAAGATACAGTAAATGATGAGTTTTGGAAAGCATCTACATTAGGCATTGTAATTGTTCCATCAAGAACTGATTTCGTGCCTTTTTCACCACTTGTAAATTTACCAGCATAGTAATAATAATCACCGCCATCTGTTGGCTTAAACCATTCTCTTGCATTACTTTCACCTTGCTTAAACACACCCTTTACAGAATCACTTGAACCAAAAATTTGGTCTAAAAATGAATTTATAAACGCTGTTTTCTTTTCGGCTGTTGCCACAGTTCCATCTTCACCACTAAAAATTATTGTTGGTTTAATTCTTAAAAATGATGCAACTGATTTATCTTTTAATGCTATTGAACCTGTCATTTTTATTTTGCTCCCTTCAAATAAATCACTAGTGTTATCATATGTAAACTTACCCTCTGTTGTACCTACACCATCTTTAACTTCTATTTTTAACGAACCAATAGTGAAATCTTGACCTCCAACATCAGTCTTACTTGCTAAAATTGCAAATGTTACGCCAAAACTTGCAGCGATAACAATAAACAATGCAATCATTGCAACTGACAAAATTCTTCTTTTTCCGTTTTGTAATGAACGTTTCATTTTATTTACCCCTTTTTCTAAAAAATTAAAATATTTTATGCACTTGTAAAATTATTCACCTTAATTTCACTTGCGTATAAACATTGCAAAATCTAAAATTGCATAATAATGTTATTGTTGTTTTATAAGTTGCTAAATTTAAACATATTGCGGTTATATGTTCAAAAATTATTTACTTAAAACTAATTTCTACATTTTGCAATTAAAATATACCATAAATATTGAAAAAAGTCAAACAAATAAGCATTATTTATTAAATTAAAAAGTTTTTTGTTAATTTCAAAGTTTTGTACAACAAAACACAAAAAAGGGTAAATTGTTAATTGTAACAATCTACCTAACTAATTTAATTTATTAATATTGCATTGCATCGTGTGATTAGAACATTTATTGTTTGGTTTATCTAACTTACACAATGTTCTTTTATGTATCTTACTTTTAAATCATTATATTTATCTGCAAGTTTTAGCATATAAGCCATTTTCTTTTCTTCATCTAGCGCATTATAAATATTATCATCAACCAAGTCTTTTAAAATTTTAGGTGAATCATAATCCGCATCTAATAATGCCTTAACCTTTTCATATAATTCATTATCATCATTTTTTAGTGTTATAACTTGAAAATCGTTTTTATATAAATTTTTATAAACAGCAAATGAAGACACTTGCTTCTTTGTTCTCTTTTCCTTTTCAGTACTTACCCCGTTTAATCTTTTTTTAGCGGCAAGAGCCATTTTTCTTAAAACTGAATTATCGTTCATCTTTAAATCCCCTTTACTTTTGTGTTTTTTTATTACATTATAATTTTACTTTAACTTTAAAATTTTAGCAAATTTTTTAACTGTCTTAATTTGTCTAAAAAACACTAAGAATGAAAACAAATGGCAGAATTTGAACATTTTGGTAAATTTAATAATTTCACACCATTTTAATTAAATAGATTCAATTTGTATTTATTAATTTAAGCATTTAAGAAAAATTATTCTTTATTCTTATGATTTTTAAAAGATAGCCAAATCACTTGACAAAATTTAATTAAAATGGCAAAATTATTATATAGAAAAAAGTAAAAAGGACAAAATTAAAAGAATGTTAAGTATTGATTATATTAAGAAAAATGCCGAAAAGGTGCAAAAAGGTGCAGATGACAAGTTGATAAAAGTTGACATTGCACATTTGCTTGAAATAGATGAAAAGATGCGTAAAGACTTAAAAGAGATTGAGGAGTTGAACGCACAAAGAAATAGCATTTCTAAATCTAAAGAAATAAGCAACGAAGAAAAGGCGGAAAAAGTTAAATCTCTTAAATCAACATTAAAAGATTTAGAAGAAAATTATAATGCATTAAAGGTGGAATTTGATGCACTTATGGCAGTTGTGCCATCTGTTCCGCTTGATTGCGTTCCACTTGGAAAAGATGAAAATGACAATGTTGAAATCCGTAAAGTTGGTGAATTACCTAAATTTGATTTTGAGCCAAAAGACCACTTTACACTTATGCAAAATTTAAATATGATAGAAACGACTAATGCAGTAAAATTTGCAGGTTCTCGTGCTTATGCACTTAAAAATGATGGTTTGAAGTTGGAAATGGCAATAATGCAATATGCTATTGATAAACTTTATAGCAAAGGTTACGAACCACATAGCGTGCCTGTTATGGTTAAAAGTGAAGCAATGTATGGAACTGGTTATTTCCCTCTTGGCGAAGAACAAGCATATAAGATAACGGAAGACAACTTATATCTTGTTGGGACAAGTGAAGTTTCTCTTGTTTCTTTACACGCAAACGAAGTTGTAGATAATGCAAAGTTGCCAATTAGAATGGCAGGCATTTCAACTTGTTTTAGGCGTGAGGCAGGTTCTGCGGGCAGAGATGTTTACGGGCTTTATAGAGTTCACCAATTCCAAAAAGTTGAACAAGTTGTAATTTGTAAAGCGGATGATGAAGAAATGACACGCTTACACGAGGAAATTTTGCACAATAGTGAAGAAATTTTGCAAGACTTAAAAATTCCTTATCACGTTGTTTTGTGTTGCACTGGCGAACTTGGCATTGGGCAAGTTAAGAAATATGATATTGAATCTTGGATGCCAAGCAGAAATGCTTATTGCGAAACACACTCTGCAAGTGAATTTAGAGATTTCCAAGCAAGAAGAAGCAATATAAAATATAGAGATGAAAATGGCAAGTTGACTTATTGTTACACTTTAAATAACACGGCTGCCGCATCTCCAAGAATTTTAATTCCTATTATAGAGCTTTATCAACAAGCAGATGGCACAATTTTAATTCCAGAAGTTTTGCGTCCTTATATGAATGGAAGAATGTATATAGGAAAATAAGTTCATACTTTGAATGATGAAACACTTATTTCTAAATGCAGTAATTAATTTTTAAGGTAATTAAGAATTATAAATATAATAGCAAAAAATTAATAAAATTCAATATAAAAATGATGTGGGCGGTTTCCACCGCCCTTTCATTATATAAAGATAAAAAATATAGATAAAATTTTAAATAAAAAAGGAAGTTAATTTAAATGAGTTTTTTAATTGAAAATGTTAAAGCTAGACAAATTTTAGATTCTAGGGGCAACCCTACGATTGAAGTTGATGTGCTTTTAAATGGTGGCATTATGGGAAGGGCATCTGTTCCTTCTGGTGCATCAACGGGGATTTATGAGGCAGTTGAACTTAGGGATGGAGACAAAAAAGATTACAACGGCAAATCTGTTCATAAAGCAGTGGCAAATGTTAATGGTGAAATTAAAGATGCTATATTTGGTTTTGACGCAAGCAAGCAAAGTGAGTTAGATGCTCTTTTGATAAAACTTGATGGCACGCCAAACAAAGCAAGGCTTGGGGCTAATGCTATTTTGGGCGTTTCACTTGCTTCTGCTAGAGCTGTTGCAAAAGCAAATGGCATCCCACTATATGATTATTTATCTTGCCTATTTTATGAAAACTATGATAAATCAGCCGTTAAGATAGCGGAAAATTGCATAAAAATTGATGAGGAAAAAGTGGACAGCAACGCAACTTGTGAAAAGCCACATTTTAACGCAACTATAAACATTAATGAAATTAGGCGTGCAAGATATTTTCAATCACTTCCCCGCCCTATGCTTAACATATTAAATGGCGGAAAACACGCAGACAATAGCGTAAACATTCAAGAGTTTATGATTGTACCAATGAAATGCGAGCCATTTAGCGAAGGGCTTAGAAAAAGTGTTGAAGTTTATTCTGCACTTAAATCAATTTTAAAGGCGGAAGGATTTTCAACCACAGTTGGAGATGAAGGCGGATTTGCACCTAATTTAAAAAGCGATGAAGATGCACTAAAATATATTGTACAAGCAATAAAAAAAGCAGGTTACAAGCCTTATGAAGATTTTTGCATTGCCTTAGATATAGCAAGCAGTGAAATGAAGCAAGAAGCAATAAAAATAGGCAAAAATGATTGTTATTATTTTTGGAAGACTGACAAACTTTTCACAACTAATGAATTTATTGAATTACAGCAACATTTAATTGATTCTTATCCTATTTTCTCTATTGAAGATGGTTTAGGTGAAGAAGACTATGAAAACTGGACAAAAATGACCGCCATTTTAAATGGCAAAATTCAACTTGTTGGTGATGACCTTTTTGTAACAAATAAGGAAAGATTTAAAATGGGCATTGAAAATAAAATGGCAAATGCAATTTTAATTAAACCAAATCAAATAGGAACATTAAGCGAAACTTTTGAAACAATTAATTTAGCAAAACAAAATGGTTATGGAACAGTGATTTCTCACCGCAGTGGAGAAACGGATGACACATTTATTGCCGACTTAGCCGTAGCAACAGAAGCGTGTCAAATTAAAACGGGTGCCCCTGCCCGCATTGATAGAGTTTGCAAGTATAACAGACTTTTACAAATTGAAGAAGAATTGAAAGAAAATCAATAAAAAGCAAAAAATATATATGTGCGTTAAATCTTATCATTGCAAATAACGCATTAAATAAACAAAAAAACATTGAAACCTAATTTGTTAAGTTCCAATGTTTTTCTTTTTTGAAAATATGTTAAAATTGAATAATGAACAAATAGTTAATTAATAAATTAAATCAATTTTGATATAATAATTAAATTTTATATAACTTTAAATTGCATCATTTTATACGCAGACTGGCTCAGTTAATTGAAGTTTTCCATTTTCACCAGTAACTAATATTTCTCCGCCACCAGCAAATTTACCTTTCAATATTTCATCTGCCAATTTATCTTCAATTTCCTTTTGGATGTAACGTTTTAATGGTCTTGCACCATAATTATAATCGCAACCATTTTCAACAATCACTTGAAGAGCCTTTTCATCTAACTTCAATTCTATATTTTGATTTTTCAATCTCTTATTCAAATTATTTATAATAATTGTTGCAATTTTTGCCATTTCTTGCTTGTTTAATTTATGGAAAACAACAATAGCATCAAAACGATTGATAAGTTCAGGTTTCATATGCTTCTTTAATTCTTCAAGCATAATTTCCTTATTCTTTTCGTAATCTTCCGCTTCACTTTCTGTCTTTTCCTTGTTGTCTTTAAAGCCCAAATCAATAGGTTTGTTAATCTTGTTTGCACCAATATTTGAAGTTGCAATAATTATGCAATTTTTAAAATTGACAACTCTGCCCTTGCTATCAGTCAACCTACCATCATCCAAAAGTTGAAGTAGTACATTTAAAACATCTGGGTGTGCCTTTTCTATTTCATCAAACAACACAACACTATATGGTTTTCTCCTAACTTGCTCAGTTAATTGACCGCCATCATCGTGTCCAACATATCCAGGTGGAGCACCTATAAGTTTAGCAACGCTATGACTTTCCATATATTCACTCATATCTATTCTTATAAGTGATTTCTCACTATCAAACATTGCTTCCGCCAATGCTTTGCACAACTCTGTCTTACCCACACCCGTTTGACCTAAGAATAAGAAACTTCCAATCGGTCTCTTGCTATCTGAAATGCCTATCCTACTTCTTCTTAATGCCCTTGACACTTCTTCAACTGCTTCATTTTGACCTATAACTCTCTTATGCAAAATATCTTCCAAATTGTTAAGCCTTTCCATTTCCGTTTCATTAAGTTTAGCAACAGGAATACCTGTCCATTTTGCCACAACTTCAGCAACATCACTCTCTTTTATAACTGGTTTATCCGCATTTTTATCGGCTGAATTATTCAAATTATTATTTAAATTGCTATTTGTATTATTGTTATCATAATTTCCCGCACTTTCATCTTTTTTACCAAATGCTCCACCATTTAATTTAACTTTTGCGTGGCTTGATGCCTCATCAATTAAATCAATCGCTTTATCTGGTAAATTCCTATCTGTAATGTATCTATCACTTAATTCAACCGCACTTTTAATTGCTTCATCAGTGATTGTAACATTATGATATTTTTCATAGGATGCCCTTATACCTTGCAAAATTTTAATGCTATCTTCTATGCTAGGTGGGTCAACCATAACTGGTTGGAACCTTCTTTCTAGAGCCTTATCCTTTTCAATGAACTTTCTATATTCATCAATCGTTGTTGCACCTATTGTTTGCATCTCACCCCTTGCAAGATATGGTTTTAACATATCAGCAGGACTAATTTCGCCCTTTTCACCGCTTGCTTGCACAAGTGTGTGAATTTCATCTATAAATACAATTATGCTCTTATCACTTATAATTGCTTCAATGGCTTTTTTCAATTTTTCTTCCATTGAACCCCTATATTTTGTGCCCGCCATTAATGAGCCAAGTTCAAGTGAAAATATCTTTTTACCTTTAAGTGCATCAGGCACTTCGCCCTTAACAATTCTTAAAGCAAGCCCTTCCGCTATTGCACTTTTGCCCACGCCCGCATCACCAATCAAAATAGGGTTATTCTTTGTCTTTCTGCACAAGATTTCAATAGCACGCTCAATTTCGCTATCTCTGCCAATTATTGCATCAATTTTACCTTGCCTTGCCCTTTCAGTTAAATCTATACCCAAATCTTTTAAAGCCTCAGGTAAATTAGCATTATAAGATGCAGAATCACCATTTTCCTCATTATTTAAATCTGATGAATTATAAGAATTATTTGTTGCAAAAACACTTTGTCTTTCTTCTTTTTCTTCGTCTATATTTTCTTTAAATAAGGCAAGTAATTTTTCTTTTATATCTTCAATACTTACGCCAAACTCACTTTCAATAACTTGACTTGCCTCGCAATCCCTATTTGAAACAATAGCATACAATAAATGCTCTGTGCTTATTGCCCCCGCATTTAACTCGTTAGCTACCATTCCAGCGGTTGCAATGATAGATGTTGCTCCTTGCGACAAATCCATAAGTCCAGTACCAAAAGTTGGCATTGTAATGTTGTTTATATATGACCATAACCTACCAGCAGTTATGCCGTAGGCACGCAAGACATTGCTTGCAACTCCGCTAGAAACACTAGCAAGTCCATAAAGGATGTTTAACGATGTTATAGCACTACCAAATGAACTTACCGCACTACTTTCTGCCTCTTGCAAAACCTTTTGCGTGCTTCTTGTAATTTTTAATCCGTTATACATATCTCTATCCTCCTTGAATTTTTATTTTTCCTTCATTTAATTTATTGATTTAATAATTTTTATGTTTTTTAATAAAATCTTAAACTTATATTTAAAATTTTTCACTTATTTAGTTTATTTTAAACTGCTACTTTATCTAATGATGACGTTTTGAAAGCTCTATAAAAATATTTTTCAAAATTTGACTTCTTAGTTTATCATCAATATTTATAGGATTAGCAAGTGATTTTGGAGAAACGGCAGACAATATTATATTTTCTTCCATCTCATCTATCACTCCACTTTCAAGCAAATTTGCCATTATTTGCTTAGCAGATTTAAAATCAATAGGCTTTTTTAATCTATTTTGAATTAAATTCTTCAAACAATCATTATCTTCAAAATCTAACTTGATTAGCCTAATGTAACCACTGCCTCCACGTTGCGAAATAACTTCAAATCCCCTATCAGTCGTAAACCTTGTCGCAAGAACATAGTTAATTTGACTTGGTGCACAATTAAAGAAATTTGCAAGTTCATTTCTACTTAAATCTATGTTGTCATCCGTTTTTAATGCATCTAAAATAAACTTTTCTATCACATCACTTATGTTTGCCATTTCTCACCCTCCTTTAACTTTATCGTCAAATACAATTTTATTAGTTTGACTTTCTTTAACCTTTATTATACACATAAAAAAATTAATGTCAAGCATTTTTGATAAATTTTTAAAAATTTTTTCAAAGTAACAAACCATTAACATTCTACGCCAATTTACTTGTGTATATAGGAAAAGATTTTAACTTTATATTTTTTAGTTTCACTATCTAAACGGGGTTATAGAATAAGAAGATCTATCGCTAAAAACTTTGTAGAAACCAACAAAAGAAGAAAATCTTCTACGCTTAAAAATTTGCATTGCCTTTTGATAGTCATTTATATTTAATTTTACAGAAATGCCACACGCAATCATTGCCTGCTTTGGAGTGTTTACAATGCGGGCGTTGACTTTGTAGGATAAAAGAATGCTATAAAAAGCCATTGTTTCTGTTTTGTTTCTAAATATTGCAAGTAAATAAATCATTTAAATCACCGCCCTTTTATATTCTTTTGTAAATAACATTTTTATTTAATTTTATTTTAAATTAGTAAATTAAAATAAATTATAAAATTAAATTAAAAAAATTTTATATAATTTCAATTTTTGCTTTTAATCTATAATTAAACAATTAAAAAGTATAAAATTTAAATTTTGATAGAAAAAAGTGTTCACACTATATTTTATTAAGACATAAATATAATTGTGAATAAATTTGTTAAGACTAAAAGGATTTAGAATTTATGATATATTTAGATAATGCAAGTACAACATTAAAAAAGCCTTTTTGCGTTTATAAAGCGGTTTTTAAAGCAATGCTAAGATACAACGCAAATGCAGGGCGAAGTGGACACGATTTAAGCGTTAAAGCAGGTTATGAAGTTTACAAAGCAAGAGAGACAGTTGCTACCCTTTTTAATTGCAATGGTGAACATATAATTTTTACAAGCGGATGCACGGAAGCATTGAATCTTGCCATTTTGGGCAGTGTTAAAGAAGGTGGACATATCATCACAAGTGCATATGAACACAATTCAGTTCTTAGAGTTTTAAAGCATTTAGAAAAAGAAGGCAAAATTACCTTTACAATAATTAAACCGCAACAAAATGGACAAATTAACACTAACAGTTTTGAAAAAGCAATAAATGATAAAACTTATATGATTATTGTAAATCATATTTCAAATGTTTTGGGAGTAAAAATTGATATTGAAAAATTAGGCGAAATTGCAAAAGCACACAATTTAACTTTTCTGGTTGACTCAGCACAATCAGCAGGACACGAAAGCATAGATATGAAAAAATGCAATATATCAATGCTTGCTTTTGCGGGGCATAAGGGCTTGCTTGGATTGTCTGGGGTTGGTGGTCTTGCCATATCTAGTGAAAGCATTAACAGCATAAATTTAAAGCCAATTAAATTTGGTGGCACAGGAATGAATAGTGAAGAAATTGACCCACCCGTTGTTATGCCTGAAAGTTTTGAATGTGGCACCCTTCCACTTGTCAATATTGTTAGTTTGCGTGCGGGAATAGAATATGTACAAAAGCACTTTAAAACAATTAATGAGAAAATAAAGTATTTATCAATGCAATTAATTGATAGACTTAAGACAAACGAAAACATAACACTTTACACACCTACAAATTGCTTTAACGGGGTTGTTGCATTTAATGTTAAAGGTTATAGTTCTATGGAAGTGTGCGATTATTTAAACGAAAAACATAAAATATGCGTGCGAAGTGGACTAACTTGTGCCCCCATTGTCCATCAAGTTTTAGGCACGACAAACTGCGGTGTGGTGCGTGTTTCTATTGCTCATTACAATAAAAAATCTCATATTGATAAACTTATTAAAGCCTTAAAAGAATTAGAAAAAAGGCAAAATTAAATTAAAATAATTTAATCACTTCACCTTTTCCTATAATTAATGCTATAAATTTTGTTAGAATTTGAAATTAATTAATTTAATTAAATTAAATTTTCATCAACCTCTGCTCGTTTGTTGAAAAATCTAAAACTGCAAGATTGATTGCACTTGCGACAATGTGAGCCCCAAGTTCAACCATTGAATCTATCTCTTTTGGAGCAACAAGCAAGTTTCTACACTTATTTGAAATTGTTTTGCTATCATCTATCCCGACTTCGCTCATTGTTGACAATATTTCACTCACTATTGTTTCAACCCTTACAACAAATGGGATGCCGATGGCAAGTGTTGGACATTTTAAATATGGTGCATTTATAAGCGTTCCTTGCCTTCCTATTGCCCCGCCAGCAACCAAACCGCTATCAGAAATTTGAATTGATGTACCTATACGATTTAAACTTGATGAGCATAATGAATCAATCAATATAACCACATCAGGTTCAGCAATATCTTTTATTCCTTTTGTTAATTTTGCCGTGTCTATGCCCGTTTTACCAAAAACACTTGTCTTTACCGCTTGCAATATATTTTGAGATTGATGCATGTTTATTTCATTGCTAAAATTGTATGCATATCTTTTTTTGCAATTTCTATCTGTAAAAGAATGTATATACACATTTTTTGGTAAATCATCAAATGCCACACCACTTTCATACGCATCCATTATTGCCCTATCTCGTTCGGTCAAGCGAACATCACTGCAAACATCATCTAATACATTACCCGTTTTTTGTGCATAAATTTTTGATATTTTAGCATTTAAATTTTCTTGACATAATCTTATATTTCGCTCGTTAAATTTAGCATTATTAAAAGACTTCCGCTTATCATTAACGACTTCATCACTAAAAGGTGTTGTAATAAGGTTAGAAAATACGGAAGCACCCAACGAATCGCTTACAATATTTTCATTACCCAAACAAACCACAAGAACTTTATAATTTTGCTTGTTTGTTATCTTTTTTATTTTATATCGCAAATATGATGCCACTTGCTCAATGATGTATTCATACACAACTGGGGCAAGTGAATGCAAATTAGGACAATCTAACAAATAATATTCACCCTTCGCTTTGCCATAATATTTTTCCTTTTTTACGCTATCTATTTTAACTATTGATTCAAAACAACCAAAATCTAGTTTATTTTCTTTTGCTTTCATATTTGAAGTTACACATTCTCGTGCTATATCTGTATATTTAACCATAGTTCAAAACCATCCTTTACACTTTTATGAATATATAAAGTTGCATTATAATTCATTTTCAAATTTATTATGTGATTTTTCAAAAAAATCTTGCATTTTATTTTTTGTTGTGCTATAATATATCAGTAAAATATTAAATGTAAGGAGAAAAGTCGTGCCAAATATTAAATCTGCAAAGAAAAGAGTTCTTGTTGCTGAAAAGAAAACACTTGAAAACAGAATGATTAAAAGCAAAATAGCAACTCTTACAAAAAAAGTTAAAACTTTGGTATCTAACAATCAAATTGATGAGGCAGAAAAACTTCTTCCAGAAGTTGTTGCATATATTGATTCTGCAGCAAACAAAGGCGTAATTCACCAAAATAATGCTGCAAGAAAGGTATCAAACATTACTAAACTTGTAAACGATGCAAAAAATGCATAATTATTAAAATCTTTATTTAAAGAAAGAACAAAAAATAGCAGTTATATAAATTTGTAAATTTTACACTTTTATGACACTGCTTTTTTGTTGCTATTTACATTTAACTAATTTATTGCCGTTTAATCTTCATTCTTTAACCATAAAACACTTTCTTTAATAGGCAACCATTTCTGCTATTTACTTAAAATTAGAAGCAAATTGCTGTTGCTATTGCAAATTCTTTTTCATTAGAAATTGAAACATCTATCCTAACATTTTTAAAAAGTTCTTCTGCATTACGCAAAAATTTAACCGTTGGGCGACCACTTTCTTTATGTCCAATCTCAATTTCATTATATTTAAATTTGTAAGAGCTATCTATATCCAAAGCCTTTATAATTGCTTCTTTCGCACTAAATATTCCAGCATAATGCAAATTTGGGGTTGAAAACTTTTCGCAATATTCAATTTCCGCTTTTGTAAAAACCCTTTCCTTTTGTTTTAAAATATTTTCTATTCTTTCCACTTTTATTATATCACAACCTATTTTCACTTTTTACTCCTTCAACTTCTCATTTTTAATTTAAATTGCATTATGAATTTTTTAATCATTAAAAGCATCTTCGTTATTTCCACTAAAATCATACTGTCTTAAAACACTATTTATATTCTCGTATTCAAAACCCTTAGATGCCAAAAATGCAAATAATTTTGTTTTTGTTTTAAAATCTTTTACCTTATTTTTCAAATATTTATCCGCAAGATTTTTTATAACATCTAAATCTTCTGCATTTTCGCTAAGCATTTCAGCAATAACTTTTTCATCTAACCCTTTGTTCTTTAAGTCAAACTTAATCTTTTTATTTCCTTCCTTTTTAGATTTGCTTGCTATAAAATATTTTGCATAAATTTCATCGTTTATATAATTATATTCACGCAATTTGGCTATAACACTTTCAATGATATCGTCACCATATCCTTTGCCTTTTAAATATTTTTCTATATCTTTTTGCGTTTTCATAGATTTTGAAATATAATTCAAAACTTTTTCCATAGCCACAAGAGTTGTACTTTCTTTTAATGCATTATCCAAAACTGCCACATCAACTTCCATCCCAACTTTTATTGAATGCTTAATGATTGTTTCAATATGATAAAGCCCCAAACTTTCACCATCCACAAAAATTTCATACATTTGCGACTTATTTTTGGTCGTTTGCTTAATTTCAGTTATTATAGCCATATTGTTTCTTTTGCCTCCTTGCCTTCAATTAAATTCAAAATTTCTTTATTGCCCACACCTTCTTTAACTGCAAAAACTATCTTTATAACCGTTCCAAAATCGCCGTTTAAAATAACTAAATCATTAGATTTGCTTGCATATGAATTTAATTTAGCATATTCAACATAACTCACTTCCGCTTCATATTTGCTATACTTATTAAGAGTTACAATTTCACCATTATTTACAACTCCAACAGCAGTGTCGCTATATGCCCTATATAAATTGCTTGCACCTAGCAAAACTCCGCCAAAATAGCGAATAATCAATATAAGAGTGTTTGTTAAATTATTGTTTTCAATAACCGCCAAAATTGGCACGCTTGCAGTCCCTGATGGTTCACTGCTATTTTCTTTCCTTACAATATCATCACCAATTTTATAGGCATATACAATGTGTCTAGCATCATAAAATTTCTTTCTTAAACCGCTTATAATCTCTTCCGCTTCTTCAATGCTATCAACCCTATAACCAAAACCCAAAAACTTAGATTTTTTTACAACCAAATCAAAAATAGAAACACCTTTTAATGTATTCACCCAAAACCCCGCTTAACAAAATTGCTTACAATTAAATTTTACAATTTTTTACGCAAAAAGTAAAGTTATTTTTTGCAAAAAGTTGAAAACATAATTTACTTAAAATTATACAAGCAAATTTTTTTACTATTCGCATTAATTTCATCAAAAAAATGGGATTAACCCATTTTTTGCTATATTGATTTAAAATTTTATTAAAATTCATTTAAATAAATTCTATAAAAGCTTTTCAAATTAGTTTAATTCATCTTTAAAATGCTTCAATTAAGCCTTTTGCATATAAAGCACCCCAATTTGCATCGTTTGCATATCCGTTGATAATGCTACTTGGCACCTTAAATTTGATTACCGTATCATTTATAAGCAAATCTCCATTAACAGATATAACACTTGTGCCATTATTAATTACAACAGTTTGTAAATTTAAAAGTGCTGATGTTAAAATAATTTCGCCATCTTTCATTGTAATATTTGCAAAAGCTAAGAAATCAATGCTTGTAATTGACGCAGGCAAGACAATAGAAATAAGATTATCACAATTATTAAGTGCTCCTTCACCAAGTTCTGTAAATGTACAAGAATTATCAAACACAATGCTTCTTGGTCCTCTATTTGCATAATTATTTTTTTCTGTGCCAAAAATTCCATTACGCAATACACTTACACCTTTTATTGTTAATGTGTTGCAACTGAAATTTTGCATAAGTCTTTCATATAACATACCATTGAAATTTTTATAATCTATGGTTACATCACCATTTACATTTAAATCCCTTAAAGTATAATTTCTAAGTCCAATATCTTGTGCTTCCCCGTTTGTGTAAATTATATCTAAATTGCCATTTAGTGTTGAACCAGAGAATGTGTTGCCCATATATCCACTTTCTGAAATGTTAAAGTTGCAGTTTATAAATTTCATATTGACATCAATAATTGCACCAGAGAAAACTCTTTGATACATATCAACATCATCTAAAATTAATGTTTCTAATCCATCAATACCCATAATTCTGTGCTTACCATAAGATGTTGAACCACCAGAACCAAATGCACTGCTGTAAATCGTTGGTTTTACACCATCAATCTCGGCAAAACTAAATGTTGAACTGAAACCTATGTCAAACCACGAACTGTAAAATGCTGATGCACCAATATAATTAACTTGACCACGCAAGATAATCATATAATCTGATTTATCTGTTTTTAAATTTTGATTTATATAACCACCAACTTCTATAAATGCACGGTCTCCAATATATGAAACATTGTCCATATTTAAAATTGTAAAGTTATCTAAATCTCTTGCAGTTGCAAGCATTTCCTTAGGAATAGATGATAAATTATTTAAATCAAATATGAATGACCTACCTAAATTTTTATCTTTTCTTTCCGTTGTGCTACTGAAACAGCCACTAAACGCTCCATCGCCAACGCTTTCCAAATTAGGCAAACTAGGCAATTCAATCTTCATCATTTGATAATTACCAAAAAACGCCTTTTCGCCTATGCTTTTTAACACATTTCCGCTTTCTATTGTAACTTCTTCTAATTTTGCTTTTAATATCTTAACTTCTTCTTTTTCTAAGTTGTAATTTGCTGTAATGGAATATAAAGAAGTTGATATATTATAGTAGAACGCACCCTTGCAAATTCTTTCAACATTTGCGCCTACCACAAACATTTCATTTTGCTTTCTTATTGGATAAGCAATTAAATTGACATTAGGACTACCTTCAATTCTTTCGTACAAAACCCCATCTTTACTATAATATTTTGCACAACCTTTGCTAACATCTATGCTCTCCAACTCAAACGCTCCACTAAACGCACCTTCTTCAACTTTAATCGTTCTTGTAGGCAACTTAATTCGCTTAATAGATTTAGGCTCAACTTTATCTAATGATGCATCGGTTACAAAGGCTTTTTCAGAGAACGGATGGCTTGTAAATGCATTTTCTCTTATCGTAAGCCCAGTTTTCTCTAAATCTGGATTTGATGTTTCCTTAAATCTTACAAATACCTGTAAATTTTTAAACGCATCTGAGCATATCTCTCTAATTGAATCATAAACTAAAAATCTCTTCCCTATTGCAGTGTTGTAATCGCTAATTATTGGACCCATTCCACCAATGCCATAAACTGTTCCTCTAGATTGAACTGGAACAACAACATTTTGGTAATAACCCACATACCTTGTTGCATAAATTAGATTCTCTCCATCAACCGCCATTGTAGTAAATTGCCACCTTGTTGGGTCGTTTCTATAGAAGTCTGCAAATACCATAATGTCGCTTCCAATGTTCACATCATCATATGAATCATAATCTAATGTTTTACTTGGGTCGTCAGCAAATGCCCAACCACCAAAAGCGTAATCATCAGGATTTGTGTGTTGAATTGAATCTAATACGCTAAAATCTTCTTTTGTGCCAATCTCTTTTCTCGTAATGTAATTGGAGCATTCTTTTGTCGTGAAATTATAATCTCTATAATATTCTATATAGAATACAGTCTTTTTATAAACAAGAACGACATCATCACTTTTTTCAACACCAGATAAATTTGGTAAAATTTCAACCAATGTCTTATATGTCTTTTCTTTATCACTTGCCAAATAACAATAATCAAATTGATATTCATCTATATTTGAATAACCTACCCAATTCTCACAATTTTCAACCGCTGACACTATTTCTGCATCTATATTAGATACATCTTCAGCAAATAGTGAGCCATTATATTCAACAACCACATCCTTAACCTTAACTTTATTTAAATTAAGATGTGCAGTGAATGTAATGTTAAACTTTTCTATATCGTAAATAGGAGAAATTTCTATATCATTTGCTGGCATTTTAACATTTTTAAAATCCTCTTCATTTGTTGAATCAAAATATCTCCATCCAACAAGATTATAATGGTCTTTTTTTGCAACACCACTTTCCTTAATCGCATCTAATTCTTCTTTTATACTAGCATTAAATAATAATTGCCTTCTTGCAAGTTCTTTTTCTTCATCCTTTACAATTAAATTATATGAATTTAAATCATATTCGCCATAGATAGTTAAGTTATCATTCGCATCTGCAACTCTTGCCATTGTTTCTGATAAGAAGTCTCCATCTTTGATATACATCTTAACATCCTTATTTGCTCCGCCTAAATAAAACCATCCTGTTAATGTATGTCCAACAACATCCGCTTCATCACCTTTTAAATAAACGGAATCAGTATCTTCTTTGTAAAGGAAATTTTTACTATAAGCAAAACTTTGATTTGTTGATGTGTCATTATATTGATAATTAAGCGTGTAAGTTTTAGGCTTTTGTATCTGTTCAAATTGGCAATTTTCTTTTATAACAACTTCATTGCCTTCAATCTCTTTACCACTTAAAGACTCTACCCAAACAACCCTATAACCAAAATCTGGCTTTATATCATTAGGTAATGTAATTTTTTGCCCATAAGGCACTTGGTCACTGCTTCCGACTTCTCCACCATTTATGTATTTAACTGTAACTGTATAATATTTTATCTGCCAAGCAGGATAAAGTATTGTGCTACCTTTTTGGATTATTATCGTTTCTCCGCACGGGTTTGTAAGCTCGCTATCGTAAAACCAACCCAAAAAATCATAACCATCTTTGGTTAGCTTAGGCAATTCAACTTCTTCCCCAACTTCACCTGTTATTGCTGAAACATCTTCACCTTTAAATGAAATTGTGTTATCTTGGTTTTGCATGGCAAAATAAGCTAACAATCCAACCCCACCAATTATCGCAATAATCACTAAATATCCCAAAAGTGTTTTTAATTTTGACAATGATTCATTCCTCCATATCCTTGTTTAATTCTTTCACACCTTTACACATTCAATATTCAATTTTAACAAATAAACAAATGGCAAAATGCAAATATATATAATGTATTTTAATATATTATGATAATTTTAGCAAGTAAATATGATAAAATTTGACAACTTTTGCAAAAATTTATTTTTATCCGCTTAAATTACACAAAAAAATGCCAAATGCTAAGTTTAAGCATTTAAGCAATTTGTTTAGATTAAATTTTTCTTAAATTTTAATTTATTCCCCAATTTGCATACGTAAGTTGCATAAAATTTTGTTTTCCATCCTACTCACTTGCACCTGAGACACACCCAAACTTTCTGCAACTTCGCTTTGTGTTTTGTTTCTAAAATAGCGTAAAATGATAAGTTTTTTATCCCTTTCATTTAAATTTTTTAATGCGGATTTTAACATAATGAAATCAACATCTTCATATGGACTTTCTTCTATTGGAATTTTATCGCAAATTTGACACGAATTGGAATCATCATCAATATTTTCATTTAACGACACAAGTTGTCTGCTACTTTCAATCGCTAAAAGAATTTCTTGCACATCCACTTTTATTGCCTTTGAGATATCTTCAACGCAAGGAGATTCTCCATTGTTTTCATTTTTATACTGATTTATAAACTTATTTATTTCATTATTTAGCGTTTTTAGCGAGCGGGAAACCTTAATTAGTCCATCATCTCTCATAAACCGCTTTATCTCACCTATAATCATAGGCACACAATATGTTGAAAATTTAACATTAAATTTTTCATCAAAATTATTGATTGCCTTTAAAAACCCAACGCAACCAAGTTGATAAAGGTCATCGTAATCTACCCCCTTATTTAAAAATCGCTTTACAATGCTTTTTATAAGCGGATAATTATTTTCAAGTAATATTGTTTTTGCACTTTCACTCCCTTCCTGTGCTTTTTTTATATAAGCCAGTGTTTCGCATTGTGTTAGCAATTTAACCTCCAATTATACTTAATTTTTGATTGCTTTTAAAATACTTTTTCATTGTTACAACAAGTCCCCTATCTCCATTTTTAGATAGACTTAAATCATCCATAAAACTTTCCATAACTGCAAACCCTACACCACTTCTCTCGCTTTCTGGCTTAGTTGTAAAAAATGGCATTCTTGCTTGCTCGTAATCTTTTATTCCTATACCATCATCTTTAACATTTATTGTTAAGCAGTTATCCACAAGTGAACAGTTGATAACAATCTCCCCTTTTTCGTGTGGATAAGCGTGCACAACACAATTTGTTACCGCTTCTGACACGGCAGTTTTAACATCGTTTAGTTCCTCAATAGTTGGATTAATTTGCAAACAAAATGATGCGACACAAGTCCTTGCAAAACTTTCATTTATTGATAATGCTTTAAATTTTAATTCCATATAATTAATGTTCATATCCATTTATTTTAAATCTTCCTTTTCTCTTTTATTTTTTATCTTAATTTTTATTTTTTAAAGTGATTATTCATTTATATATTTTATTTTTAAATTGATTTTATTTAATTACTTAACTTATTTTTGGCATAATCTCGTAAAGACCGCTCATTTTAAAAATTCTTTCTGCGTGCAATGATGGATTGCTAATAAAAACAGGAATGCCCCTTTCTTTAAACTTCTTATATCGCCCAATCATAACCCCGACACCCGTGCTGTCCATAAACTCTAACTCGCTTAAATCAATGATAACCTGCCTAACCTTTTTCGCCCCGACAAGCCTATCAATCTCATCACGCACAAAATTTGCCGTATGCTCATCTAACTCACCTGCAAGCACTATGTAAAGTGTGCCATCGTAAATTCTATTTTTAACTTGCATTAAATCCCCCTTTGCCTTTTTGCTATAATTAAATTTTACCATATTAAAATTTGCAAAAATTAGCAACCTTTGTTGCTTATTGTCTGCTTTTGCATTAAATTGCCCTTAACTTTTTAAATAAAATGCACAAGATTTAAAAAATGCACATAAAATGAATGACAATAAATATTTAATAATGCAAATTAAAATTGATACATTACAAATTGTAATAAAAAGGAACATAAACAAATAATAAAACAAAAGGAAAAATGATTTATGATAAATTTAACAAAATTTAAACGCACAAAAAAATGTGCCAAAGCAAAAGACCTTGACACAAAAACAAATGAAGAAAATAATGAAACACAAGAAACAAAAACCATAACAAATTATTTTGTTTTAAACTGCCAAACGTACAGTTATACTTGCCCAATTTGCGAATCCAAAGTTATTCAAGAAGATAATTGTCCAAATTGCCACCCCAGAAATCCAAACTTTAATGAAGAAGAATTTTTTGGCGAACGCAATCAATAAACCACTAAAAAAACAGAAAAAAAGCGAGGCAAACTTTACCCCGCTATTTTCTTATTAATATATCAATCTTTTAAAAATTGACTTTCATTTAATTAATCTTTTTTAGATTATTTCTTTAAAACCATTGGAACAACCGCAGTTGCAATGCTAGCAATTAATCCAACAATTAAGCCATAACCCAAAACGCCTTCGCCAACTTGAAATTGACCGAAACGAATCAAAGCCATAACGAATGCAATAATCATTAAAGCAGATGCAACTAATGCAATCTTACCAACCAATGAGAAGTCAACTTTCATTCCAAGCATTTTAAGCAATGATATTACTGCACAAGCCAAAACGGCAATAGCACTAATAGCAAGTAAAATTCCAGCAATGTACGCTAATGCATTACCATTATTAAACATAATTTTTGTTGCTTCATTAGCATTATCAAGACTAAACACACCTGTAAACAAATTCCAACCACTTGCATTTGTTCTTCCTACTTCTGTGCTACCTAAACTTACTTTATAAATCATATTAGGCAAGAAAAACATAACAAAAGCCAAAACACTTGTGATTAAAGTAACGCAAGCAGTTAAACTGAATGAACTTTTTGATTTTGCCATTTACATTTACTCCTTTTATTGTGATATTTAGATTATAACTTATATTTAAACAAAATGCAAACATTTTACGGCAGTTTTTAAAAATTTAATTCATACAATAATTTAAATATGTAGACTAACGTAAATGGATTAAATTAATTTTATTCAATTTGAATCAATCAATCTATCACTTTTTCGCATATATTTTCTACTTATTTTCATTTAAAAACCACATAGAGAACTTGCACCCGCAATAATTTTGCCTATAAAGATTATATTCTTTTGATAACTGAATAGACCGCAAATAGCCATCTTTTTTCTTAAAATCGGAAACTATATATTCTATATCAAACTGCCTTGACAATTCTTCTCCAATTTCATTCAATAACTTGCTATTTTTATGCGGACTAACTGAAAGTGTTGTTGTAAAGCAATCAAAACCCAATTCTTTTGCCTTTTGTGCAGTGTAGCCCATTCTAAGTTTAAAGCATTTCACGCACCTTGCCCCGCCTTCTTTTTCACTCTCCAAACCGCTTACACATTTAAAATATTCTTCGCCATCATAATCGCAATCTAAAAACTTAACCTTAGGATAAACTTCCTTTATAAGCCTAATTTGCTCTGCCTTTCTCTTTTCGTATTCTTCCTTAGGATAAATGTTGGGGTTGTAATATAACACTGTAACATCATAATCCGCCACCAACCTTTCTAGCACAGATGAACTGCACGGTGCACAACAACTGTGAAGTAGCATTGTTTTCATAACTCTATCTTACCCCCTTTATCCACTTGTCTCTTCTTTCTAATTTTATTCTTCTTCATCATCAAATTGACTGTTATATAAATCGGCATAGAATCCATTTTTAGCAAGAAGTTGCTCGTGCGTTCCTTGCTCTATAA
This sequence comes from Christensenella sp. UBA6406, assembly GCA_002438625.1. Taxonomy (GTDB): domain Bacteria; phylum Bacillota; class Clostridia; order Christensenellales; family UBA1242; genus UBA4647. The sequence goes on from DJPS01000044.1 coordinate 34,307, forward strand.
TGTCTCCGCCTTTCATAACCAAAATTAAATCTGCATTTTTAATTGTTGAAAGTCTATGTGCAATAATGATAGATGTCTTTCCTTTCATCAATTTATCCATTGCATTTTGAATTAAAACTTCCGTCCTTGTATCTACAGAACTTGTCGCCTCATCCAAAATAAGCATAGGAGCATTTTGCACCATTGCCCTAGCAATCGTAATCAACTGCTTTTGCCCTTGTGAAATGCTTGCTTCTTCATTAAGCACAGTGTCATAGCCCTTAGACAAAGACATTATATAATGATGCAATCCAACATTTTTGCACGCATTTATAACATCTTCATCTGTTACATTTTCATTATTAAACCTTACATTTTCCATTATCGTGCCATCAAACAACCAAGTGTCTTGCAAAACCATACTGAACAACTTATGTACGCTTGACCTTTTCATATCCGCAATGTCCACACCATCAACCTTAATGCTTCCGCCACCAACTTCATAAAATCTCATAAGCAAATTAACCATTGTTGTTTTACCCGCACCTGTCGGACCCACAATAGCAACCTTTTGCCCAGATTTAATATTGATTGAAAAATCATTTATTATTGTTTTATCATCATTATATCCAAACTTAACGTTTTCAAAATCTATGTTACCTTTAACCGCACCAATCTCACTCACACCTGCTTTATCGCATTCAAATTCTTTCTCTTCCAAAAATTCAAAAACTCTAAAACTTCCAGCAGTTGCCTGTTGCATCTGTGTCATACATTGTGCTATTTGTGCTAGTGGACTAGAAAATAATCTAACATACATAATAAATGCAATAATCACACCAAACCCAATCGTTCCGTTAAATGCTAAAACTGCACCAACAACGCACACCGCAACATATCCAAAATTGCCAATAAAACTCATAAGTGGCATCATAAGTCCTGAAAAGAATTGAGATTTCCAACCACACACATATAATTCGCTATTATATTTATCAAAATCTTTACAACGCTCACCCTGAGCATTATATGCCTTTATAACATTATGCCCTGCATAACTTTCTTCAATATGTCCGTTCAGTTTACCTAAAACGACTTGTTGCTGTACAAAATATTTTTGAGAGCATTTCATAACCACACCCATTATAGCAAAGCCTATAATTGATGCACCTATTGCAACAAGTGCTAAAAGCCAATTTGTTACAAACATCATTATAACTGAACCAACAATCATTAAAATTGATGCAATAAAATTATTTATGCTTTGATTTAATGTTTGCCCAATCGTATCAACATCGTTTGTTACCCTAGAAAGAGTGTCGCCTATACTATGACTATCAAAGTATTTAAGCGGAAGTTTATTTATCTTTACATTTATTGCACTTCTCATCTTCTTTGACACCTTTTGCGTCAATACACCCAAAATTAAATCTGCAATAAACCATACAACAAACATAACAATGTACATAATTGAAAGAATAATGGCTATTTTTAAAACCGCAGGCATATCCATACTGCCCATTAAACCCTTTTGCACCTCATTAGTTAAATCACTTAAATAATTAGGTGCAATAACATCTATCACTACACTAATAGCAGTCAAAACTACAGAAACAATTAATGCAGGCATAAATTCTTTACTAAATTTAGCAAGTTTTAACCACACTGCTTTTGCACTGTATTGCTTTTGCTTAGCCTCTTTTGTCTTTTTACACTTCTTATTTTTAACACATTCTTCACTACTGCTACCAATTAAACTATTTTCAATTTGATTTTTATCTATTTTTTTACTTTCATTATCATTTAAAGAAGAATTTAATTCGTTTTTATCTTTATTCATTTTCCAACTCCTCCTTTGATAATTGAGATAACGCAATTTCCCTGTAAATTTCACAAGATTGCATTAATTCTTTATGATTTCCCATTCCAACAACTTTTCCGCTATCTAAAACCACAATCTTATCAGCATCTAAAATTGTTCCAATCCTTTGTGCCACAATCACTTTTGTAACACTTGAAACTTCTCTGCTTAAATTTGCCCTTAATGCCTTATCTGTCTTATAATCAAGTGCAGAAAAACTATCATCAAAAACTAAAATCTCAGGTTCTCTCGCTATAGCCCTTGCAATAGAAATTCTTTGCTTTTGCCCACCACTTAAATTTGTTCCGCTTTGTGCTATAACCGCATCATAGCCACCATCCAACTTTTCAATAAAGTCGCTAGCCATTGCAATTTCTGCACTTCTTTTAACATTCGCATCAATTTCTTCATCACTTAAACCGCTATCATCTCCACTCTTTTCACCAAATGCAATATTTGAACGTACAGTGCCTGAAAAGATAACCGCCTTTTGCGAAATATATCCAATTTTACTATGTAATACATTTTCAGTGTAATCTTTAACATTTATGTCATCAATCAAAACTTCGCCACTTGTCGCATCGTAAAATCTAGGAATTAAATTGATAAGTGTGCTTTTTCCGCTACCTGTTGAGCCAATAAATGCAATCGTTTCGCCTTTATTCACAACAAAACTAACATTTTCTAAAACTTTTTCATTTGCATCAGGATAAGAAAAGGAAACATTTTTAAATTCTATTTTACCTTTAACTTCGCTTTCCTTTTCACACGCTTTTCCACCATTTTCACCGCTTAAAATGCCGTTAAATGCACCATCCACAATTTTTGGATTTGTATCTAAAACTTCATTTAAACGCTTCGC
>DJPS01000019.1 GCA_002438625.1 Christensenella sp. UBA6406
TGGATAGAGCACCACCCTCCTAATATACCAATCTTTCCATTCCTTACTTGTCAAAAACCCTTATATTTAGGGCATTTCCTAACTTGTATCACTTCGACTAAAATTAAAATTCATACTTTTATACCTACTTTTGTTAGTTTTTCAATTTTGATTATGGTTGACTTTATCATTTGTTTGTTATATAATTCGCCTAGCGAAAAATATCAATTTAATATGACCTCATAGTAAAAGGGATATTACAAAATCCTCCTAAGATTTAGTTCCAGGTTCGAGTCCTGGTGGGGTCACCACGAAGAAAAGAGAGAGTTGTTAAAAGATATCATCTCTCTTTTTTTGTTTTACCCAAGTATTTTATCAATACAATCCGCACTAACATTTTCATCTTCATCAAGGAAATGTGCGTATGTAGAAAGAGTAACAGCAGGGTTAGCGTGTCCAGCCCATTTTGCCACAATCTTCGCAGAAACACCATTTCTTAAAAGAATTGTAATGTTTGTATGTCTTAGTGCGTGTGGAGAAACTTTTCTCATTCCAAAACTTAATAATAGTTCAGCCAACCATTTCCCACACGAAGTAGGGTTACAAGGGCTTCCATCAAACTTTATGAACAACCTATCACTATTCTCCCATCTATCACCACAATTTTGTTTTTCTTCTTCATAACATTGTTTATACTTTTCTAAATATGGCATTAGTTTTTTAGGTATTTTCAAAACTCGTTTGGAGTAGTCATTTTTTGTTCTTGTGGTGTAAGTACCCAATTCTTTTATATACAAAGAATCTCTTAAAATAGAAATCTTACCATTTTCAAAATCAATATCTCTCCATTCCAAGCCACAAGCTTCACAATTTCTCAAACCTAAATAAAGTAATACTGCAACATAAGTTCGTTTTTTAAGTGTGCTTATTTTTTTAAAGTTGTTTGGTATATCCATTGTTTTTATACTTTCTTGCAATTTAATATACTCATTTTGATTTAAAATTATTTTTTCTTTTTTCTCGCCACTTAATATACCTTTTGTATAAAAACCAGAGCAGTAGTTTGTTGTGCAATATTCACATTTAATACCATAATTTAAGATTGCACTTAACACTCTCTTATATTTGAGTTTGGTTTCTTTTTCATATTTCTTTTTAATTGTTATTTTTTCAAAATACTTTTTAATATCTATATTTAATGCTTTTGCTACTCCCATAGCAGTAGTCCAATCAATTTGTTTGCCTTTTCTCACAAATTGAAATGTTGTTTTTGTAAAATTTCCGTTTTGACAAATATTTTTAATCTTCATATTTGCAATTATATCATCTAGTGGCTTTATCAAAACTGCTTTTGATATTTCATATTCATATGTATTTAGTCTAAATAATATATCTTGGACATCGCTTGCAGAAATATCTTTAACAAACTTGTCCCCTAAAAAATAATTTAGGTAATCAATAATTCTTGTTTGTTTATAATAATATGTTGGGCTATCCTTACCAAAACTACGCTTATGCCAATCTTCTGCAAGTTCGCTAAATTTTATTTGGCTTGCATTGTTTTTCTTTTCTTTGATTTTTATTCTCTCTTGGGTTTCAAATTCACTTTCTATTTTCTTAAAATACCTTGCCAGCTCATTTTTAGTTTTTATATTTTCTGGTCTTGGATAGGTTTTTGATATAAATTTTGATTTACCAGTTGTTTCATCTTTAACTTTTATTTGAATAGTGTCTGAATATTTTCCACATTTTAATAATTTACTTTTAATTGTAGCCATTTTATATCTCCTTACGCAGTCTGCAAAAAGTTTGCAAGTGAATCAAAGTCCACTAAAACTTTTTTGCCAGTTCTTCTAAAATTTATTTGATTTTCTGCAACCAATCTTCTAATAAAGTAAATTGTTATTGCAGTTTCGCTATCTTGGTCTTTTATCATTTCTACACATTCGTTAATTGTTCTATATCTGACCATTTTCAATTTCTCCTTTATTTTGATTTGTATAATTTGTTGAACGATATTATATGAACAATCTTTTTCAAATCCAACCGTTCTTTGGTAGATTTTTATAAGCAACCCTAAATCTATGCCGATTTATTTTATAGATTGTAAAAATATAGTCCTTTTTCTTTGGTTAAGCAGAAACTTACTTATCTAGAATGGCGTAAGTCCTTTGCTTTACACGAAAATTATATTTCAGTTTTGCTTTGTATTCCATAAAATCCATAGATTTGGTCTATCATTTAATGACAAACTTGCTTTTTGTTCGATTTTCTTATATAATTTGAGTATATCGTTCTCAAATAAGAACGCATAAGGAGAGAATTATGGAAGATAAAATAGAAAACAAGTATAAAAAAGCAAGACTTTATTCTAATAAAAGTCTATCCACTTTTGCTACTGAGATAATAAAATGTTCAAAATCACATTGGAGCGATATTGAAAATGGCAATACAATACCAAACTTTGATGATTTAGAAAACTTGTTTGAATATAGGCAAAAAATATTAGGAAATAAAACATTAAACAAATCTTTCTATTTTCCAGACAAAACAACTCATAAACAATGCCCAAGCTACGATGAAATAAAAAGAATAAATAAACAAACCGATTTAGAATTTAATCAACGAGAAACAATTGAAGATATGATTTTTACTGATTATGGTATAACGGAAAAGTCTTTGAAAGTATTTAAAGAAATCAAACAAAAACATAAATTTAAAGATAAACTTTTAAAAACAACACCTTACACTTTGGCTAGTTTAAACAAGATTTTTGAAAGTCCTTATTTTTTGAAGTCAATTGATTTTATGGATAATGCTCTTGGCGGATTAACTTTTGATAAACATTCCTATCCTAAAAATAGAGATGAAATTATTTACAAAATAATAGATAGTTTAAAATATTATGTTACTCACTTTATTGATGACTATATCGCAGAAAATTTGCAAAACTCAGAAATTTCAAAATTTGAAATTAAAAATAATTTACAAACAAAAAAAAGATAGCACAGATTAAATGCTATCTTCTTTTTTGCTCTATTTCTATTTTTTATCTATAATTTCTTTTAGTGCTTGTTCCCAAAATGAGTCAAGGGCATAGTCGGTATTTTCTAAAAATAGTTGTTTTATGTAATCGAGTGTTAAAAGTTTTAATATAAATGCACGAGCAGTATTGCCACAAAAATAAGTAAACTCCATTCGCAAATCTTCAATACTCAAATCTTTAATTGAATGTGAATATCTAGCAAATGTTTTATCTACCATTTCAACATATCTCTTATCATAAATAAGTTGGGTTTTAATCACACTCTCCAATGTTGGAGATATTTCACTATATAGTTTTTCAAATTTCTTCATTTGTTCTTTATCAAACTTTTCCATTTTACCACCTTTTATTCCCTTGAATTATATGGTTTAAACAAGGGAGATAGTTTGAGTTAATAATTTATCCACGAAACACCAAAACTAATGAGATAGAAAAGATTTGAAAGTATTTTCGGTATGTTCGCTTTATAATTAAATTTTATTTTACTTGTTTTAATAGATTGTAATTTACAAATACAACTTTGTATTTCTCATAATCTTTTCCATTTGTGCAAGAAAGGATAAAATCTTTTGTACTTACATTTTGTTTTTCTTTGCCTATATTTATTAAATAATCACAATGCTTTGCATATTCTTTATCCTTTTTTGCTGGCAAAACAAAAACACTTCTTTTCATTTCTCTTAAATAGTCTAAATATTTGTACTCATCTTCAACATTTGGCTTTTCAATGAATATTCTATCCACCTTTTCGCCAAATCTCTTTATTGTGTCAAAAGTATCACTAAGAAAACTTGCATATATCTCAACTTGTATTAAGTGAAAATTATCAATAATATCTTCGCCTACATTTTCTGCTTTTGCATTATCAATAAAATGTCCATAAGTATTACTATGGTTATATTTTATTAGCAATACCTTTTCATTGTTTGTTAAAGATTCGTAAAGTAGGGAGTAAAAAGTTGCTTTCGCTTCAACCTTATAATCACTTTCTATCACATACAATTTGTTCTTATTTAAATTGCTTATCATTTGGAAACTCCTAAACTAATTTTAAGATAACTTTTACAAATTAGCCACCAATCATTTTAGATTGTTAAAATCTTTTTGAGAAATTAACACTTTGTAATATCTTCCAATCTTTTCAATATATCCAAAATTTTCTAATTTTTCTATGTATGCCTTTGCTTTTGGAAAACTTACTTTAAACAATCTTTGCACCATACTAATACTTGCTTTTTGTTCTTTAACAATTCTTTTTGCAATGTCTTCAAATTGTTCGCAATATAAACTACTTGATTTTATAGATTTCATATACATAATTTCCTTAAATTAAAAGATTGCATCATCGTATTCAACCCAAGTTCTTGTTAACTTGTCATACTTTTTAAGTTTTTTACCAGTTTTCTCTTTCTTATTTTCAGTCCAAGTCTTTCCACATTGTGGGCATTTGTAAGTAATGTTGAAGGTTGTATATATATCAAACCATTGTCTATTGCCAACTTTCATTTTTCCTTTTTCGGTTGTATTGGCAAAAGTTTTGCTTATTTCTTCGGCTTCACAACTACATTCCCTGCATTGTACCTTTTCCATTTCAACTTGCTTTTCTTGTTTTTCTTCATTTCCTTTTGGAAGAATGATACAACTTAGAACAATATTAGCAATGCTTGTTAACAGTGATAAAATTATTGGAATAACGACAACCATATTCCCACTTTCGCCTGGGATACTTGGCGTTATAATAGCCATCAAAGCGGACATTTCCACAAATGGCAATAACAAAGTTACTATAAGAGATACAATTCCATAAACCTTACTTTTTTGTTTTTTTGAAATTTTAACAATACTAATGATAATAAACGCAATATTTATTATTAGAAATAAAAAACCAATTAACATAATTTTCTCCTTTTTAACGCATATATTATAGCATTGTATTTCATATTTTGCAACAATATCAGTTATAAACGATATTGTGATAATAAATATCGGATATTTACACACAACAACTCCACGAGTTTAAACAAGCCATAGTCTATAATATTGGTAGAAAATAGTGGAGGCTTTGAAATGGAAAATCAAGACAAGGTTAAGTTTATCGAAAGAATATCAAAACTGCGAAACGACAATAATTTGTCAGCTAGAAAGTTATCAAATCTTATCGGCAAAAACTATGGCTATATCAACAAACTAGAATGTGATAAAGACTTTTTACCAACCATTGATACTTTATTTGACATTTTAGAAGTTTGCAATACGACCCCAGCAGAATTCTTTTATTATGACCCAAGTCAATACAAAAATGATAAGGACATAATAGAACTACTTTCAAAAGTTGATGAAGATACAAAAAATGCAGTAATAACAATGCTTAAAAAGGTAAAAAAATAGAGAGTGAAAATCAAAAATCACTCTCTTTTTTCTTTGCTAATTTTTCAAAACATTGATAAATCTTCTATTTATGTCTTCTTCACGAGTTAGCGAATGTAATGCCAATCCATTTAAAAATTCTTCATATAAATTGCTGTCAAAAGTATTTAATCTGTTTTTCTTAAAGTAGTCCAGCAAATTCTTATATGTAATCACAAATTCTTTATTATCAGATTTTACACTAGAATAATTTGGCACAAACAAGAATACTAGAATTTGAGCATTTTTTAAACTCTCATTATTGCTTTTTAATTTCTCGGCATAGTCTTTGTATTTATCTAACTGAGTAAACTTTGTCCCATTTTCTTCATATAACCCATTGAGCAATGAGCCAACTTTATTTTCTATTATAATAATATAATCTTGATTATATATCAACAAATCTAATCTACCTTTATGAGTTGTGTCAGTTGTAATTTTTTCTCTCGCAATTTCATAATCTAAATTTGAAACGATATATTCTTTGCCACTTTCAAGTTCACAATCTTTTAATAGGAAGTTTGCAAATGATTTTCTATATTGTTCATTGCTTTTTTCAAGTATATTATAGAACATATTTGTAAAAGCTTGTTCGCTATATTGTTTGCCTATGAAATTCAAGAAACTATCGCTTTTTATATTGGCAATATTTTTAGATAAATCAACTTTTGACAAATCATAATTTTTATAATTTTCTGCGTCTTTTATAAAGTCATACAATTGTTTATTTTGCTTACTATCACACTCACAATATGCACAAGAATGTTGAGGGTTTTCTTTTTCTAACACAATAACTCGACAATTCTTCTCTTGCAATTCTGCAACTCTTTTTTGTTGCATTTCTTTTGTAAATTTCTTATTAAATGCTGGTACAATATATATTTGTTGGCTTACTTTTTTAGTAGTTCCGTCTAAAACATACTCTGGCAATTTTTTCAAATTGCCTTTCTCAACTTTATATGTAAGATGACTTATTTTAGCTTTTGTATCAAAAATAGAACTTTGGTCAAAATCTATATCTTTTAATAATTTATTACCATAACAAATTTTATTTGCCAAATTTTCATTTTCTTGCATGGCTATTTTTTGCACATTTAAAGCAACTGCCAACACTGGATATGCGTATTTTTGTGGAGCACCAATTAAAACTACAACATCTACATTTTGACCTTTTCCATAAGCAGGGTTATACAAGAAACTATCTTCACAGTTGTCTGGTAAATAAAAGTTAATAACTTCGTGTCCTATACTATTTTCGTTGTAAGTCCCAACGAACATTTTACTTAACAATACTTTTGACATAATATTTCTCCTTTTTAAAATTTCAACAAAAATATCAATGCTTAAACTAAATCATATTGCTTAATAATATATTTTTCCAAATTTTCAGCACTTAATTTCTCTTTATAATTTAAGCCTTTTGCAATGTCTTGTAGTTTTCCCAAATCGCCCTTATGTTTCTAACTTTTTTTAACTAGACTTATTTCTTGTAATTTTTCTTTTCCCATAGTCCACAGATAGTGGTCTAACATAACATAATTTTCAATGAATGGATAGCATTTCATAAATGCATCAACAACTTTTTTATAACAAGTATAGTCCGACCAATTTATTTTATCTGAGTAGAAGTGAAGATTTGAATTATAGTGCGAAAGTACCTGCTTAACTATTGAATTATAAATAGGGTATTGTTCTGGGTTATATCTTCTGCAATATTTACTTGCAAAAGAAAGATAATTTATAGTTTTCCCATTTGGTAAATTAACTTTTTTCATCTCGTTGACTAATTCAGTATCGCCATTTTTTAATCTTTCGTTAAGATTATCAATTTGCGTGAGATGTTTAACTAAATCGTCAACATATTTTATGTTTAAACTATATAGTTTATCTAAAACTATGGTTTTAACCAACATATCTTTCACTACTTTATTAGAGTGGTTATAATCTTTGAAAATTATATCTAAAAATAGTTCGTGGTTAAAATCTCCGATAAATTCATTGTCGTATTTATCAAACCATATCTTTATATACTTGTCATATTCTTTTTTTGTTGGTTCTTCTAATTCTACGCCATAGAATGTGTTATTTTTCATAATAAACTCCCTTTAATATCGCATATCTTTTATAACACTAATTGAAACAAAGCACTATCAATATTTTTCTTGTTGTTTTTAATAAATTTATCTATTTTTGCTTTATCAAACTTAAATGCAACATTTATTGTTCTTTCGCCATCAATGTTAGTTTGTTGATAGAAATCTTTTAAAGATTTAGCAATAATTTTCCAATCCTTGTCATTTGTTGGAGTTATACCTTTGTCAATATATAATTCATACATTCTTTTAAAATCTTGCTCAATACCCATTTGAAAATATACTATATCAACAACTTTCATTATTGGTAAATTATACTTTTTGCTTAAATCTGCAAAAATACTATTTTCTATAACATTATCAACCAAATTTTCAAATTTCTTTTCGCTATAAAATGCCTTTTCCCCAAACTTTATTGCCTTATTGAAATAGTTATCATAGGCTGGGCAACAACCCAACACACCTAATAAAATTTTAGTAATTAAGGTTTGACTTATTTCGCTTTCATCAGTGCGTTTTCTTTGGAAAATACTTTTGGTGTTATAGAAAACTCTATTTTCTCTCAAAGTCTTGTTTATCTCTTTTGAAATATCAAATACTTTATTTACATATTCTTGTTTATTATTTTTTAAAGTATCAATGCTAACATTCCATAGGATAGAGTATTTTTTATCCAAAACGATTTTTAACACCTTGTCATATATTGAATAATCATATTGAGATAGAAAAGAGTTGCGAAACATACCCCAACTTGCCAAATAAAAACCTAGTTGCAACCAAGCAAACTCTTTTTCTTTTATGTTAAGATTCTCATAATCTTTGTCAATCATACTCCTAAAATAGTTATAGCAATTATTCCAAGATTTATCTCTCGTTTCAAACTTGTTTATTTGATATAATTTTAAAGCATTTTCTGCGTATTCTTTATCTAATAAATTAACCATAATATACTCCTTATAGAATATATTATATCATATAAAACCAATAAAAACAATCAAAGCAAAAATAAATGTCGCATATTTCTATACAACATTTATTTTTTAGCATTCCGCCACCTTTTATTCTACTTCTAAATTTTCTCTTTTGAACAAATCATCATCAAAGAACTCTTGCAGAGAAATATCAAAACCATCACAAATCAAAATAATTGTATCAAGCTTAACTGTTTTATATCTCTCATCTATAATTGAACGCAATGTTTCTTCTGGCATTGCAATCTTTTTACATAAAGCATATTGTGTTAAATGGTTTTTTACTAACAAATTTGAAACTCTTAATGCAACTGCCTTTTGTGTTGTCATATAACCACCTTTTATTCTATGTCATTTAAATCATCAAATAATGGGCTATCAAAAAATTCTCTTACACTTACACCTAACCCATAACATATACGAGATATTGTTGCTATCTCGCTTTTCTTACTATGTCCATTTAGTAAACTTGTAATAGTTGAAGTGTTTATATAACAATTATTTGCGATTTTATTTATAGACAAATTCTTTTGTTGTGCCAATTCTATTATTCTTTGTCTAACTGCTTCTTGTGCTTTCATAAATCTTACTCCTTATCTAAATTTTATCAGTTGTAAGACTTAGTCTGTTATCGCCACAGCAACAATTTAGTTGCCATAGCGACAAGTGTTATACTATAATAATTAACAATAAAGGAGATTTTTATGAGTAAATATTGTAGTTTGTTTGGACATAGTGATTTTTGGTCTAATAGCGATTTGGAGTGTAGGATAAAAAGCGAAATAATCAATTGTGTGGAGAATATGGGTATCACAGACTTTCTTCTTGGTGGTTATGGTGGCTTTGATATAACTTGTGCAAGATTTTTAAGAGAACTAAAACCTATATATCCACAAATTAAATCTTATTTAGTCCTTGCTTACCTTGATAAAAAGTTTGATGATATGGATAAAGATTATATCAAAAAGACTTTTGATGACTTACTTTTTCCACCTATCGAAAATGTGCCTAAAAGGTTTGCAATTTTAAAGCGAAACGAGTGGATAGTAAACAATAGCGATTACATAATGTTTTATGTAAATCACTCTTGGGGTGGTGCTTGCAAAATGCTAGAATATGCAAATAAAAAGAAAAAAGATTATATAAATTTTGGCACAAAAAAAGAGTTGTAAACTTTCTCACAACTCAATTTCTATGGAGCATAACACTTCAATATTTGTAATAATTCTATTTGGAGCATACTCGTCAAACTTTTTTAAACTATCTTTCAATGTATTTAGCCTTAAAAAGCAAGTGTGCTCTTTTTTATCTTCTGAGTTTTTAAAAAACTTTATTTCAACATATCTTAAATCTGCTTTCGCTTTAACCTTATTTGCCATAATTCCATCATTCAACCGTTCCTTTGATTGATACACAAATTATAGCCACTATATTTTTACTTTAAGAGTGGAGTATTATGTTAAAAAATGTTTTGATTTCTCTCACTACTCTTAGTATCTTTCAAATCAAATGCTTGTTCACCACTTTCTTTAAAACAATTATACACGGGTTTATACTCGAAATATACCCCTTTTCCAGTGATTCCATTTCTATTTTTTAACACACTCAATGTAATTTTTCTTGGGTCGCTTCTTTTCGCTTCTTCAAGGTCGAACCCTTTTTGTCCTATGCTTGTAAATTGTAAAGATAGCAATATATCTGCACCAAACTCAATGCCACCACTTTCTTTAAAAGCAGTCATATCCATTTTATCTTTATAGCTTTGTCTATTAACCGAACTTATTGCTACAATAGGAATAACAAATTCTCTCGCTAATCTTTTTAATTCACTAATATTATAATCTACAACCATTCTTATATCTTGCTTGCTATCAACTGGTGCGATTATTTGAAGATAGTCAATAAACACAACTGGTTTTTTCTTTCTAATTTTTATGTGTTGTTCTATAATTTCTCTTATTTGATTAACATTTATAGACTGACATTCTTTTATAAATAAATTGTTTGCAAACTTTGAATATTCTTCTTTACTTGCTTCTATACTTTTTAGTTCATTTTCTCTATAATGTTGATAGTGAAAACCATACAAAATATCATTCATACTTTTTGGGACAAGTCTATCGTTTTCATTTTCAAAACTTAACCTAGACAATGACTTACACATAAGTTCCAGCTCTGGCATTTCAAGAGAAAAGAACAAAACATCTTGTCCGTTTTTTGCAATGTTATCGGCAATTTGTAAAGCAAATGTTGTCTTGCCAGTTGATGACGGAGCACCTAAACAAATAAGACCTGAATATAGTCCACCACACAAAATACTATCCAATGAATTGAAGCCAGTAGAGTAAGGAATAAAGTCTTTTGTGTTTTCTATAAATTGATTTAACTTTTCAAGTTTACTCAAACAACTTTCTTTCTCGTATTCTTTTCTAGCATTTTCCTCATCTTCATTTATTAGATTTTCAGCATTCTCCACAACCCCTTGAATTTCCTTGTTAAACCATTCAAAATCATTAGTTAAACATTCGTTAGGGTCTTTATAGGGTTTAGTATAATCAAATGCGATACACCTTAAATCTCGTGCTTGTAATAGGTGGATAAGGTCTGTTGTGGCAGTTTTACCAGTATCATCATTATCTAACATTACAATATACACTTTTTCTTTTGGCGGATTGCTTTCAACAAATTTGTTGATTAGTGAAACTCCGCCAAGACCTATCGCATTATAGCCTAAACTTTCACAACTTAAACAATCAAATTCGCCTTCCGTTATAATGCAATAGTTCTTGTCGTTATATAGTGCAGATTGATTAAAAATTGTGCTTTCGCCTTGTTTGAAATGTTGCTTTTTATCTATCGTTCTCGCACTATATGTAAAATTTGTTTTTGGAAAAACTATTGTATTATGTTCTTTATCAAGCCCTAGATTAAATCTTTCTATCAATTCTTTATCTATTTTGCGAGATAGAATATAGTTCAATGCTTGCTCATTTGCAAGCAAATCATTATGCCACTCTTTGTATTTTTCGCTAAAATCTTTTTTAACTTTTTCTTGTTCTTTATTCTTAACTGGTTGTTTTCTTTCTACTATTTGTCTAGGTGCATATAACTCCATTGTCTTAATAAAAGCGTCTGAATTATTTAAATTATAATCTAAACCAATCAAGCCAAATATGTCATAAGTTTTTTTACAACCAAAACAGTGAACAACATAATTATTCTTATCATAACTCATAGATGGGTTTTTATCTCCGTGTTCTGGGTCTAAACACCTAAAATTCCTATTTATATCAATTCCTTTTCCTATCAAATAACTTTCTATGTATGGTTTTACCATATCTATTTCATTCTGACTATATGTCATCGTTTTAATCTCCTTTAATTTTTTATTTTTATTGATTTAATAGCGAATGGCTCAACTTTTTTAAGAGCCAATTCGCTTAAATATTTTATATATTTTAAATATATTGAATTTTTCAACCCCTTTAAATTGCTTATTTTACAAGGGTTTTATCATTGGTTCACATAAGAGATAAGTCGCTTTTCATAAACTTTTAATTACTTTTCATAATTTTTTTATAAGTTTACATAAGAGAAAGGCAACTTTTATGCAGTCAATTCATTAAAAATTTCTTTTTTCCAACTCCAAACAACTTTTAAATCAACAAAATCGTAATAGTTTTTAATATCATTTGGTGTTTTTATATTGTTTTCATTATCCAAAAAATACCATTCGATTATGTTGATTGCATTTAAATCTCTAATAAATGGTTTAATTATTCTTTGGGTCATACCACCATTTTTCTTTATATCTTCATCATATCTTGGAATAGCAGAACAATATTCTAGTAATGTGTTGACACTTAAAACATTTTTGTTTTTATTGTTTTTGTTGTTATTGATATTGTAGTGCATAAGTAATTTCATAAACATATCAAAGGTGTTAGGGTTGTCCTTTACTTTTACCATAAATATTTCTTTTGGTAGTGGCATAATTGTTTTAACTTTTTTATAAAAGTCTAAAAACTTATCTGTAAACCAAATGTACACTTGATTCATTTTAATAGTTGCCTTTGCACTAAGAATACGAAAATCTACTGAGCCTATTATTTCTTTCTTGTTTTTTGAAAGAATCTTCAACTCAACACTCATATCATATAAAGTAGATATATCATCTTTAAGTTTTGACCTTGCCTTATCGGTTGTTATATTCCTATAAGTCGAGTATTCTTTTAACCCTAATGTTAGTGGTTTATCGTAATAGTTTTCAACACCATTTTTACTTAACTTTGATAAAACCATAATTAAGAACAATTTGTTTGAAGCCTTTAATCTATCTCTTTTTGTGAGTTTCAACCTAAAATTTCCTTTGTCGTCCACTATAACATAATTTTTGTCTATGTCTGTTTGACTTGCTGGTCTTCCACCATATTTAATAACATTTGCAACGAAATCACTATCTTGTCTTAATGTAATTGAATTTTCATCTTTGTTCATTTTAATTTCTCCTATAACTTTTAACCTAAATTTGTAAACCTTAAAGGTGTTTACAAAGCCTAAAAATTATTCATACCAATTCATACTAATTATTGAAAAGTTAACAAAAGTTACGAAAGATAATAAAAAAATGCGATTTTAACATCGCAAGAAACGAAAAATATTTAATGTTTTGATATGATATTGAATGCTAAAAAACTTATTTAATAAAGACCATTCAACTCCTAAGGTGGGTTTGTCGGAAGTTCGAATCTTCTCTGGGACACCAAATCCACCATTATCGGTGGTTTTTTATTGCTAATATATTAGCGATTTCATAAAAATTTTTGTGATTATTGCTAATATATTAGCAATTTGAAATAAAAAAGTCCCTAAGAGATTTTTAGTCTCCTAGGGGAATTATGTTATTCAAATATTTTATCTAATATAGTGCTTGCTTTTTTATCGCTTGATTTTAGGAAGTGGGAATAAATATCACTTGTGGTTGATGTTTGGCTGTGACCAACACGTCCAGCAACTGTCTTTATGTCTATACCCGCCATTAGTTGCAAGGATATATTTGTATGTCTTAACGAATGCAGTGTTACTTTTGTTAAGTTTGCTTGTTTTAATATCTTTCTTAACCATGTTATGAAGATGCTTGGACTGTATGGCATTAAGGTATCTTTTTTGAACAATGCATCTTTAAACTTTGGGTCAATGAAGTAAGGTCTATGCTCGTCCCACCAAATTTTATATTCTTTTAATTGTTCCGCTAGAGTTGTTGGAATGCTTATTTCTCGCTTTGAGCTTTCGGTTTT
>DJPS01000033.1 GCA_002438625.1 Christensenella sp. UBA6406
AGTTATCCACAACCCAAATGTGGCAAGTTATCCACATTTATTTTTCTTTGATTTTGCATAGCAAAATCGCCGAAAAATTTTTTTTGAGACTACTAAGATATCACAATCTATTATACCCCCCCCCGCCTTTTGTCAAGCAAATTTGCAACTTTTTCAAAATTTTTTAAATATTTTTAATTTTCCCCAAAATTTTGCCCCATTTTTGAACAAAGCCCCCTGTTTTTGTACAACAATTTTTCACCCTAATTTTCCATAAAATGAAAAAGTTATCCACATTTTGTGCATTTTTGTGGATAACTTATGTGTGTTAAGTCGCTTGATTTTTGCATTATTTGGCATTAATTTTATTTAAATTTATCTTTAAAATATTACGCAAATTTAAATGTTAAAAATTTAGCAAAAAATTATTTTTATCAACTTAATTAATTTATCATATTAATCCTTTTAAATTATTTATTGTGCAATATTTTTAAGCGTTGATTTTATAGTAAATTTTTAAACTTAAATATTTTATTGCTTTATAATTTAAATTGTATTATAATTAAAATATGGAAAAGTATGAAAATTTATTATATGATAAAATAAAAAGTTACACAGATAGTGAAGTTGTACCAATGCATATGCCAGGGCATAAGAGAAGCAAAGACTTGCCAAACATTTTGCCGTTTGACATTGACATAACAGAAATTGATGGTTTTGATAATTTGCACGATATGGAAGGCATTTTAAAGGATGCAAGTGATAAGGCTAGCAAAGTGTTTAGGGTTAAAAAATCTTATTTCCTTATAAATGGAAGCAGTGGCGGAATATTATCTGCAATTTATAGTCAAACGGCAATAAATGATAATGTTATAGTTGCTAGAAACAGCCACAAGGCGGTGTATAATGCCCTAGAACTGGCAAAGTTGAATGCAACATATATAATGCCTAAATTTGATGCGGAACTTAACATAAATGGCGAAATTGATAGCAATGAATTAAATGATTTGCTAAACAAAAATAAAGGCATAAAATGCGTTGTGATAACTTCACCCACTTATGAAGGAATAGTCAGCAACATAAAAGCAATAGCGAAAGTTTGCCACGCACATAATGCTCTATTAATTGTTGATGAAGCACACGGTGCACACTTAGGATTTAGCGGACACTTCCCTGAAAGTGCACGAAACTTAGGTGCGGATATAGTGATAAACAGTTTACACAAAACTCTGCCCACCCTAACGCAATGTGCCATTTTACATGTATGCAGTGATAGAGTTAATACAATAAAATTAGAAAAGGCACTAGCAATGTTTGAGACAAGCAGTCCGTCATACATTTTAATGAGTTCAATAGATTATTGCATTAATTTATTAAAAAATGATAGCAATCAACTTTTTAATGCTTATAGCGAAAACCTAGACACAGTTTATAGCGAGCTTAAAGATTTAAAGCACCTTAAATTGCTTAATTTTAAAGGCAATGCAAATGCATATGATTTTGATAAAGGAAAACTAATAATATCCGCTAAAAATGCGGAAATTAGCGGTAAAACGCTTGCACAAATTTTGCGAGAAAAGCATAAAATAGAAGTTGAAATGGCATCCGTAAATTACATTATTGCAATGACTTCAATTTGTGATAGCAAACACAATTTTAACCGCTTTATAAAAGCAATTAAAGCAATAGATAAAGAAATTGAAAATAATAATAAAGCAACAGACACAGCCAAAAATTTAATAAATCAATCAACTTATTTTGATAGTGTAAATTTAAACGACAATAAAGCAAAGCAAAACTTAAACAAAAATAAAAATGACAATAAAGCAATATATAAAGATAAATCTATAAAAAATGAAGAATTAAATTTTAATGTTAGCGGAGAACTTTTTTCACCGCCACAAAACTTGCCAATTTACAAGTGCAAAGATTTGCAAGGAAAGTTATACGACATAAAAGATTGCATAGGCAAAACCGCATTAGAATTTATATGGCTTTACCCACCAGGCATTCCAATGCTTGTAAGCGGAGAAATTATAACAAAGGAATTTATAGAAAGATTAAATGAACTTGACCACTTAGGGTTAGAGATAAAGTCTAACTTTAATAAAGCACCAAAGCAAATATATTGCAAAATTTAGTAAGATAAAAACATCCACAAACTAAAATGCTAAATAATTAAAATAGAATAAAACCAAATTAAATTACTTTAAAATTAAATCAAATATACAAAGAAAATAGTTTCGCATAAAACTAAATTCAAACCTATACATAAGAAAACAAAAAAATAGAAATTATATTGAAACGCTTTCCGCATTATCCTTTACAACTTCTATTTTTTCTTTATGCCATAAGACTAAAAACCAAAACCATTTAATTTAACTTATTTAACATATGTAATAAAAAGATTAAATGTTATAAACTTTCAATTTTTTATTATTTAATAAGTTCCTTCTAGATTTACATTTTTAAACAATGAATCATTAAAAAAATCAAATAAAGAAATATTTAATGCTTGACACAAATCTAAAATTGTTCTTGTGCCAGGATTTTTGCTTTTACCATAAAAAATACACCTAATAGTTGCAGATGGCAACCCTGCCATTGTTGCTAATTTATTAGGTG
>DJPS01000057.1:0-17578 GCA_002438625.1 Christensenella sp. UBA6406
GAAGGCGTTATATCCCAGAACTTAAAGTAGATAATTATAATGTTAAACTTTTTGGCGAAAGGGTGGCAATAAATATGCCACTTCAAGGCAGTGCTTCCGACATAATTAAAATAGCAATGATTAAAATTGATAAAATGCTAAAACAAGAGAACTTTGAAACAAAACTTGTCCTTCAAATTCACGATGAATTAGTTTTTGACACAAAACCAAGCGAATTAGAAAGGTTAAAAGTTAAAGTAAAAGAAATAATGGAAAATGTTGTAAAATTAAAAGTCCCTCTAACTGTGTCTATATCAGTGGGCGAAAATTTGCTAAAATAGCTAAATAAAATGGCAGAAATTTAGAAAAATTTTTAGAGTCAAACGAAATAGTCATTGAAACTGCATTTTGCAAAATTTCAATGATTTTTTCTTTATATGTATGTTTAATTTTTTTATTGTTTTTTTTTAATTTGTCTTATTAATAATTTTTTATGATAAGAAAACGTGCAAAATTTAATTTGAAATAATTTGAAACACTAAGAAAATCTTGCATAGAGTAATTTGCATAATCACCAGACAAAATGCTCTCGTAACTTTTTAAACTTATGTTACAGCGTTTGCAAAGTTCTTCTTTGCTTAAATGCATAAACTCCCTAGAATATTCTATAAATTTTGTATTTACAATATTTGCTTCTTTTTCTACATTTTTTGTTGTTTCTATTTTATTCATAATTTACTCCTTTTTGGTTAAAATGTTTGTATTTTTGCAATGGCATTGATAATCATAAACTTATAGCAATAATTATGCTAAAAATTGTTTTATATTGCTTTATTTTTTTTGACATATCAATTAAAATTAATTTATGATAAGTCAAAAAATTAAAATGTTACGCAAATTGGCGAACAAAACGCAAAAACAAGTTTCAGATATTTTGGGCGTTGCCCAGAATACTTATTCTTGCTACGAACGGGGGAGTGTTGTCCCTGATTTAAATACGATAAACAATATTGCAACATTGTTCAACGTGTCCCCATCTTTTTTAATTGATGATGATTATCAAATTGAAAATGGCGATATAGTGATTAGAAAGGCAAATGAATTAAATAAAAATAAAATTATTTTAATTTGTGAATCTAATCAATTTGTCTATAACTTAAATCATAATCAAATAGAAAAGGTAAGGCAGTTTATAGAATTATTAAAAACATTAAGATAATAATCTATAAACAATTTGTTATTGTTTTCTTAAAACAACACAAAATCAGTCTTAATGATAATTTACATAAATTTCTCCTTTAAATATTAAATTTATTAATATAAGAATAATTATATCAATAAAATTAATAAAAGTAAAGCAAAATTAGTTATACTCATAAATATTGATTATTAAATCTTTATTTGTTGGATAAAATCATTTAAAATATGATTATGATAAATGAAAAGTTAAGGTTTTTAAGAAAAAAGAGTGGAAAGACACAAGAAAAGATTTCACAAAAGTTGAATGTGGCACAAAGCACTTATTCAATGTATGAAAGCGGAGACATTGTGCCAGATGTAACGATGCTTAATGAAATTGCCAAACTATTTAATGTGCCAGTTTCATTTTTAGTTGATAATGATTTTCAAATTGAGAACGACAACATTGTTCTTAAAAGAATTGATGATTGCGATAAAAATAAAGTTGTAATTTACAGTGAAAATTCACAGGTAGTTTACAATTTAAAGCCAAACGAAATTGAAATTGTAAAGCAATATGTTGAGTTGTTAAAGAAATCAAGTAAATAGATTAATTTAGCATTTATGGTTGTTTTAATGTTTGTTTTTGGATAATCTTGCATAGATTATCTTTTTTAGTGCATAAATATATTATAAGGTTCAATTTGAACCTTGTCAACAATTTTAGAAAAATAAATGATAAAATTGTAACTATGAGTTTAGGAAGTAAGATAAAAGAAGTTAGGTTAAAGAACAAATTATATCAAAGTGAATTTGCTAGCATTTTTGGAATATCAAGAGAAACTTTATGTGGATACGAGATAGGCAGGAGAGAACCCGACATTAATTTTGTTAGGAAGGTGTGTGTATATTTTAAATTGGATGCGAATGAAATGTTAGAGATAGACACAAAGGAGCAAATTGATAAAATTATAAAAGATTTGCCGAAGTGTGAAGTTTGTTTTAAAGATAAGAAAAAGGAAATATAAGTTGAGATAAAAAAACATTAAAAATAAAATTTTATTTCAACTTTTTTATTTAGAATAAAAATTTTAAAAGTAAAAAAGTGAAAAGTCGCATAAAATAAGATGAAAAGATGGCGAAAAACAAAAAAATATGAAAAAATTTGTAAAATCTATAAATTTTATTTGCAAATTTACACAAATTAAGATAAAATAACAATGTATTTAAGTTCTTAATTTTAGGATAGGAAAGAAAGGGCGTTGTAAACTTAGAAAGAGAGAAGCTGGCAAGCGTTGAAGTGTTTACAATTTAATTAAAAAATGGTGAGCAACGCATTTTAAGATTGTCTAAAATGGATTAAACATAAAGATTGTAATTTGGCAATATATTTATAATGCGAAAGGAGATGCTGATGTACTATTGTAGAAATTGTAAAAAAGTCGTAAAGGAAGGCAACAAATGCAGTTGTGGAAATGAACTTACAAGAAAAGATGAAATTATATATTGTCCTACTTGTAACAAAATGTATTTTAAGCCGTCTAAGAGTTTTACTTGTAAAAAATGTAATTCATATGTAAAGGTTGAACCTGATGCAGTTGCAGGCCAAAATCAAGGTGCTGTTCAAAATAAAAATGTAAATGCTGGTGCGAATGTTGCAAGGAGCGAAGAAAATGTAAAGGCAAGTTCAAATTCAGCATATGCAAATATGTTTTTAAATGAAAGTGCTGGTTCTTCAAGTGGTTCAAATGTTGTTCAAAAAGATAGTGTGAATGTTGAAACTGGTGCGGGCAGTAATGATAAAGAAAGTGGTTCTATCAATTTAACTTATGAAGACTTTATGGCTCAAAGGGCAAAAGAAAGCCAACAAAATGCAAATAATCAATTAAATTCTTCAAATGAAAAATTTCCGCATAAGGCGTTTGATAATCAGTTAGCAAGTGAGAGTCAAGTGAATGTTGGTGGACAAGCGGGGAAAGCGGTTGAACAAAAGAAAGTTAAGAGTGTTGATGATGATTTTGACACGAGTTTGTTTGAAGATGCGGTTGCTGAGAAGTCAAAAGGCGGAAAGAAAAATAAGGGCAAGAGTGATGGCGATGGAAGTGCAAGTGGAAATGAAGGTTCAAAAGGCAGTGATGCTCCAAGCAAAGTTACGCTATTGTCCATTGCATTGATTTTCGTGTGTGCATTGGTTCTTGTGTTCTATGTGTTCATTTTGCCACATTTATCACCTACATATAGGCAAAATTGGGAAAGGTTTGTGGATGCTGAGAATGCGCAATATAAGGCGTATGGCATTGATAAGAGCATAAGCACAGCAAGTTTTGATGTTGAAGATGAAGGTAACGATGTTGTAATTGCGACAGTTAAGGTTGATGAAAAAACTTATAATGCAGAAACCAAAAAGTATGAAAGTGTTTTAAAAACATATAAAGTAGAATTTATAAAGAAAAATGGTGAGTTTGTTATAAAATCTATGACAGAAATCACAGAATAAAATTATGTATATGCAATTTTAATTATAATTTTATGAATTTAAGTGAAGAAATTAAATATATTTCTTCATTTTTTTGTTTGTAAAATTAAGACATTGCTGAGGTAAAATAATTTTTTTTGCAAATTGTGGTTGAAATTATGCAAAGATATGGTATAATCTTTAATTGGAGGTAAGAATGACTACAAGAGTAACAAATTACTCCTTTAACTATAACAAAAAGTTTTATGATAGTTTAAAAGTTGCTGAAAACGATTATAAGATACCATTAAGAAGAAATAGGTTCAACATTGTTAGGCTAGACGGGGCAAGTTTTAGCAAGCAATTTAAGTTGCGTTATGAAAAGTTTTCTAAAAAAATTCCTTATAATCCTTATTTGGCATATGCAATGCAGGCAACAGTTATGGATGCAATGAGAGAGTTTCCATTTATTTCTTTTGCCTATTCATTTAGTGATGAAGTTTCATTTTTGGTTGATAATGCGTTAATTGATTTTAGGAAAATGAATAGTTTAGAGAAAATGATTTCAATTTTATCTTCATTTGTTTCATCTGCATTTAATATGAATTTAAATGCCATTGTAAATTTGAATGTATTACAAATGATAAATGAAAGCGGTCAAATTGATGTGGATAGACTAGCGAAGTATTCGCAATTTATAAAAAATGCAATGTATTTGCTTAATGTTGCGAAAAGAAATCAAATTCCACTAATGAAAAGTGGAAAGGAAAAGAATGATTCTATTGAGGGGCTTTATCTTTATTCAAGGTATGAAATGGATAAGAAACCGAGAAGGGAGAAGATTCAAAAAATTATTGAAATGATAAAGGCGGAAATGCCGTTTGATGATTATGAAAATCATATATTCTATTTTGATGCTAGGTTAATCAGTTTTGAGTCTGAAAGCAAAGCATATGAATATTTTAAGGCAAGACAAGGATTTGCGGTTTATAAGTTTGTTGAAGACTTAGCATTTTCAATTATAGAAAAGCCAATAGTGAACAATAGCAATAAAACAACAAATATGTATTTTAAGCAAATGAGTCAAAATAAAGTGCCGATTTCAGTTTATACAAATTTTGACGAGTCTTTAAGGTTGGGCATAAGTTTTTATAAAGTAAATAACTTTATAACTAAACAAAGTGCGAAAGAGTTAAAAAAGGAATTTGATGATAATTTGATTGCAATAATTTCAAATGTTGTTGATGACCACAATGTTGTGGCACAAAAGCAAAAAGAGAAGTTTAAAGCGAAAAAGGCGAAATAAGAAATAATAAGATTTAAGAATAGATTCAAAAATAATTCTATTTTTGGAAAGGATGAAAAATATGGAAGTTTTATACATTAATGAGCAGGTTAAAAATGAAAATGGTTTAATTGTAAGAAGTGGAAAGTTTGGACCTTTTGAAAGTTGTGCAGAAATTGACTATTTTATAAATTTTAAAAAAGAAAAAGATTTTATGAAAAGTTATAGCGAATTGCAAATTGAAAGAATAAATATTCAAAAAGAGGCAAAACCTCAATATTTCAATAAATACACAAATGAACAGTTGGGCAATTTATTGAAAAGAGAATTAAGTCATTTAAGGTTTTTAAATTGTGAGATGGATGTTGAACTGCAAAGAAAAACAAAAATTTTAGAAGTGTTTTTAAAGTCTGTGGCATTAGCAAATAGAAGTTGTGATAAAAAGGCGCAATCAAAAGTTAATAAAGTTGTTAATTATTATCTAGCTTTTAAATGTGTTAAGAATCCTAATGATTTGGATTTTGAATTGAAAAAAGTGCCAAATGAAGTTTTAAATTTGTTAATAAATTTCAATAAAAAGCAAGAAATAATTTTAAATAATTCTAATTTTGTTTTGTAAAGTTAAAAGAGTTTAGGTGCGTTGCAATAAAAAAGAAGTAAATCAAAATTTATAGTTTACTTCAAAATAAATGTTGCAATGCTTTTTTTCTTGTCTTGTTGGGGAAAAGTTGAAATAAATTGAAATTATCTATTTAAATCCTTTTGTGTTTACTTCATAAATAATGTAATTTGTATATTTATAAAGTGGAAGGTTGTCCATTATTTGATATAAAGGCATTTTAAGGTCTAACTCTAAAAGATTTGGGTTGAATGCCAATCTTTCTTTAATTATTTCATTTAATGCATCATAAGTTGTTAAATTAATGGATTGCCTTTTACCTTTAAATAAATTTATATAGGAATCATTTTGATTGTTAAATATTTCATTTTTTTTGAAAGGTAGGTAGCCTTTTACAACTAAAAATGCAATGTTGTGCAAATGTTCTTGAAATGCAAGGCTGTTTCTTGGGGTTAAAGTTGCAGGGTATGGGAATGTATAAATCTTAACTCTATTTTTAACCTTCATTTCTTTTGCCTTGTCATATAATTCAAAATACTTTTTGTTTGATATTGGCGAACTCCCTACGATGTCAAGTCCAAGCAAGTTTAACTTTGTCCTTATGTTTAGACTGTTGTAAGAACTGAATTCCTTATCAAATAAATTAAGTCTATTCCATAATTGAAGTTTAAGTTTTTCAAGTTCTTTCGCTTGCATGCTTACACTTGCAATTTTGTTTATATCTTCATATTGATCGGCAATTTCATCGTGCTTTAATTGGTCTGCAAAGTTTCTATCAATAGAAAGGCGGTTTAAGTTTTCACTTACGATTGTGTCATAATTTAAAATTTCATATTCACCAAAAGCGGTTAAATCTGAATTAAATTCAATCATATTTTTAAAAGACTTCTTTTTTAGTCTTATAAAGAATTGATTATTCTCCGCTCCATTTTCAATCATAAATTGCCTTATTCTTATAGTGTTGTCTATGTTTTCTAAGTCATCACCCAAACTTGTTATAGCAAAGTTGTATGTTCGTTTCTTGTTTGTTTTATTTAAAATTGATTTCATTTTATTTTGAAATTCTATGCTTGTTATGTCATCATTGTAAAATGTTAAATCAAAAGGCAAATCTGGGATAGGATAAAATTCCTTATTTTTATTGCTATCTTTATTTAAGTTTAAAAATCTTGTAAGATTATAATTGAATGTTTTATCATTAATGTTGTTATCTTTTGAAATTTGTGATTTATCAAATATATGATAATGCACTTTTTTAGCACAAAATTTGCCATTAACTATGGTTGGGATTTGGTTGTCTATCATCATACTGTATAATGTGTTTCTATTTGTATAACCGAAACCAAATACAAACACATTTAATTCAATATCATTTTTTACGGTTGCAGTGTTGTAATCAAAACAATCTTCTTTCAAAAGACTTGTGATAGGGTAAGAAGAGACAAATTTTTGTGCAACCAAACTATATTTGTTAAAGAACATAACATTTTTTGCATTGTAGGCATTTTTAAATGCTTCATCATATTTGTTGTCTATAGATACATATAAGGTAGAGTTGAAGCGTTTCGCTTTAACATATGTGCTTATAAGTTTTAGCATTTGTTCGCTATCTTCTATAAAGCAAACATAAGTTGTTTGAAGTTTTTTAAATTTGTTAAACGATTTTAAACTTATATCATCAAAAATCACTGTAATTTCTTTTTTTGTCATCAATTCTTTTCGTTTTGCCTTATCTGTTGTTGGTAACCATACAATGCAATCTTTGTTCTTAGTTGTTTTTATGAAATTTATTGCATCTTCATTATATCCAATTACAACAATAATTTCTTTGTTTGTAAGTAGTTTAAATTTAAGTTTTATAAAGTTTTCTAAAAATCTTCCAACAAGGGCAAGGGCAACAAAGATTAGCGTTAGTGCGGTTAGAAAATAGGCAAAATAAAAATCAACAGCAAATAAATGATTGTTCGCAAGCATATTTTCTGCCACATCAAAATCAAACTTTAAAAAGCAAGAATCAAGTGCGTCACGCAAGCATTCGTTAAATCTAGCAATAAATGAACCTTCATATGGTGTTGTAAAAAGACAAATTGCATAAAGTGCTAAATTAATCAAAAGCACGGGAATAAAATATTTGGTGCTCTTTAAGTCAACAATTTCAGTTTGTCTTATGTATCTTCTTATAATTCCATATAAAACCAAAAGTTCAAATATGAAAATTATTGCAAGTAAAATATTCATTAATTTGTTTCTCCTTTTTTCTTTTTTAGTTGTAAATTGTTTAAAATTTAATTCAATCCTTTAATCTATTTAAATTATACAATCATATTGAAAATTTGTCAATTTAAATGCTATTTTATTTGACTTTATGAGTAATTTATTTTATAATTTAATGTAAGCGAGAAATAGGAAAAAAGAAAGATTGATTTTTAATATTGAATTAAAATAAGGGAGAACAAGTAATGAAAAATACTGAACCAGCAATTTATGTTTTTGATATAGAAGGGACTTTGCTAGATGGGCACGGAGAGTTGCGTCCAGGAGCAACGGAAATGTTTACGGCAATAAGGAAGGAGCGACCTGAAACAAAAATTTTATTTGAGTCAGGTATGAATGAAAAGGAAGTTAAAATAATAATAGATAAAATTAATGAAACTTTGGAAACGCCTTATAAATTATCACCTTATATTGCATCTTGTTGTGGCACAAGAATTGCAGATTTTAAAGGTAATGTAATTTTTGAAGATTATATTTTATTTGATGATATAGAAGAAATAAATAGAATCCTTTTAAAATACGACCCTTCTTCTGCCATTGTTTATAGGAGTAAAGACACAAATTATGTGTGTAAGATAAGCGATTTATATAGGCGAAATGGCAAAAAGTTGACTGTGGAAGAGATAGATAAGTTGGACAACATTTATGAAATTCTTTATACAACACACAATATGCCATTATATTGTAAAGAAGTTAGCGGGCAAGAGTTGGATAGGATGTTAAACAATGGTGAAATTTATTCGCTTGAAATTTCTGGCGTAAATTTAAATAACGACCCAGTGTTAAATAAGAAAATCGCAAAAGAGATTTATAAAAAGACTAAATTAGATTATGCTTTAAGTGTTACAATGCAAATTGCAAGGCAAAATAAATATTCTGCACTTATCAATTTTGTTGGTAAAAACGAAGCAAAAAATGCGTGCTATTTGGGAGATGCTGCTAATGATATTCCTTGTTTAAGCAAATGTGGGCATTCTGTTTCAGCGTTTGCTAAAATGCAAGATGTAATTAAGGCAAGCAAGTTTTCTATTAATACAACATTAACCGAAATCATACCTTACATTTTGGGAAAAGATTATGATAAAGAGCATCTTTTAGCATTAAAAGCAAATTGCCTAAAATCTGCACAGAAGCGTAAAAAGAGATAAAAACAAATGAACATATGGGCAAAAATAATAGGAGAATTTAATGGTAACAAAGTTTGAAGAAGTGGATGCTGTGATTAAAAAGGCACAAAATGGCGATGCTGATGCACAATTTGAATTAGGCAAGATGTCTAGTGAAGGTAAAATAATTGCGCAAAATTATGATAGTGCATTTTATTGGTTTACAAAAGCGTGCGAGCAAAATCACGCTAAGGCATTTCAATATTTGGGCAACTGCTATCTTTGTGGAGAAGGGGTGCAGATAGATAGAGAAAAAGCGGTTGAATGTTTTAAACGCAGTGGAGAGTTGGGTTGTGCGGATGGATTTTATAATTTAGGCTTTTCCTATTTTAATGGTTTAGGGACTTCTGTTGATTGCGATAAGGCTCTTTATTATTTAGATAAAGCGGGGCAAATGGGTGAAAGCGATGGCTTTACAGGTGCAGGCATTGTTTGCTTGCATAGAAAGGATGGAAAAAAGAATCCTATTCAAGCGTGTGATTATTTTTGTGAAGCATTAAATAGAAATCCTAATGATGCAACTGCCATTTTCAAACTTGGCGAATTATATGCTTATGGCATTGTAGCAAAAAAAGATAAAGAAATGGCAAAGAAACTTTTTGAAAGGTCAGCTGAACTTGGCGATGCTGATGCTAAGCAAGCATTGATTGATTTAAAAAATGGCAAATATGATTAATTGAAATTAAAAATTAAATTAACTTTATCAATTTTGGTAAAGTTTTTTATTTGCTACTTACCTTATATTTTAAGGGTTATAGCAAAATAAATTGAGAAATGCAAAAAAATTTTGAAAAATTTGCCAAAAATAGTTGACTTTTATTTGCAAACTGCATATAATAGTGTTAGCACTTAAAGATAAAGAGTGCTAGCAAACATTAAAGGGGGTGCGGATTTGAGCAATGAATTTGATTTAAGCGAAAGAAAGAAACTTATCTTATTTTCAAGCATTGAAGACTACATTCAAAGTGCCGTGCCAATTACGAGCAAGGGTGTGCAAGAGAATTATTTGAAAGATATTTCAACTGCAACGCTTAGAAACGAGTTGAACGCACTTGAAGCAATGGGCTATTTAAAGCAGTTGCACACAAGTTCAGGTAGAGTGCCAACAACAAAGGCTTATAGATTGTATGTTGATAATCTAATGAAGAATTTAAGTTTTAAATCGCAAGACCTTGAAGAAGTTAAAAGCGGGTTTCATAGAAAAATAAATAATTTAACTACAATCATTGATAGTGTTGCACAGACAATAAGTAAAGTAACAAATTGTCCAACGGTTGCAGTGCTTAATGATTTAAAGAAATTAAATATTGAAGATATACAAATCATTCCGCTTATAGATTACACCGCTTTAATGCTTTTGCAAACTAATGGTGGAATTATAAACAACACATTTGAAATAAGCGAAAATGTTTCAAAGGAAGACTGCATAAATTGTGCTACACTTTTAAAAAATAATTTTGTAGGCAAATCTATTAATGATATGATTCAAAATGTTGAAAGTACAATAAAATTTGAAAATGAAAAACTTTCCGCATTTAAAGAAATTTTTGAAAGTGTTGTGCAATTACTAAAAGATGCAAGCACACCAATTCAAAAGGGTAGAACCAAATTGCTTTCTATGCCAGAATACAAAACTATTGATAAGGCAAAAGAAATAATTGATTTACTTGAAGATGAGGAAAAAGTTCGTGAATTGATTGATACATCAAATGACAATGATGAAATATCAGTTACAATAGGACGAGAATTTGATGATAGCGAACTAGCGGATTGTGCGGTCGTTAAAGCACCAATAAAAATAGGCGATAACACTGTTGCTAGTGTGGGCGTAATTGGTCCTAAAAGGCTTGATTATGCGCTTGTTGCAGGGGCGATTTCATATGTTGTTGGTGAATTAAAAAATGTGCATCAATTAGAATGTAAGAATAATGATAATGCCGAAGAAAATAAAGACTAAATAGTGTAACAATTTAAGAAGGTGATTAATATGTGCTTTAATTTTGGTTATGGTTTAGGATAGCGAAAAAGTTTGCAAAAAAAAATTTAATTTAATCTTTAAGGAGGTTATATGGCAAAAGAAAACAATATGGAAGAAAATTGCAATGAAAAATGTTGCAAAGAAAATAAAAATCAAAATGGTGAAAATGGTGGATGTAAAAATCAAGGTAATGGGCAAAATCATTATCATCACCACCATAATCATCACCACAATCATCATCCGCATATTGATGAAGAATGTGGGAGAGTTCATTCAAGTGAAAGCGATTGCTCCATTGGGTGTGATTGCGATGTAACTGATGAATGTGATGATGAAGTTGCACAAACAGCCAACGAATATTTGGATATGGCAAAACGAATTCAAGCTGATTTTGATAATTACAGGAAAAGAAATCAAGAAGCGGTTGCTAATGCAAGAGAAGAAGGTAAGGCATCAGTTATTTCTTCAATTTTGCCTTGTGCAGATGCGATTGAAAGAGCAATAGAGATGACAAAAGATGAAAATGTTTTGCAAGGATTAAAAATGGTTGATGATAAATTTAGCGAAGTCCTTTCAAGATTGGGCGTAACAAAAATGCAATGTTTAGGTGAAAAGTTTGACCCTAATTTGCATAATGTGTTATCAAGCATTGATGTGCCAGGCAAAGAAAGTGGTGAAATTGTTAATGTTTATGCGTGTGGTTATTTTATGAATGGCAAAGTATTGCGTTTTGCACAAGTTGTTGTTGCAAAATAATTGCATAGGCTAGTTTAGCAAATTTATTTAGTAGAAATTTATTTAGCAAAAGAAAAAAATAAATATATTGCCTTAAAATAATTTCAGTTGTTTTGTGTTTTAAGGCAAAGTGTGATAAAGCAAAAAGCGAAAAATGAATTTGAAATAAATTAAATCAAACTAAATTTAAAAAATTTTTCAAATTTATTAGAATTTAAAGCAATCAAAAAAGTATATAGTAGTGTGAAAAGGAAATTGAATACTACAATAAAAGTAAAGGAGATAAATAATTATGGGAAAGATTATAGGTATAGATTTAGGAACAACAAACAGCTGTGTTGCTGTAATGGAAGGCAGTGAACCAGTTGTAATTGCTAACTCAGAAGGTTCAAGAACAACTCCATCAGTTGTCGCTTTCAATAAAGATGGTGAAAGACTTGTTGGTCAAGTTGCAAAAAGACAAGCAGTTGCAAACCCTGAACATACAGTAAGTTCAATTAAAAGGGAAATGGGAACAGATCATAAAGTTACAATAGATGGTAAGCAATATTCTCCACAAGAGATTAGTGCAATGATTTTGTCAAAACTTAAAAAGGATGCTGAAAGTTATTTGGGTCAACCAGTTACGGAAGCAGTTATCACTGTCCCAGCATACTTTAACGATAGTCAAAGACAAGCAACAAAAGATGCAGGTAAAATTGCGGGCTTAAATGTCCTTCGTATTATAAACGAACCAACTGCAGCATCACTAGCATATGGACTAGATAAGGGCGATAAAAACCAAAAGATTCTAGTTTACGATTTGGGTGGTGGTACGTTTGATGTTTCTATTTTGGAAATTGGTGATGGCGTATTTGAAGTTCTAAGCACAAATGGTGATACAAGACTTGGCGGTGATGACTTTGATAATAGAATTGTTAAATTGTTAGTTGATGATTTTAAGGCTAAAAACGGCATAGATTTGTCAACTGATAGGGGTGCAGAGCAAAGATTGAAAGAAGCTGCTGAAAAGGCTAAAATTGAATTGTCTCAAATGACAAAGACAACAATCAGTTTGCCATTTATCACTGCTGATGCAACTGGTCCTAAACATTTGGAATACGAACTTACAAAAGCTAAATTTGAAGACATTACAGAAGATTTGATTAAGAAGTCTTTGGTTTGTGTTGATAATGCATTAAAAGATGCTAATTTAACATTTAATGATATTGATAAGATTATTCTTGTTGGTGGTTCAACTCGTATGCCTAAGGTTGCTGAGGCATTAAAGGCACATTCAGGTAAAGAACCATTCAAGGGAATTAACCCAGATGAATGTGTTGCTGTTGGTGCCGCAATTCAAGCAGGCGTTTTAGCAGGAGATGTTAAAGATGTATTGCTACTAGATGTAACTCCATTGTCATTAGGTATTGAAACTATGGGTGGCGTATTCACTAAGTTGATTGAAAGAAATACAACTATTCCTACAAAGAAGAGTCAAGTATTCTCAACTGCAACTGATAACCAACCAGCCGTTGACATTCATGTATTGCAAGGTGAAAGAGAACTTGCAAGTGGCAACAAGACACTTGGTAGATTTACACTTAACGACATTCCACCTGCTCCAAGAGGTATCCCACAAATTGAAGTTACTTTTGATATTGATGCTAATGGTATTGTTCATGTATCAGCAAAAGATTTGGGAACAAATAAAGAGCAAAGCATTACAATCACTGCAAGTACAAATTTAAGCGATGCAGATGTTGAAAAGGCTGTTAAAGAAGCAGAAAGTTATGCTGAAGAAGATAAAAAGCGTAAAGAATTAATTGATGCTAAAAATGAAGGCGACCAATTAATTTATAGCCTTGAAAAGATGGTTAAAGAAAATGGTGATGCTATCACAGAAGAAGAAAAGAAGACATTAAACGAAGCAATAGAAAAGGCTAAGAAAGATATTCAAGCCGAAGAAGTTGAAAAAGTAAGAAGTGCTATTGATGAATTAAGCAAAGCAAGCAATGAAATTGTTACAAAGATGTATCAAAAAGCAAGCGAAAAAGCTAAAGCTGAACAAGCAAATGCAAACGGCAACAATGGCGGAAATGACAAGAAGGGTGATGATGAAGTCATAGTTGATGATGGCGACAACAAATAAAAAAGGTGATAAACTATGGCAAAAAATTACTACGATGTTTTAGGCGTTAGCAAAAGTGCAACAGATGAAGAGATAAAATCTGCTTATAGGAAACTTGCCAAAAAGTATCACCCAGATTTAAACAAAGACAACCCAGATGCAACTGCTAAATTTAAAGAAGTTAATGAAGCGTATGAAGTTTTGGGCGACAAAACTAAAAGAAGCAATTATGATGCCTATGGAAGTGCTGATGGCAATCCATTTGGCGGAAATGGTGGTGCTGGCGGTTTTGGTGGCTTTGGCAATGGTGGCGGATTCAGTGGTAACTTTGGTGGATTTGAAGATTTAGGAGATATATTTAGCGGATTCTTTGGCGGAAGTGGTTTTGGTGGAAGCTCAAGAAGAAGCGAGATGGTTGGTAGCGATATCAATTTAAGAATGGATTTATCATTTAATGAGGCTGTCTTTGGCACTAAAACTAATGTAACTGTGCTAAGGACAACAGTTTGCCATGATTGTAATGGAACAGGTGCGAAAAATGGCACAGAATATACAACTTGCTCCGCTTGTGGCGGTAGAGGCAAGGTAAGATATCAACAAAATACAATTTTTGGCACAATGACTAGTGAATCTGCTTGTTCAACTTGTGGTGGAACAGGTAAGCAAATTAAGGAAAAGTGCAGTTGTTGTGGTGGTAAAGGTTTTGTAAAACAAAATACAACAATAGAAATTGAAATCCCTGCTGGTGTTGATAATGGTCAAGTGCTTACAGTGCCAAATAAAGGTAACGAGGCAAAGGGTGGTTGTGGTAATTTAAGGATTGAATTAAATGTTGCTTCTCATCCAATGTTAAGGCGTGAGGGTGCTGACCTATATGCGGATGTGTATGTCCCATACATTGATTGCATTTTAGGTTGCGATATAGATGTCCCAATCGTAAAAGGCACATATAAATTAACCATTCCTCCACTTACATCATCTGGTACATTGTTTAGATTGAAAGGTAAAGGCGTTAAGAAGTTGCGTAGCAATTCAAGTGGTGATGTTCTTATAACAATTAAGAGCGAAGTCCCTAAATCACTTGATAAGCAAACAAAAGAACTTTTAAATAAGATTAAAGAATCAACAAATGCATCCGCTTATCCAAAATCTAAGGATTGCACAAGTAAAATAGAGAAGTTGAAAGCATCAAAATGAACTGATGACGCAATAAATAATGTGAATTGCGAAGAAATAGAGAATTGTGAAAATGTTAATTGCAATAAAAATCAAAATTTTGACGATAAGTTAAATCAATCGCTCAAAAATTTGAAAAATAAGACAACAAGTGCGTTTAATAAGTTAAAAACAAAGATAAAAGAAGCAAAAGATAGAGTAAAGAAAAAATTTGATTAATCCTCCATTAATTAAATTTGCAATTAAATAGAGAAATTATAGAGAAGAATTTTAAAAAGGGGCCACCAAAAGACTTTTGTGCTTGCGTTGTGCAATGGCAAATTGCATTGCAAGAATAGATGTGTTTTGCGAATGAAGTTCGCAATACAGTAGTGTGAGTTAAAGTTAAATTTAATAATGTATTTAAATTATTTAATTCATCTCCTTATTCAATCCTTTTTAAACTGAGGAAACCTTCCTAGATAGGTAAGTTTATTTACATGCTTATCTATATACCTTCTTTATGTCCAATGAATAATAGTTTTTAGTTTTTTTCTCCAATTTTTCTAAGGCTATAATATTGGTTTGTCCTTTGGTGGCCCCTAAACTTGAAGTTATACAACTTCAAGTTTTTTTATATGACTTAAAATTCACTATTTGTAAAATATGCTAATTTTTGATATTTTTAGCGGTTGTTTTATCTTATATTATTTTTTTATCACTTTCTTAAATCCGATTTTAAAATTAAAATAAAATTATGATATTATTTTTAGAATATGTTATATTTGATAATCTTATAATTTCGTATTTAACAATAAAATTAAGTGAAATTATTTTACATTTAAAGATTAAAAAGACAAACTTTATTTTTGCGTGTATGGCATTTGTTGCAATATCTTTAATTTTGCCACTTTTGCATTTTAATTTGATGTTTGAATTCCTATTTAAAATTCTTTTAAGTGTGTTAATTTGTTTAATTGTCTTAGATAATGATAAATTAAAATATAAATTTATTCCGTTTTATTTTTGTTTTATTTCATTAAATCTTATAATTTATGCAATTTTTAGTGTTGCGGTTGAATTGTTTGGTGGTGAAGTCTCAGTATCTAACTATACGCTAGATTTCCCTGTTATGGTTGTGTTGCTTGCAATATTTTTGTACTTTAAAATTTTAATTAGATTTTTTGCAAAACTAAAAAAATCTTATGAAATTGATGATTGCATTTATAGTGTTAGCATAGAGTATTTTGGTAAAAAAATTAATTTGAATGCATTTTTAGATACTGGAAATTCATTATATGATAATGTGGAGAATTTGCCCATAGCAGTTGTGCCTTTTAGTGTGGCGGAGAAATTGCTTTCAAAAGATGAAATGATGTGTTTAATGTTAAAGTCAAAATGCGAAAGTGTTAAAAATTTGCATTATATTACATATTCAACAGCGAGTTCAAAAAACAGTTTAATGCCTGTGTTTAGATTAGATAAGATGATTATAAGAAAAAAGCAAATGCAAAAAACAATAGAATGTATGTTAGGTGTGTCGTTTGGTAAGGTAACAAGGGGAAAAGATTATGATATGCTTTTAGGATTAAAACATATTGAATAATGCAACTATAATAAAATATAAAGGTGGGGTTAAATGATTTTTAAAAAATTTATTAATGCAATTAAAGGCTTTTTAAGTTTAGAAGATAAAGTGTTTTATGAGCAAATTCTTAATTTTATTTGTGGAAGCGAAGCGTTGCCACAACCGCTTGATGATAAAGAAGAGGAGAGTTTGTTAGAACAGTTAAACGGTGAGAATAGAGAAGAAATTTGCAATAAATTAATTGAACATAATTTAAGGCTTGTAATTTACATAGCTAAAAAGTTTGAGTGTGCTGGTGTTGAAAATGAAGATTTGATTTCTATTGGTGCAATAGGGCTTATAAAGGCGGTTAGAAGTTATAACTATGATAAGAAAATAAAACTTGCAACTTATGCAAGCAGGTGTATAGAAAATGAAATATTAATGTATTTTAGGAAATTGGTTAAATATAAGGGTGATGTTAGCATAGATGAACCACTTAATGTAGATTATGATGGAAATGAATTATTACTTTCAGATTTGTTATCAAGCGAAGAGGAAACGCTTTCCAAGCAAATTGAGAATAGTGAAGAAAAAGAAGAATTAAATAATGCGATTAACAGATTAAGTCAAACAGAGCGAATGATAATGGAAATGCGATTTGGCTTAAATGGCGAAAAGGAGTTGACGCAAAAACAAGTCGCTGATGAACTTGGGATTTCTCAAAGTTACATATCAAGGCTAGAAAAGAAGATTTTTGGCAAGTTAAAGAAAGATTTGTCTAAATATAATTATTGAGAATAAAAGCTAGCCAAAAAGTAAAACATAAAAGCAAGTACAATTTAAAAGGAGTGCTTGTATTTTATGGGAAACAATAAGGTCGTAATTTGTGGCATTAACACGGCTGAATTGCCAACGTTAAACGCAAAGGAAATGGCGGAGTTAATGGCAAAAGTTAAAACGGGAGATTTGGAAGCAAGAGAAAAATTTATTTTTTGCAATATGAAATTAGTTTTATCAATTTGCAAGAGATTTACGGATAAAAAGGAAAGCATAGATGATATATTTCAAATTGG
>DJPS01000057.1:17695-18099 GCA_002438625.1 Christensenella sp. UBA6406
ATTAGAAGATATCTAAGAGATAACACACTTGTGCGTGTAAGTCGCAGTATGAGAGATATAGCATATAGGGCATTAAAAAGTAGAGAAAAGTTTGTTCAGTTAGGAATTTATGAGCCAAGAATTGAAGAAATAGCAAAAGACATAGGTGAACCGCTTATAGATGTTGTTTGTGCACTAGATGCGGTTACAGACACGGTCTCACTAGAAGAGCCAATATTTAATGAAGGGCAAGATGCCGTGCTTTTAATGGACCAAATTAATGATGATAAGGGCGTTGACCAGTTACAACTTATTGGGTTAAGACAAGCGATTGAAAAATTGTCTAAGCGAGAAAAAGAGATTCTTTTAATGCGTTATTATATAGGTAAAACGCAATTAGAAATAAGCGAAGAGATTGGAATTTC
>DJPS01000057.1:18169-41449 GCA_002438625.1 Christensenella sp. UBA6406
AAATAGATGTTAAGGTTAAAAATTTAATTTTAATGTCTTTTTTTGAAACTTTTGCATAAATTAATAGTGTGTGGAGTGTTGAAAAAGTAAAAATAAAAAATGATAAAACTAACGAAGAAAAATTTTAAAAGGAATTTATGTAAAAATGATTGAAACTTCTTTTTGCGATTTACGGTCAAAAAATGTTGTCAATGTTCTTGATGGCAAAAATTTGGGGCATATTTGCGATATAGTGCTTGAGATTTGCAGTGGCAGAATCTTAGGCTTTATTGTGCCACTTTCAAAAGGGTTTGTGAGCATTTTTAAGGGTAGTGAAGACTTGTTTATTCCATATCAAAATGTGTGTAAAATAGGGCAAGATGTAATTTTGGTTGAATTGAATTTAACAGAATATAGAAATTTCAAAACATCAACTTTTAGCGAAGTTTCAACTCTTCAATATGGTCCATACAATGGTGGCAATGCAAATGAAAAGCAAAATATAAATATCCAAAGCAATCAATCAAATCAAACTTTTAAAAATAGGCAAAATAATATAAATGTGCTAAATAAGGAACAAAATCAAAATAATTAAAAAACATTAATTAATGTCCAACAATTTTGAAATTAGTGAAAAAGGAAAATTAACTTAATGCATTTGAAACTAGTGCAAAAATACACTTAAAAAGCAAACCAGTTAAATGGGTTGCTTTTTATTATAGATTAAACCATGAATATCAAATATTCTTAAAATATTGTTTGATTTTCTTATCTTATTAATATCTGTTTTCTTTTTGCTTAAAAATTTGAAATAAGGGGTGGTGCTTAATCGTTTGAATTTATATTCAACAATGTAATACATATCATTATTAATCTCGCTTAGAAAATCAAATAGATATTGTTCTTCCACAGAATAATAATACTTTTCATTGATATACATAGTTTGTTTTACAAAATTATATTTAATTATAAAATTTTTATGATATTCGATATCGAGCACAAGTTTAGAATAATTAGCTTTATCTCCAAACAATATTAAAATAGCATCTACCGTTTCTTTTACATCTTCAAAGAGTAGTCTTTCATATGCTTCTTTTCGCATTTTTTTACTTTTAAAAAATGTATTTAAATTATTTTCACATTCACTCATTATATTTTCTAAATAATCAACAGAAATTTTATAATACTTGATTATAGAGTATAAAACATTATCTAATTTAAGAGAAAAAATTCGTTCTTCATTTTCAAAGTTTATAAAAATTTTATAAATTTCTCCAGTAAGCCCACATTGGTAAGAAGCATAAATTTTTAATTTATCATAAGAATATTCACTATCATCTAGCAAGTTTTTAATTCTATTATTTTTTAATTCAATTTTTATTCCGTCAACATTGAAAATAAAATCTTCATTTTTTAAATTAAAATTAACTAATTTTTCCATATTTTCAATATTAAATTTATTTTTGAAAAATTTAATTTCAGCCTTTCTAACAAAAGGAAATGCGATACATACAACAATAAGCAAAGAAACAACTATTGATAAATAAATTATAAAGTAAACTAAAAAGAACCCCTCTAAGCTATCACAAAACCCCATTGGAATTGCTCCTAAAATGACAAATCCCATCATGGCTAACGCTAAAATATCGTATTTTCTTTTTATTGGCGAGATAATATCGTTCATATATAACTCCTTAATATAATTAAGTATAACATATATTTCCTAAATTTGTATCAGGTTTTGATAAAAAAACATAAAATGGCATTTAGGCTGAAAAGAACCCCAAAAGTTGGACAACTTTAGGAGGTTCACTTCATTTTTGTATCTAATTCTCTTAATTATTAAACTTGTTTCATAAGTCGGTGATTAAAATAATTTTTTTGCAGTTGACAAAACTTTTAAAATTTGCTAAAATCAAATTAAAGTTAATGCTGAGTTAAGTTTAAAATACGATTAAAGGAAGAATTGAAATAGATGAAAAAATCATTATATGTTTTTGCGTTAATATTGTGCTTAGGTTTTATTTTTACAGGGTGTTCACCTTTTGAAAGCGAGGGACAAGTTATAATTGATGCAAGCGAAGTAAAAACTAACCTTGATTATAATGAAGATTTAGATTTAAGCAATTTAATTGTAAAGGCGAAGAAAGGTAACAGTGAAGTTACTCTTACAACTGGGACAAGCGAAACATCTAAACGAATTTATAAAATTGATATGGGTGGATTTGACAAAACAAAAAGCGGTAAATATACCATTACAATTTCATATCAAGATTATAAAAGTGCCACTTTTGTTGTTAAGGTAAATAAGCAAATTGTTGGTTATGAAATAGTTGGTTCTTTTAGAACGGCTTACATTTGCAATGATAAATTTGATTTAAGTGGTGTAAAACTTAAAGTTATTTATGCAGATAATTCAAGTGAAGAAAAGCCTATTGATAAAAATGAAATCAGTGTAGAAATTTATTCATTTGCAACTTCTGGTCAAAAAGAAATTGTTGCAATGTATAAGGGCGTTGCGTATACATTAAATGCAACAGTTTATGATTATAAAGTTAAAAATATTACAATAGTTGTTCCTAGAAAAGATAAATATTTGTTGGGTGAGGAAATTTCACTTGATGGCGGCATTGTTAATATTGAATATGATAATTTGCCAGATGATATGGATGGTATTTTGCCTTCTAGCGTGCCATTTGATAATGCATCAGTCAATATTAGTGGTTTTGATACAACTTCAATAGGTGAAAAGTATGTGGAAGTTGAGTATTTTGGGAAAACTGCTAAGTACCAAATAAATGTTGAAACTCCAAGAATAACAAAAGTTGAACTGGTTGCTCCAAATAAAGTAGAATATAAAATAAATGAAGATATGGATTTAACTGGTGGGTACCTTAAAGTTACTTATGCACAAGAAGTTGATGAAAGTATTTTGCCAAAAAGATTTGAATTGACAGATAGCAATGTGGAAATTTCTAATTTCAACACATCAGCACAAGGGAACTGTGATGTGGTAGTAAAGTATAAAGGATTTGCAAATAAATTTACAATAAAGGTTATTCCGCCTAAAATGACAGGATTTACAGTTGGTGGAATAGAAAAGACAACTTATAACTTAAACGAAACTTTAGATTTAACTGGCGGTTTTATTGAAACTATAAAGACTTATGGTGAAGGTGATAGGATAAACGCTTGAAGGTGATTATAGTGCAAAAGGCATTATAATTTCAGGTTTTGATACAACAACTGTGGGAGATAAGACTATAAAAGTTACTTACAATGGATTTGATTATACTTTTATAATAACTGTTGTTGCTACGATAGAGTAAAGAGATTAAAGAAAGCATAATAAAAAAATCTTTGCAATTTGTATGTTGCAAAGTTTTTTGTTGGTTTATATGGCTTATGCTTTGGTTAAATTTTTAAGATATTTATAAAATGTTGATTTGGTCATTTTTAGTGCATTTAATGCATTTTCAAGAGAAATCACTTTATTCAAATAATTTAATGCAACTTTATTAAAATTTTTAGGTAAACTTAATTTGGGCCTACCTAAATGCTTGCCTTGTTCTTTTGCAATTTTTATGCCTTCCGCTTGTCTTTTTCTTATGTTATCTCGCTCATTTTCTGCCACAAAAGACAAAATTTGCAAAACAATGTCGCTTATAAACTTTCCAACTAAATTTCGCCCTTCATTTCGTGTGTCTAATAATGGCATATCTATAACAACAATGTCTGCTTCTTTATGGTTAATAATGTCTTTCCATTCTTCTATAATCATATCATAGTTTCGCCCTAATCTATCTATGCTCTTTATAATTAAAATATCGCCTTTTTGTAATGCGTTTTTTAATCTTTGATAGTTTTCTCTATTAAAATCTTTTCCGCTTTGCTTATCTATGAAAATGCTATTTATGTTTAATCCCATTTTAAACATTTCATCCATTTGTCTATCAATATTTTGTTCTTTTGAACTTACTCTAACATATCCGTATTTCACATTAAATCTCCTTAATTAGTCTAATTTTTGTGGTAAATGCGTTGTTTTGTTCTTTTAACTTTATTTTTTCATCTGCATAATTATTTACAATTATGAAAAATGCCACACTTTTTGCCGTGGCACTTTTTTAGTCTATAAAGGTACACCTTTGTAGAAAGATGTAACAAAAGTTTAAAATTTTATTTAATGAAAAAAATTTTTGACAATATTTAAAATTTATAAGAAATAAAGTTGATTTTTATACTACTATGTTATAAAATGTTCAGTGACAATTAAGACTAAATTGTAAATTAATAGTTTATAAAGGTGTACTTTTTTAGACAAGATTGTGTAAATAATTAAAAATTAAAGGGGATAGTGAATAAGTATGGATAAAAATAGCATTTTAAATGTTTCTACTGATTTAAAAGCATTAGTTTTGGCAATATGTTCAAATAATGCTAAAGAAATAAATATAGGTAATTTAGAAAATATTAGTTTAAACAATGTGGAACAAATGAAATCGTTAAAAAGTTTTGTTGATAGTGTAAAGGCGAAAAATGCGGATAGGTTAGATACAAATTTTAATGAAACGCAAAATTTTAAGTTTATAAGTTTACAAAGCGTGGATAATTTGTTTATGGGTGAAATAGATAGCGAGATATCTAATTTAAGAAAGAGTATCTTAGAAAGCGATTTAATTGAAGCAATTATAGCGTTGCCAAATCAAATGTTTTCAAATGATAAAGGGTTTTATTGTCTTTTTGTGTTAAGTGTGAATAAGGATGTGGAGAAAAGAGGTAAAATTCAAATTATAGATGCTTCTTGTTGTTATAAAGAAACGGAAAAAGCTGGAGAAAAATGCAAAGAAATAAGCAACAATCAAATTAACGAGATTGTTAAGGTTTTAAATGAATATAAAACTCAAAAATATGATTTTAATGATTTTATTTTGCGTAGCAAAGTTTGCAATTTGGATAATTTTTGTATTTATGAAATTGAAATGTTTAAAGGTGATAAGTGCGATGAAAGAACTGATGAAAATTATGAAAAGTTACTAATAAAAACAACTTTGCCAGTGCAAGAATATTTTGATAAGTTTTTAAAAGATGATTATGCTGGTTTTATTATTGATGAAGAGAAGACAAAAATTGGTTATGAAATAATGATATTCGATGAATTTACAGACTAAATTATAAAATTAAATTGTTTTTCAAAATAATTTATTGCAAAAAGTTACAAACTATGGTATAATTTGAAAGTAAAAAAATTGTGCAAATAAATTGAAGAAAGGAGACAAGAAAATGTTTGTAGATTATGCAAAAATTACAATAAAAGCAGGAAATGGTGGCAATGGCTCTGTGCATTTTTTAAGGGATAAGCATCATATTGCTGGTGGTCCTGATGGTGGCAATGGTGGAGAAGGTGGCTCAGTTTATTTCATAGCAGACACAAATCAAACAAATCTTGTCAACTTTTATTATAAAAGGAAATATGTTGCTGAAAATGGTGGCAACGGTGGTGGAACGAATTGCAACGGTAAAAAAGGTGAAAATCTTATAATAAAAGTCCCTAAGGGTACGGTTATAAAGGATATGGCAACAGGAAATGTTGTTGCGGACATTGTAGACACTGAAAAGCCTGTTATTGTTTTGCGTGGTGGCAAAGGAGGCAGGGGTAATGCTTTTTTTGCAACTCCTACAAGGCAAACTCCTGCATTTAGTGAAACTGGAGAAGAATGTAAAGAGTTTAAAGTTGTTCTAGAACTTAAAGTTATTGCAGATGTTGGACTTGTTGGACTTCCTAATGCGGGTAAATCTAGTTTGCTTGCTGGCATTTCAAATGCTAATCCAAAAGTTGCAAATTATCATTTTACAACGCTTGAACCAAATTTGGGTGTTGTAAAATATTATGATAGCAGTTTTGTTGTCGCTGATATTCCTGGCTTGATAGAAGGGGCAAGTCAAGGTGCGGGCTTAGGTTACGACTTTTTAAGGCATATTGAAAGAACAAGAATGCTTGTGCATGTTGTGGATATCTCTGGATTAGAAGGGAACAATCCGCTAGAATCTTTTGAAATGATAAATAATGAACTTGCATCTTATAGTGAAAAATTGGCACAAAAGCCAATGATTGTAGCACTAAATAAAACTGATTTGCTTTTTGATGAAAATATTCATTATTTGAATGAGTTTATTCAAAAATATGGTGATAAATATAAAATTGTTAAAATTAGTGCAGTTACAACTGATGGGGTAAAAGATTTAATTGATGAAGTTTATAAGATGTTAAAAGATTTACCTAAAGTAACATTATATGATGATGCTAATTATATTTTGGACGAAAGGGACACGACTTCTATTAATATTGACATTGATGAATATGGCACTTATGTTATTTCAGGCGGAAAAATTGATGATATGATTAGGGGCATTGTTTTAGATGATATGCAAAGTTTTGCATATTTTCAAAAAAGGCTTGAAAGTGATGGCATAATGGATAAACTTAGAGAAGCGGGTGCGAAAGATGGCGATGAAGTTAGAATAAAAGATATAACATTTACAATGATTGATTAATCTTTTAACGAAAAATATATAAAAGGAAAGAAGAAATTATGATAACAACTAAGCAAAGGGCTAAATTGAAATCTATGGCAATGACAATGAATGACTTAGCTCAAATAGGAAAAGAAGGCGTAACAGAGAGAGTTTTGGATAGTCTTAATCAGGTGCTTGAAGCAAGAGAACTTGTAAAGATAAAAGTGTTAAAAAATTGTGATTATACAGCAAAGGAAATTGCAACAAAATTGCAAGATGCATTAAATTGTGAAATTGTGCTAGTGGTGGGCTCAAAAGTTATAATTTATAGAGAAAGCGAGCGAAAAGACATTAAGCACATTGAATTACAATAATTTCAATTTAGAATTTATTCAAGAAAAAAATATATTGATATTTCTATTTAAAATAGATTTAAATCAATATATTTTTTTGTTTTTTATCAATTAAAAGTTTTGTAATGCTTAAAGCGATTTGATAGAATTGATAAAGTTTTGCAAATCATTTATATTTTCAAACTTTTTGAAAACTATTGCGTATCTAACGCATGCAAGGTCGTCAATTTGCTTTAATTTTCTAAGTACTAGTTGACCAATCGTTGAACTATAAATTTCTTGTTCTTTTGCATTATAAACTTCTTTTTCAATTTCATCTAACAACTCGTTAATTAATTCAATAGCAACAGGACGCTTATCACACGCTATCAAAACACTTTTTTTCAATTTCGCTTTATCAAAAGGTTGCCTACTATGGTCGCTTTTTATAATTAAAACGGGAATAGTTTCAATGGTTTCGTAAGTTGTAAAACGCTTGCCACATTTTAAACATTCACGCCTTCTGCGAATGCATTGTTCATTGCTTGTATCCCTGCTATCTAGTACCTTACTATTGTCATAGCCACAAAATATACATCTCATAGTATTTCTCCTTAACTCATTTTATTATAGCAAGAAAAATTTCAATTTGCAAGTGTTTATCATTATTTTTGCAAATATTTTGTGCTATTTGTCGTATAATTGTATATTTGGAAATTTATG
Organism: Christensenella sp. UBA6406; assembly: GCA_002438625.1. Lineage (GTDB taxonomy): Bacteria > Bacillota > Clostridia > Christensenellales > UBA1242 > UBA4647. Next base: position 25,720 of record DJPS01000057.1, read on the forward strand.
TAAATTTAGATTTTAATTAACCTAATTACTTTATCAATTTTTATGCGTTGTAATTAATTAAAATTATAATTCATATATTTAATTAAAATATGATAAGCGAAAAAAAGATAAAAGAAAAAGATTATAAAACTATGATAGAAATGAAAAGCGGGATAAAATATAATGTTGTAGGTTTTAAAGCTAGTGATAAATTGGTTCGTAGATTTTTTGCTTTGGGAATAAGAAAAGGGACAAGTATAACATTTATAAAGTTTTCATATTTATCGCACAATTTAATGATTAATGTAGATGGTGTGGTTTATGCAATAAAGTCAAATCTTGCTAGTTTAATTTTAGTCAAGGAGGCGTAAAGATAAGGGGCAATGAAAAAGATTTACATTGTAGGAAATCCAAATTCAGGGAAGACAACGCTATTTAATAAAATAACAAAAAGTTTTGAGCATACGGGAAATTATAGCGGAGTAACTGTAGATTTAAAAAGTAAAGAGATATGTTTTAATGGCGAAAATTATTGTGTAATTGATTTACCTGGAACTTTTTCATTAACGCCTTTTTCTATAGAAGAAAAAATCACGGCAGACTGTATTTTGGATGAAATAGATAAGGAAGATTGCTACATTTTAAATTTAATTGAATCAAATACAATAAAACGGTCTTTAAATTTAACACTTGAATTGTTAGAAGCTAATTTTAAAGTCTTGACAATCATAAATGAAATAGGAAAAAGTGAAAAGCAAATTGATGCCAAAAATTTAGGCGAATTGCTTGGCATTAATGTCTATTGTGTGAATGTAAGAAAGCAAAAAGGCTTAAACTTTATTTTTTTATTATCAAATTATAAGCAATCAAAATGTCTTTTATATGTTGATAAGTTTAAAAACTGTGCAAAAAATTTTAATCCAATAGTGGCGATAAAAATTTGCGAAAAAGATGAAAATGCTTTAAAAAAATTTAATTTAAATGGAAATGATTGCAAAGAAATAAAACAAAAGTTAAATTCTAATAACTTAGAAATGAGTGCAATTTTTAACGATAGACTTTCAGTAATAAATAAAGTTTGCATCAGTCAAAGTAGGAGCAAAATTAAAATTAATAATATTTTAGATAAAATTTTTTTAAATAAGTTTTTGGCAATCCCAATATTTTTAATGATAATGCTTTCTATATTTTATATAACATTTTCATCAGTTGGTGCGTTTTTTACAAATATGCTAGATGATTTGATTTGTGTTCACTTTTATAATTTTGTTTCCAATGTTTTAGATAGAATTGGGACAAATGCCATATTTAATGATTTCATTTTAACAGCAATGATAGAAGGGGTGGGTTCATTAATTTGTTTTTTGCCACAAATTGTGCTTTTATTTTTGTTTATTTCGCTTTTAGAGGACAGCGGTTATTTGCCTAGACTTGCATTTTTGTTAGATGATTTGCTTGCTAAATTTGGGCTTAGCGGAAAAAGTTTGTTCACTTTTATAATGAGTTTTGGCTGTTCAACCACTGCAATGCTGACTGCAAAAAATTTAGATAATGAAAAATCTAAAATAAAAACAATGCTATTGTCTCAATATATGACTTGCTCTGCAAAGTTACCAATTTTAACAGTTTTGTGTGGCGCATTTTTTACTGGTAATGTATTTATGATTTTCGCATTCTATTTAATTGGGGTTTTAATTTCTATGATTGCTTCAATAATTTTGCAAAATTCAAAATTGAGAACTCAGGACAATACATTTATACTTGAAATGCCATCATATAATTTTCCGTCTTTTAGTAAAATGTTAAAGGTCGCTATAAAACAAAGCGTTGAATTTTTGGTTAGGGTAGGTGGCATTGTGCTTTTATTTATGGCAATCATTTGGCTACTTGAAAATTTTAATTACAAGTTGCAATATGTAGATAATTCAAATAAAAGTCTGCTATATACATTAGGGAGTTTTATTGCACCTATATTTGCTCCATTAGGTTTTGATAATTGGGGAATTGCATCCGCACTTATCGTTGGATTAGTCGCAAAGGAAATAATTGTTTCAACAATTTCAATGCTTAATCATACTGTGGACAATGTCGGTGGACTTATGACTTCATTGGTAGTGGATTCAAGTGTTGTGTCTTTTACTGATGCAAGTGCATTATCGTTTATGGTCTTTGTTTTGCTTTATGCACCCTGTATTTCTTCAATGTCGCTTATAAAAAAGGAGATAGGTGGAAAATACCTAGTTATTGCCGTAGTTATGCAATTTATTTTTGCTTATTTTACTGCAATGTTCACTTTTACTTTTGCAACATTGTTTTCAAGTGAAATTTTAACAATTATTTTTACTATTTTAATCATTTTCTCAATCATTTTATTTTGTTTAACTAAAAATGGAGAATGTGGATGCGGGCATTGTTTACATAAAAAGTGTAAGTGTTGCAGTAATTGTAATAAGGGTTGCAAAAAGTTAAAAGAATTTACATAAGTTTAATATTTTAAAATATTTTTAAAATTTATTATAATATTTACATAAATCATTGACTGCATTAGTTAAATATGATAAAATCAATAAGTAAAAGATAGAGAATAGAAAAGGAATTGACTTGCAGTGGAAGAAAAGGTGTGTTGTTTTACTGGACATAGAAACCAAAAGTTGCCTTGGGGTTTTGATGAATTTGGCGAGAGATTTGATAAAATGAAAAGTGAAACGGAAAAACAGATTGATAAAGCTGTGATGGCTGGCTATACGACTTTTGTTTGCGGAATGGCATTAGGTTTTGATATGCTTTGTGCTGAAATAGTTTTAAATAGAAAAGCTAAAAAAGAAAATAGGGGTAAAGAAATTAAATTAATGTGTGTCATTCCTTGTGAGAATCAAGATAAGTTTTGGAATGATATGCAACGTAGAAGATATAGATACTTATTGAGTTGTGCTGATGATATTTATTACATATCAAAAAATTATACCGCTTATTGTATAGATAAAAGAAATCGCTATATGGTTGATAAATCTTCACTAGTCATAGCACTTTATAATGGGTGCGAAGGTGGGACAAAAAACACGCTTGATTATGCGAGGAGAAAAGGGAAGGATGTTGTTGTAATAGAACCTTAAAAATTAAAATATTGAATAAAATTGTTTAAAAAAATGCAAAAAACTCGCTATTTTGGCGAGTTTTTCTCTTTTAATCTATTAAGTGTAAATTTTGAACTTATGATAGCATATCAATCCTTTTTTGGTGCCTTCCGCCATCAAATGTTTCACTTAAAAATGTTTTTACAATGCGGATGTTTGTAAAATTACTCTTATAGCGACCAGAAAGGACTAGGACATTTGCGTTGTTATGATGCCTTGCAAGATATGCCATTTTTTTATTCATTGCAAGCCCTGCACGAATATGTTTAAATCTATTGGCACATATGCTCATCCCAATGCCTGTGCCACAAATTAAAATACCTTTATCGTTGTCAGATTTAATACTTTCACAGACTGCTTTTGCAATTAGGGGGTAGTCTGCTTTATTTTCATCATAACAACCCATATCTTTATATTCTATTTTTTTGTTTTCAAAATATTTTTTCAACTTTTCTTTTTGTCTAAATCCTGCGTGGTCGCTTCCCAAATAAATCATAATTTTTAATCCTTTTATATTAGACCTCAAAAAACTTTATTAAACCATCAATCAGTTTAATCTATAACTTACAAATTTAGTTAAATGCATTTGTAAATGAAAAGTTTTTATCTATTTTTCATCATCTTCATCGTCTTCGTCATCAAAATCATCGTCAAAGTCGTCATCAAAGTCATCGTCTAAAGCGTCTTGCTCCATATCTTGTTCAATGTCTTGCTCTATATCTTTGTCTATATCAATGTCATCATCCATTCCAAGCCCTAAGTCTTCATCACTAATTTCTACAATGCTAGAATCATCGCCAATGCTTTCTTCTTCTACTGCATCATCGCTTAAATCTTCATCGCCTTCATCTTCGCCAATGTATTTACGCCACTCTCTTGCGGTTTCTTCATTAAACATATCTGTACCAAGTTCTTCCTTACAAGAGTCGCACATATCTTGGTCGTGTGAAATAAGATTAAAGTGGCATATAGGGCATAACTCCATATCCATATCTTCATAAATTGTGTCACCATTTGCTTTCATTTCTTGCTTGCAAACATTGCAATATTTATCTTTCTTATCAATATAATTAAGTTCACATCTAGGGCATCTAATATAAGCCATAATTTTCTCCTATAATTTTCTATAATTTTTTCATTTAATTTAAAATAATAAAACTAAACATTCCTTATCTCTTTATGAAAATATAAATTCAAGCGGATTAATATAATTTCATTATTTTTAACTTAGCATATTATAAATGCAAATTTTTAATTTGTCTAGCATTTTTATAAAATTTTATAAAATTTTTTCTAGTGAATGCAATTTTAATCTTTTCTCGGTAAAAATATATTCATAATATAGATATTTTGTAACTAAAATTCTAACAAATATTTTAATATATTTGAATGTTTTGTTGGTGATTTTTGCTCGTTATGTAAAAATGTTTAATATTTATACATTTTTATTTGACTTAACATTAATAAATGTGTTATAATTTATACAAATAAGCAATGAATTATACATTAAATTTATTTTAAGATAAATTAAGATAGTAAAAGGAATAAAAATAATTATTAAAAATTAAAAAGGAAAGGGATAAAATATGAGAAAAGGAAAAGTAACCAAATATTTTCTTGAACATAAAGCAATCATATCACTTGCCTTTATTGCTTTGATTGTTTTGCTTACATTAAGCACATTTGCTTTTTATAATCATAAAGAAGAAAATCCTATAATTGATAATAATTTGACGCAACTTTCAGCGGTTGGTACGATTAGTGGTCAAAGCATTGTTATAAAATCTCAAACGGATGCACCTTGCTTTATTAGGGTAAAGTTAAGTTATAGCGACGATGAAACAGATAAATACGCAACGCTTTTATCAAACTATATTCAACAGACATCAAGTACAAGTGCTTATGGTTGGATTTTTAATGATGGCTTTTATTATTTGATAGATAAGGCTACAAACAATATGCTTACAGTTTCATCAAGTACAGTAGCATATAATTTTACAACTAGCTATGCAAGTCCAACATTAAATTCGTTTAGGCTAATCAATGGAGGTTCATATAGTGTTGCAAATAGTGGGGATTTTGTTGTTAGTGCAGTTTCCTTAAAAATAAATGCCGAAGCAATAAGTGCGTATAAAATAAGTGAGATGACTATTGAAAATGCAAAGCAGAGTTTTAATAATGCACAAAGGACAAACCAAAAATATGGAATAGTGTTGTTTCAGTATAATAATAAAATAGAGGCAAATGTCGTAAATAGAAATACAATGGTTGAATTACCAAAAGGAACAGGACTAAGATTTGAACTAAATGGTGAAGAATATGTAGAATCATCTGTTAGGGCTGATGGTTACACACTTATAGTAGATATGCAAAATTAACAAAATAATGACACTTATATAGTTTAAATTTAGTAAAGTTATTCACTTAAAGTGGGTAACTTTTTAAATTTATTAACTTAGGCTGGATTAAGAGAAAAATAAATAGAAATCTTAATTTACATACTTGATTTTGTGTTATAAATATGGTATAATGTTACAATAATAGATATGAGAATAAAGAAAAATAAAAGAGTGATGAGTGAAAATGTCAAACAAAGAAGAATTGCAAAATTTAAAAAATTTAGGAAGTAAGGTTACAGTTTACAAGGATAGGTATGATAAAGATTTGTTGGAAAAATTTGAAAATCATCATAAGCAAAATGATTACATTGTAACTTTGGATGCTTATGAGTTTACAACGCTTTGCCCAAAGACTGGACAACCAGATTTTGCAAAAATTTACATTAACTACATTCCTGATGAGTTTTTGGTTGAAAGTAAAAGCTTAAAATTATATTTATTCAGTTTTAGAAATGAGGGAAGTTTCCATGAAGATACAATAAACAAAATAATGAATGATTTAGTGGAACTTATGAATCCCCAGTATATAGAGGTTTTAGGATTGTTTTCTCCAAGGGGAGGTATTGCGATTTATCCATTTGCATCATATGCAAAAGAAGGTTGTGGGTATGATGAAGTAAAGAAGAAAAGGCAATTTGAGGTTGTAAGTGGGATAATGAACAATAAGAAATCATATAATAATTAAAATAGTTTAAATAAAGTATAAAGAATATTAAAGGGAATGATTTAAATATGATAGAGAAGGCAGTAATTTTATGTGGTGGTTATGAAACGAGAATGTTACCAATAACAAAGACAATACCAAAAACTATGTTGCCAGTTTTTGATAAGCCACTTATTCAATGCATTATGGAAGAGTTGAAAGAGTGTGGAATAAAAAAAGTGTGCTTTATTGTGGATGATTCAAAACAAATTGTGTTAGACCACTTTAAGCCAAATGTTGAACTTGAAAATTATTTAAGGGCTAAGAATAAAACTGAAATGCTTGATAGCGTTTTAAAATCAGATAATATTTTGGATATAGTCGTAAAAAAAGATAATCATATGGGTGCGGGTTATGCCATAGATGTTGCGAGAGATTTTGTTGGCGATGAACCGTTTGTGTTTTGTTTAAGTGATGAATACTTAGATAATGATGGTAATGGGACAATCAAGCAACTTATTGCAAACTATGAGATTAATCATAAGTCAGTTATTGCTTCTCAGCCCGTTGCGTGGGAAGATGTGCATAGATATGGAATCGTTGCACTAGGTGAGGAAGTTAGCAATGGCTGTAATTATGTAAATAAAATTGTTGAAAAGCCTACAAGGGAAAATGCTCCTAGCAATATTTCGTATATGGGTAACGCAATATTAGATAAAGAAATATTTGAAGTCATAGACAAATGTAGGCAAGCGGGTAAAGAAGAAATAAACATTCCAGATTTGTTTCAAAATGATATAGATAACCAATCTTTACTAACATTAAACATTGTAGGTGATCGTTATGACATTGGCAACAAACTAGGTTTTATAAAGGCGAATATCAACGCTTGCTTAAAAGATAAAACATATGGTGAAGAATTAAAAAAATATTTAATAGATTTGATTAGTAAATTGTAAGTTGGTTTGGATTAATATTATATCATATTTAAACAATATAAGATAATAGAGTTAAGATTAATAAAAGTTGCTTATTAAAGGGATAGATAAGGTAATGAAATTGTTTATAATAAGAAAAGAAAAAGAAGTGGAAAATGAAATAAATGGCGTTTCAAATACAAAAAAATTGAATGCAGTTGAAAGTTTAAAGTGCGTTAAAAATAAAATTGTGGCAAAAATGAAAGATGTGCAAATGAGAGTAAAAAAGTTAGACAATTCAAAAGCGATTAAATCTATAAAGAAGTCTTTTCCTACAATGAAAGTTGGTTGTATAAAAGTTTATGATAAGGTCGTTGATGAGTATGGCAAAATTAAAGATAAAATTGCACCAGCAATAGATAAAATAAATAAGCAAATAGTTGATGATTTTGGCAAATTTAAAGATTTTACAAAATATAAGTTACATAATTTTTCGTATGATTTTGGTGTTTTAAAGGAAGCTATAAATGAAAAGTTGTTAAATTCAAATTTAAAATTATATAATCGAGCGTATTATAATTATGTCATTGTAGAAAAAGATAAAGAAAGTGATTGCTTTAAATGTGGAGATTTTGCAAATCAAATTTATCATGAAGATATAGGTTTTTTGTTTAATTATCCACAATGTTATGCAAATATGGTGGCGGATTATAATGTACAAATGTTGCAAAATGAATTAAGGAATGCTATTTTAAGAAGTGCAAATTTAGCGGGTTCTGAGATTGTTAAGTCAGGAAAAATTTATCAACAAAAAGCAAATATAAGCGGACTAATTAAAGGTGATAAACAAGTAAAGAAAGAGCAAGAGATGAATGAGAAAAACGAGCAAAATCATTTACAAAATTTTATACTTGAAGATAACGGACAAAATCAAAACAAATCAACGGAGTTAAAAGATTTAGAAAAGAGTTTTCTTAATTTTGGAAATCGTGTTGCATTTAATAAAAAAGTAATAAATTAGGATTAAAAGTTTATTAAATTTTAGAATTAAGCGTGTTGAATGGTTAATTAAAGATAATGTAAATTAGATTTAGAAAAGTTTTAAAATTGGATAAAAAGACAATAATATTATGATGAAAAAATATTGAAAAATTGTTATAATGTTATTGCCTTTTTTAATAAATTTTGATATAATAAGATTAAGTTCTTGAAGTGGAATGATTAATAAGTCGCGATTATTTTATCTTTGCAATTAAGTTAATCATTTTACGCATTTTTTAACGCTGAAACAAGGGGAAAATATGAGATCAATTTATAGTTTTTACAAAGAAAGGCTTATTGAAATAAGCGGAAAAAGTCGTAGTTTATATTGCAAGGGTGTATCAAAAAAATACACTTATGATATAGGTAAAGTTGTAAGCAATGATGCCGAAGTTTTTGATGACTTTATGCAGTTTTTGTGGCGAGGGAAAAAATACACATTTAATCTAATAAATAAGGAAGATAAGGAAAGACTTGCAAAGATTTTTAATATAGATGCAAAATTTGAGAAATCGTTTGAACAATTAAACACACTGGAAGGTAAAGAAAAAAGTGCATTTAGGCTTAAAATAGAAAGACAAAAAAGAGAAGAATTGCTTAAATCAATTCAAGGTGAAGTTACTAGTTTAACAGCTTTAAAAAGAGAGATTGAAGAGTTTTCAAAAGAAACGGGAAGGTATGAACTTTTTATTGGTTATCCTTTTGTTTTTGGTGCATTAAATAAAGATATAATTGTAAAAGCTCCATTGCTTCTTTTCCCTTGTGTGATTAACATAATAGATGATACAACCGTAGAACTGGAATTGAAACAAGATGAACATATTCAATTAAATAAAGTTTTAACGCTTGCATATGCAAAAGAAAAACGCATAAATATTGATGAGTTAGATTTGGATTTTTCTAGTCCAATAGCATCTAAATTTAAAACAGTTAATGAGTTGTTAGAGTATTTAGCAAATGCTGGCATTAAATTTGGTGGAGTAGTTAAAGCGGAGTTAGAAGATTATGTTAAGTTCAAAGAACCTAAAATTAATGAACCATTAGAAATAAAAAATGCTTGCTTGCTTGGTCGTTTTCCTCTTGCTAACTCAATTTATAATGACTACATTAGTTTGGAAAAGAAAAGGCTTTATAACGAAGCGGTTAATGAACTTTTAAATTTAAAATCACCAAAACCAAATAAGAAATTTAATCAATCTTTATACACTATAAATAGTTTGGATTTTGCACAAGAGAATACGATTTATAACATAAATAAAGATGGAAACTGTGTTATTTATGGACCACCAGGGACAGGAAAAAGCCAAACTATTGTGAATATAATTGCTGATGCGATTTGCAAAAATAAAAAAGTTCTTGTAGTTTCGCAAAAGAAGGCTGCACTTGATGTTGTATTCAATAGATTGGGCATTTTAAATAGTAAAGTAATGTTTTTAACTGATGCGGAAAAGAATAAAACTGAATTTTATGATAGGGCAAAAAACACACATATTTCATTGATGGGCACTTATTCTAATGCAGCTATAAGCGTAAGAGAAGAAGAAGCAGAGCAAGAATTTGAGAAAATAGAAAGCGAAATCAAAAAAGAATTAAATGAATTAGACACAATTTCAAATTGCTTATTTAAGGAAAGGGATTTCGGCATATGTCTACAAAAGATGTATGAGAAATCGCACATAATTGGTAGAAATACTTATGAATATACAATATATCGTAATATGCTTAAAAATTCTGAACTTATGGCTTTAAAATACGATGACTTAAATGATGCTCTAAAAATTATAAACGAAAAGAAAAAAGATGAATTATATTATAAATTTTTGGAAGCGAAAGAGAAAAACCCTTTAATTGATAACATTAAGGGCGATTTGGATATTCATATTGTAAATCAAACACTTTCAAAGCTTAACAAAGTTTTAAGCAATAGACTTGCACCTTTTGATACAGGCAAATATCCAAATTCTAAGCAAATTTTAGCGTTTTATTTAGATAGGACAAATGAAAGCAAAGATTTAAAGCCTTTAATAAAATTTGTAAGTAGAGTTGAAAATCCAAAAACATATAAAGCGTTAAATTCTTCTTATGTTTTGTTGCCTGCTTTGCCATTTACAAAATACAATGCAGTAAAAAAAGAAAAAGAAGTTGAAAAAGAGTTTGAAAAAACTGTTAAAGCAATTGATGAATATACACAAGATTTTACTTTCTTGCAAAGTGTTTTAACAGAGCGTGGTTATTTAATGCTAATTGATAACCTTTTAAATGGTAACACATTATATTTAAGATTAATATTTAATGCATTAACTGATTATGTAGAAATTAGAGATTTAACATTGACTTTAAATAGTTTAAACGATGTAGAAAAATTAATTTTAAATTTTGCATATTCAACAACAGACACTTTTGCAAGATTTAAGCAAGTTATAGAAAAACTTTTAATAATTAGAATTTATAGAGAAGTTGTGCTTTTGGAAGATGAAGAGAAACAAGCACTTAGCAAAATATTAGATTTTGACAATGTTAAAAATAGAATAATTGTATTATTAAAAGAAAAACAAAAGATTGCACAGCAAATTGCCCTAAACAAATTTAAAAACGATTATATTGATGGATATAATAAGGATAAGGATAGCAAAAATTATTATTATCAAATTTCTAAGCAACAAAACTTATGGCCAATTAGAAAGGTTATGGAAGTTTATGGAAACCATCTATTAAATCTTTTTCCTTGTTGGCTTTTAAGCCCTGAAAGTGTATCAACAATTATGCCATTAGAGCGTGATATGTTTGATATGATTTTGTTTGATGAAGCGTCACAAGTGTTTGTAGAAAATTGTATTCCTGCAATTTATAGGGGTAAGAATATTGTAATTGCGGGAGATAGCAAGCAGTTGCGTCCAACAAGCACATTTATGAAGCGTTATGTTGGTAACGATGTTGATGATGATTTGGATTACACAACACAAACAGCCCTAGAAGTTGAAAGTCTGCTAGACCTTGCGTGTGTTAGATATGATAGTTCAAATTTAACATACCATTATAGAAGTAAAAACGAAGAATTAATAAATTTCTCTAACTATGTTTTCTATGAAGGTAAGTTACAAATTGCACCAAACATTACAAAGAATATTGGCAAAAAACCAATAGAAAGAATAAAAGTTGATGGCAAATGGATAAATCGTAAAAACCAAGCGGAAGCCAAAGAAGTTGTTGAAATATTGAAAAAGATTTTTAAATCAAGAAAAGAAAATGAAACAATAGGAATTATAACATTCAACAGTGAACAAGAAAATGCCATTGAAGATTTAATTGATAAAGAAACGAGACTAGATGATAAATTTAAGGCAGATATTTTAAAAGAAACAAATAGAAAAGAAAATGGCGAAGATACAAGTTTGTTTGTTAAGAATATTGAAAATGTTCAAGGTGATGAAAGAGATATAATCATATTCAGCATAGGTTATGCGGAAAACGAATTTGGCAGATTAATTGCACACTTTGGTCCACTTTCAATGGAAGGTGGAGAAAATAGACTAAATGTTGCAATAACTCGTGCTAAGAAAAAGATTTATGTCGTAACAAGCATAGAGCCAGAAGAATTAAAAGTTGAAGGCTCTAAGAACTTAGGTCCGAAAATTTTCAAGAATTATTTAAAATATGTTCGTGCCGTATCTAACGGAGAAAGATTGGAAACAAAATTGATTTTAGATAGTTATGTAACAACAGCAATAGATAATGAAATGAAAGCATCAGTTTTCAGTGGGGAAATAGAATCCCAAATTGCTAGAGAACTTAAAAAGTTGGGCTATGATGTGGTTACAAACATTGGTAATTCAACACATAAAATAGGGCTAGGCATTTACGATAAAGCACTAGATAGATATCTTGTGGGCATTGAATGCGATTATAATGCTTATTATAGCTCAATCTCTCAAATTGAAAGAGATGTCTTGCGTCCATCTTTCCTACAATCTCGTGGCTGGAACATTGTTAGGGTGTGGAGTAGAGATTGGTGGCTAAATAAAAATAAAGTAATTTCAAAAATAACTGAAGTTGCTGAAAAAGAAAAAGCAAATGTTATTGCAAATTTAGATGAAACGGCTCTTTCTAAATATCAAAAGAAGATTAATAAAACTGCAAAATAGAGATTTGTAATTAAAATAACAAATTAATTGAATAAATTGATAAAGTTTTAAAAGCTTCATCAACTTATAAGCAAAGATTTTTGCTTAAATTAAGGGAGATTGAAAATTAAAAATAATACGGATTATCTAAAAATAAATAAACATTAAAAAGAAATGTAAATTTAATTGATTTTATCTTGTGTTTTGTGTTAAAATATAATGGTAGAAAATAAGTTTACATTTTTTTGTATTGTAAATATAGAAAATGAAATATAAATTTAAAAATAATTTTTGCAATTTGAAAACTGATGAAATGAGATGAGCTGGGGTAGAGAAATAGGCAATAAAAAGATAACCCTATTTTGTCATTAAATTGCTTTATATTGCATTTATTAATTAGGAAAAGGAGTTTGTAGTGCAAGTTAATAATGAAGATGAAATAATCGCTAAAAACAGTGAAAAATCACAAGAAACACAAAATCAATTAGGTGGCGAAAACGCACAAAATGAAAGCATAACACAAAACATAAATGTGGAAAAAGTGCAAAATACGATTGATTTTAATGCTGTTAAATTAAGATATAAGCAAATAGATGAAATAGAAAGGAGCAATTTATATAAAAGCGAAAATGTGGGCAAAAAAAGCACATTATTTAAAGTGGGCATAATTTATTTTGTTATTGTTGCGTTATTGATTGGTATAAGAATTGCATCAAATTACGGTGTGTTTGATAGTTTTGGCTTAATAGGAAAAACAACTGTAACAAGTGCAATAATACAAATAATTATAATGTTTGCCATCCCCGTTGTGTTCTTTACTCTTGCAAAAAAGCAAAAAGCAAAGGATACCTTTAAAGATTTTCAATATAAGAAAGTAAGCGGTAAAGTGATAGCCTGTGCCATAGTTCTAGGCTTAATTGTGTTTTTCTTAAACGGCTACATTTCATCTTTATTTGCTTATATAATTGAATTGCTAGGTTATGAAACCGTGCCATCATCAGGCACTAGCACGGGCAATGAATATACTTGGACATATTTCCTTGTAAGCGTTATTTGCTCTTGTTTGCTCCCTGCAATTTGCGAAGAAACAGCGCATAGAGGAATGTTGCTTGCAGGGCTTAAAAGATACGGCGTTGGCAAAGCAATTATAATCTCTGGTCTTTTATTTGGACTTATTCATTTAAATATAAATCAATTTTTCTATGCAACTATAATTGGCTGGTTATTGGGCACTTTAACCATAATGTCTAACAGCATTTACCCCGCTATGATTGTGCATTTTATAAACAACTTTTTATCAACCTGTGCAGAGTTTTCACTTGCAAATGGACTAAACTACCTAAACCCTAGCACAATATTGAATTCTGTATTGTCTCTATTTGGTGGCATATTTGGTAACTTAGTTTTATTCATATTTATTGCAGGCTTGGTATGGCTTGGCATATACTTAATGACTAAAATATATAAAGAGCAAAAATTATCATATGTAAAAAAACGCATAATTAAAGATAATTTACACTTCTTCCTATCTAGCGACAATTTGGAAATTAATGAAAGAAATTTAGATAATACCTATTTTAAAAGATTTTTTGGTACTGATAACATAAGCAATGCAAGTCTTATGTATTTAATGGATAAATCTAAACAAAAAGGCTTTTGGGATAATTTAGAAGACACGTATCTCCCAAAAGATAAAAACGGCTTAATGAATTATATATTTATTGTTGGTGCGATTGTCTTAGGTGCAGTAACAACATTATTTACATTTATTTGGGGCTTGTTGTAAAAGATTTTGCTTGCTTAAAAAGATTAAGAAAATATGAAAAAGATAAAATAGAATATAAATTTATATTGATTAAATAATTAGATATAAATTTGATTGATAAAATGCAAAAGTGAAAAATGAGTGAATTAAGGAAAAGTAAAAGTGAAAAAGATAACAGTTTTATGCGTTGGTAATTTAAAGGAAAATTATTTAAAAAGCGGTTGCGAAGAATATTTGAAAAGACTTAGCAAGTTTTACGATATTAAAGTTGTAGAACTAAATGAAAAGAAATTCGGCAGTAACAACCCAAACGCAAGCGAAAGACAACTTGCAATGGAAGCAGAGGCAGATGAAATATTACCAAAATTAAAAGGCTACATTATTTGCCTATGTATTGAAGGTAAACAAATGACAAGCGAAAAGTTTTCGCAAATTCTATCAAATTGCTACCAAACAACGGATGAAATAACATTCATAATTGGTGGAAGTTTCGGGCTAAGTAGCAAAGTTAAACAAAAAGCAAACTTGCAGTTAAGTTTCTCTTTATTCACTTTCCCTCACCAACTAATGCGTATGATATTGTTAGAACAAATTTACAGAGCAACAACTATTGAACAAGGCACACCTTATCATAAATAATTTAAGAATGAAAACGACCTATAAAAGATAGGAAAATTGAATTTTAAAATGAAATTAAATGCAATTTGTTAAAAGATGATGCACTTATGGCAAAGATATAAAAGACAAATAAGAAGTAATAGATAAAAAGCGGAAACGCTACCGCTTAAATGTCTATTATTTTTTTTGTTGCTTAATTCATTTTAAGCAAAAACTTGTTTTTTGCGGTTCCGCATTCATTCAATTAATTTAAGCAATGCGGAGAGTGGAGCATTGCGATTCCGCTTAGGGAACGGGGTGTGTGTGCGTTTAATGGGTTGCTGTTGCGTTGTGTGATGCTCAGTGCGGGCGGATAAGCGAGCAGTCAAGCGGTGGGCGAGTTTGCCGTTTTCGTGTGGTCTGGTGGGTGTGTGGCGTTAAAGCGTTGTGCGATGCTGAGTGGAGAGTGGGCGTGCGGTAACGGCTTACAAGGTCGGCGGTTGGGGCGAGCGACACGGGGCGTTGTGTGAGTGTGTGGTTGAAATCTTAATGCGTTGGCGTGCCTTGTAAATTAAATTATTCTGCTTTTTGTTTGGCGTTTGGTTTATGCTGGTGCAACATTAGAAAATGTGCGTTAAAGCGAAAGCGTGCGTAGCGAGCAGTCGGCGGGAGCGTGGTGGCAAGCGGGCGCAGTGCTTGCCAACCGTGCGGAGACGGGGCGAGCGGGGTGGGGGCGAATGGGGTTTGGTTTGTTAAGTTTGGTAAATGTAAAAAATTAATAATAAAAATTGATTGAGGAATAAACGCTTTTATGCTTGTTCTATTATTGGATAGTTTTTAATAATAAATTTTTAAATTAGGATTAAACCTATTTTTTTTATTTATTTCACTAAACAAATTGTTGCTGTTTTGTCTATTTTGTCAAGGATTTGTATTGAAATTAATGCAAACAAAGAAAAATTTTAAATTTTTTAGAAAAAGAGGCAAAAATATTTGACAAAAGATAAATAAAAAGGTAAAATAATGTAGACAATAACATTGTAGGACTACAATAGGTTACAAACTTATGTCTAAATGTTAATTTAATGCACTGAACAAAATTATAAATAATTTGCAAATTGATAAAGATTTAAA
>DJPS01000057.1:41459-44553 GCA_002438625.1 Christensenella sp. UBA6406
TTAAAGCACCAAAATATTTAAGTTGATTGTTATAAAAATTTGAGTTATTTAAATATAGATAGCACAAAAATATAATATGAAGAAAAATGACAAGGCTTTAAAGATTACAAAAGCAAATTGTAAAAAGAAGTTGTTTAAGATTAAATTAAGATTAAAATATAAGTTGTAACTAAGTTATGTTACAACTATTTTTTAAGAAAGGGAAAAAGAATAGTTGAAAATTAGTGCAAGGTTGTCTAAATTATTGCAGATTATTGCCAAAAACAAAACAGACAATGCCATAAAGACTAAGTAAAAATTTGATTAAATTAAAGTAAAGCAATGCTAAGATTATGGCAAAAAGTTGCTTTATAAAATATTAAGGAAATTGTTTAAAATAAGTGTGAATGGCAATGCCGAAATAGGGTAAAATACTGCGAAAAATGGGGCAAAATTGCACGAAATTAATTAAGTTGAAAATCTTATTTAAAAGGAGCAAAATGATGGAAAATTTAGATAGAAAACACGAAAATCGTCGGGGGGGGGAGAGTCATTTTCTAGTAGTAAAAAATTAAAATTTTTTTTAATTTTATCATCAGCTGTGCTTCTAATTTTGCTTAGTTTTAGTCTAAGTCTTGCGTATTTCACATCTACCGCTAATGGTAAAGGTGTGTCTTTTTCGTTTGCAAAATTAGAAACTGAGATATCTACAAATAACTCAACTTTCAGTTCTGGCACAAATTCCATAAGCGTTTCAAATAGTGCAATAACCACAGGCTCAACACTTCTTAGCAGTGTAAAGGTAAGGCTTGCAAGTGGAAGTACAAGCGGATATATGCGTGCCAAAATATATTGCACAGGCAAAGATGGCGATGAAAAGTCTAAAACCCTTGCAATAGCATTAAATAGCTTATTGCCACAAAGCACAATCTCTTTTACTAATTACGATTGGTATTTAGGCACGGACGGCTATTTCTACTTAACAACCAAAGGTACATCAACCTTAAAGGCAATGCAGGCAAGCACTACAGCAGGGTATGAAATGTTATCAAGTGCAATAGTTATGGCAGATTTGGACAAGTTTGGTAAAACCTTTAAAAGCACATATTCAGCAAGCATAAGCGACATTACACTTAATGTTATAGCAGAAGCAGTGCAAGATACAAACTTAACAGACGGCTCTACCAAAATTACAACAGTAGCACAATTCATTGACTTAAACAATAGTGATGCATCTGGTAAAATATTTAAAAATGTAGAAGATGCAGGTTATGTTGTAAACTACAACACATTAGGCGGAGTTAGCGTAGATAGCACCATAACAACAAATAAATCAACCACAATAAAGTTGCCAACAGTTGGCGGTGTAAGTGTAACTTGGTACAGTGATAGTGCTTTAACTACAAGTGTAGGCACAAGCGGAAATAATTATAATGTAACAAAGCATATAACATTATATGCAAAATACACAAGTTCAACCTTAACAGTAATTTACGATTACGATGGTGGCACAGGTAGTCCCGCTTATGTAACACTAAATAGTGGCAGTAAAGCATTATCACTACCAACACCAACTAAACAAGGTTACGAATTCAAAGGCTTTAAAACTATTGTGGACAATGCCGAAGTTAAGGTTGCAAACCAAACAATAACAATAAGCGGAAGCAATGCAACAATAAAAGGCACAAAAATTGTTGGCGGTAGCAGTGTAACAATTACAAAAGCACTAGGCTCAGCAATTACACTTACTGCAATTTGGGAAGGTAGTTCAGCCCTAGATATAAACGATGCAACAGTTGCATATGGCAGTACAAACTTAACATATAACGGCACAGCACAAGAGTTAAGCATAACATCAATTAAGTATGAAGGCACATCCCTAACAAAAGGCACAGACTACAAAACAGTTTGCGTAAACAATAAAGATGTGGGCACTGCAACATTATACATAATTGGCATAGGCAACTACTCTGGTATGATAGAGAAGTCATTCTCTATTGTGCAAAAAACATTATCAGGAAATAATTTGGTGCTAATTCAATCATCACTTACATATAGCGGTAATCAACTTACTCCTGCTTGTTATGTAAAAGATACAATTAACAGCACTGAGGTCGCACTAATAGAAGGTACAGATTATCAGTTGGAATATTCAAACAACATAAATGTTTCTACTAGTGCCAAAGTTACAATGACTGGTATAGGCAATTATGCAGGCTCTGCAACAAAAACTTTTACAATTACTAATGCTAGTTTGTTTGGAAACATCACCCAAGATGGTACTTTAACATATGATGGCACTGCACAAACCCCAGCTTTAACTGGCACAATAAGTGGTGTAGGTGGCGCAACCGTTAGTATAACGTATTGTAAAACAGAAACAGGCTCTTATTCTGGCGCTAAGCCAACATATACTGATGCAGGCACTTATACACTATATTATAAAGCAACCGCATCTAACCACAATGCTTTAAGCGGAAGTTGTACAATAGTTGTAAATAAGAAAAGCGTAACAATGCCAACTTATACTAGCGATTTCACTTATAATGGCAAAACGCAAACCTTAACTGTACCATCTTCAAGCGATTATTCTTCTTTATCAGGTACAACAAGTGCAACAAATGCAGGGACTTATACAGCAACTTTAACCCTTTCAAGCACAACAAATTTACGTTGGTCAGATGGGTCAACAGAAAAAACTATAACTTGGAGTATCAACCCAAGGGAATTATCTAGTTCAGAAATAACTGCATCTGCTTCAACCTGCACTTACAATGGCTCAAACCAAACCCCATCAGTTACAGTAAAAGATGCTTTAAGCACAATAAATAGAAATTTAACAAGTGGCACAGATTATACAGTATCATATGAAAACAATGTAAATGCAGGTAGTTTAGCAAAAGCAATAGTTACAGGCACTGGCAATTATACAGGTATTAGGCAAGTGCTATTTACAATAAATATTGCAACTTTAGCCACCCCAACAAGTTTAAGTATAAGTAGCAATGGTATAATGTCTTGGAGTGCAGTGGATAATGCAACATCTTATAGCATAACATTATACAAAGGTTCAAGTTCTTACACAACAAAAGAAGTGTATGGAATATCTTACGAT
>DJPS01000060.1:0-270 GCA_002438625.1 Christensenella sp. UBA6406
GGGGCGAGCGACACGGGGCGTTGAGCGTTGTGTAAATGTAAGGGGGGATTTTATGCGGTGGTTTTGTTTTTATAAAATTAATCATTCCGCTTTTTGCTTTATGAGGTTAAAGGCTTTGTTTGAATAGGAAACGTGCGTTGAGCGAAAACGGATGCAAGCGAGCAGTCAAGTGAAAGGGCAAAGGCGGTGGGTTTGTGGTGGGGTGTGAATGGTTGAGTGTGTCGGAACGAAATGGGGGAGTGTGGGCGTTGGTTCGCCTTTATCCGCACT
>DJPS01000060.1:347-14868 GCA_002438625.1 Christensenella sp. UBA6406
TTGTAATGTGAAAAGTGGAGTGTCGTTTTTTGCTTTCAATATAAAAATCTATTTTAGCAAAAACTTGTTTTTGCGGTTCTGCACTTTATTTTGATGCAATAGTTTTGTTGGTTATTGTGATTAAGACAATAAAAAACCGTGAACGGAATTACTGGCTACACTACTTCCAAGTGTTGTTCAATTTATTCGCTCCAATAAAGTTGTTTATGGCACATACAGAAGAATTGATTAATGTTGCTACATTCCTGTCCTCACATGGTTCACAACCTTGTATTGCATAAGTCCTTATCTTCAACACGATTAAAAAGGCAACTTAAACCCACAAATAGGTATCGCATAAAACCTTTTGACCTTGCTATAGCGGATTGCAAGTTACAGAGTGCCGCTACCTCTCCATCCATCACGGTAATTTTATTATATCATATTTTGAAAAAAATGCAAGCATTTTTAATAAATTTTATAAAAAACTATTGCAATTTAATTTTATATGTGATAGAATATAAACATAAGAATAGTATAGTGCAAATTTAGAGTGGGCTTTTGGTACCGCTCTTAAATTTTATTTTAATATTTATCTATTCTAATAATAACAAATAATATTGTAATTCAATTTTATTTTAAAGGAGAATACATTGTCAAAGATTGCTGAAAGTGTTGAAGAATTAGTTAAGCCGTTTGCGGAAAGTTTAGGTTTAGAGATTGTTGAAGTAGAATATGGAAAAAAGGTAAACGGAAATAATCTAACAATATATATTGATAAAGTTGGTGGTGTAACGATTGATGATTGTGAGGCATTGCATAGATTGATAGATGCTCCACTTGATGAACTTGACCCAACTGGCGGTAGTGCGTACACATTAAATGTGTCATCTTGTGGACTTGATAGGCCTTTAAAGAATTTAAAAGACTATTTAAGGAAGATAGGGACAGTTGTTGATGTTAAGTTATATAGTCCAAATGAATTTGAAATTGGTGGTAAAATAGTTAAACTTAAAGTTTTGCGTGGCGAGATAATTGGTGCAGATGAGAGTAGTTTGACAATTAAGCTTGAAGATAAAAATGAAATAAAAATCAATAGAGAAATAATAGGTGCAGTTTTGCCTGTTATTGAAATATAGTTAGGAGTATAAGGAATGCAAAGTAAAGAATTTTTTGAAGCATTAAGAGCTTTAGAAGAAGAGAAAGGAATAAATCGTGAATATTTTATAGAAGCTTTAGAGGCTGGATTGACTGCTGCTTATAAGAAATTATATGGAGAGGCAAAGTCAGCGGAAGTTAAGTTGATTCCAGAAAAGAATATGATTAGGATATATAGTTATAAGACAGTTGTTGAAGAAGTTGAAGATGCTGATAAGCAAATTTCACTTGCAGATGCTAAACTAATTAAGAAGTCATATAAAGTTGGGGATGAGATTTTGCAAGAAGAAAATTCTAAAAATTTTGGTAGAATTCCATCTCAAACAGTTAGGCATGTAATTATGCAAAAGATGAGAGAGGCGATTAGGGCTAAGGAGTTTGGTGAATTATCACAGAAAGAGAACAAAATTATAACAGCACAAATTATAAGATTTGAAAATGGCGTTTACTATCTAAATATGGGTGGTATGGATGCGGAAGGTATAATTGCTGAAAAGGATTGCATACCTGGCGAAAAGTTGGAAATACACTCAATGGTTAAGGTTTTTGTTAAGAGAATTAGCGAAAGCACTAAGGGGTGTCAAATTCAATGTACAAGAACAAATGGTGCATTTATAGAGAAGTTGTTTGAACTTGAAATTCCAGAGATACAAAGTGGTGATGTAGAGATTAAGGCAGTATCAAGGGAAGCGGGTTACAGAACTAAAATAGCAGTTTGGAGTAGGCTAACTGACTATGATGCTGTTGGTGCGTGCATAGGAAATAGGGGTATGAGAATTAATGCTATATTAAATGAAATAAGTGGTGAAAAGATTGATATCATTGCATATAGCGAAGACCCTAAGGTATTCATAGCAAATGCATTAAGTCCAGCGGAAGTTATCAGTTTAGACATAAATGAAGAAGAAAAACATTGTGTTGCGGTTGTGCCTGATAATAAATTATCTCTTGCTATTGGTAAGGATGGGCAAAATGTAAGGCTTGCAGTTAAGTTGACTGGATGGAGAATTGATGTTAAGAGTGAAAGTCAAATTAACAATAAAGTTGAAGAAGAAAAATCTAATGAAGATGAAGTGCAAGAAATTTCTGATGAAGAGATTTTTGGAGATATTGAAGAATAATGAATAAGCAACCTTTAAGGATGTGTGTCGCTTGTAGAAAGATGAAAGAAAAAAGCGAGTTGATTAAAGTTGTTAAAAATAAAAATGGAGAATATCAACTTGATGAACATTGCAACAAAGAAGGTAGGGGTGCTTATGTATGCAAGGATGCCGAATGTTTGGAATTATGTTTAAAGAAGCGATGTCTTAATAGGGCATTTAAGTGTTATGTTGAAGAAAAAATTTACAGCGAAATTAAGGATAAAATAGATGGATGTAAGTAAGGTTGGAAATTATCTTGGCATTTCAAGAAAGGGAAATTATTTAATCATTGGAAGCGATAACATTAAGTCATATAATAAAAAATTATATTTAATCATATTGTCTAAAAATGCAAGTGAAAATGCAATAAAGATTGCAATGCATAAATCCAATGAATATAACATAAAGTGCATAATGTTTGATAAAGAGTTGTCAGATTATGTTGGAATTGAAAATTGTAAGATTGTGGCACTTAAAAATAAGGGATTAAGTGATGCAATTTTAAAATGTGAAAGTGAATACAAAGTTTTAAAATAAGATTATATATTGCCGTTTATTTAACCTAATTTTAGGTTTTGAGCGGTTGAAAGTTTAAAGTTTATTTGTGCGTGTTAATAAATTATTCAGCATTTATAAATTTATAGCAAAAAGAATTAAAGAGGTGAAGCCCATTGGCAAATAACGAAAAAAATACACAAGTTAATCAAAATTTGGTTTATTTAAAAGAAATGAAAGCGTTGGCTGAAAACAAAAAAATTGATGAATTGTTTAAAAGTGCGAAAGCATTAAGGGAAAGAGTAAGCAAAATCAATTTACCTAAAAAGGAGAAGGCTGTTGAAGCGAAAGAAAACAATATTGCTTCAAATGCTTTTTCGTCTAAAAAGGTTGAAAGTGAAAATATGAAGGCGGTGCCAGAAAATAATTCGGTAAGTAAAACTAGCAAAGTTGCAAATGATAGTGTAAGCAGTGCAAGTTCTTCATCTAATGTAAATACTACCGATAAAGCTGATAGATTTTCTACGAGTAAGAATTATAAAGATAATGGCATAATCAATAGAGATAGAGAAGGCAATAATAATAGATTTGCAGGTAGAAGAGATTATCAACAAAATTACGATAGGCAGAGAAATGGTGGTTATAATAATCAAGGCAACAATTATAATTCTAATTATAACAATAGGAATGGCAATGTAAATCGTAATTATGGTGAGGCAAATGGTGGAAATAGGAGAACTTTCAACAACAATTCACCGCAATCAGGTTTTAATAATAGGAGAGATTTCTCAAATAATGCCAATGGTGTAAGGCGTCCTTTTAGTGACGGGAATAGGCAAGATTTTAATAAGAAGCCATTTAATAAGTCTTTAAATGATTTTAAAAAATCCGCACAAAACGCTCCAATGCAAGTAAACATTGAAAAGGAAAGTCATAAATTCACAAATAAACCAAAATCAAATGGAAATGTTAAGCATTTTGAAGATGGAAAGCAAATAAATAAAAAGAGAATTTCATGTGCTAATTTGGACTATGATGATGAAAGACAATACATTAGAAAATTGAAAGTTAAGAAAGAAAAGCAATCAGTTAATGTTGTGTCTGCACCTATAACAAAGGCTGTTTTGACAAGCGATCATATAACAGTAAAGGATTTATCAGAAAAGATAGGAAAGACAGTTGCTGACATTATTAAAAAATTATTCATTTTGGGCAATATGGCGACAATTAATAGTACGATTGATTTTGATACGGCTGAACTTGTATCTAATGATTTGGGTGTAGAACTTGAATTGAAAGCGGAAAAGAGTGCTGAGCAATTATTTGATGATTGTGTCCATAATGTTGATGATGAAAAAGATTTGGTTAGAAGACCTCCAATTATTACAGTTATGGGGCACGTTGACCATGGTAAAACATCTCTTCTTGATGCTATTAGGAAAACTAATGTTGTGTCTGGTGAAGCGGGCGGAATAACGCAACACATAGGTGCTTATACCATTAAAAAAGATGGTAAATTAATTACATTTATTGATACTCCTGGACACGCAGCGTTTACGGCTATGAGAGCAAGAGGTGCAATGGTTACAGATATTGCTGTTTTGGTTGTTGCTGCTGATGATGGAATAATGCCGCAAACAGTTGAAGCAATTAATCATATTAAAGCAGCGAAGGTGCCAATGATAGTTGCAATAAATAAGATTGATAAGCAGACTGCACAAATTGATAGGATTAAGCAACAATTAGCGGAAAATGATGTGTTACCTGAGGAATGGGGTGGTGATGCAATATTAGTTCCTGTTTCAGCAAAAACAGGCAAAGGCATTGATAAATTGTTAGAGACCATGTTGATTGTTGCTGAAGTTGAAGATTTGAAAGCAAACCCAAATCGTTCTGCTACTGGCGTGATTATTGAGGCTAAACTTGATAGAGGTAGAGGACCTGTTGCTACTGTGCTTGTACAAAATGGTACATTAAAGATTGGTAACACTGTTGTTTGTGGAACATGTTATGGTAAGATTAGGGCTATGATTGATGACAATGGAAAGAATGTTGTTAGCGTTGGACCATCTATTGCTGTTGCGGTTTTAGGTTTTGATGAAGTGCCAAATGCGGGTGATACAGTGCAAGTTGTTGATGAGAAATTGTCTAAGCAAATTATTCAAGAAAGAAAAGTTAAAGAACAAATCAATATGATCAGCAAATCAGGCGGAGCAAGCATTGAAGACTTTATGAGCAGTAATGCGGAAATGAAGACATTAAACATTATATTGAAAGCGGATGTTCAAGGTTCAGTTGAAGCGATAAAACAATCATTAATAACAATTAAAAATGACGAGGCAAAAGTTAGCATAATCCATTCTGGTGTGGGAAACATAACTGAGACAGATATTTTACTTGCTCAGGCATCTCATGCGATTGTTATAGCATTTAATGTTAAGTGTGAA
Organism: Christensenella sp. UBA6406; assembly: GCA_002438625.1. Classification (GTDB taxonomy): domain Bacteria; phylum Bacillota; class Clostridia; order Christensenellales; family UBA1242; genus UBA4647. The sequence continues at coordinate 5,569 of DJPS01000060.1, forward strand.
GGTAAAGTTTCTAAACTTGCAGAGAAATCAGGTGTTGAAATTAAATCTTATAGCATTATTTATGATATTTTAGATGATATTAATCGTTCAATTAAGGGAATGCAAAAACCTAAATTTAGGGAAGTTGTTACAGGGCACGCTGAAATTAGAATGGTTTACAAAATTACAGGCGTTGGACTTGTTGCTGGTTCTTATGTAAAAGATGGTTCAATTAAGAGAAACTCTAAGGCAAGAATTTTGCGTGGTAAAGATGTTATAGCAACTTGTAATATTGATTCTGTTAAAGTGTTTAAAGATGATGTTAAGGAAGTTACAGAAGGATTTGAATGCGGTATAAAATTATCTGATACATCATTTAAAGAAAACGATATCATTGAAGCATTTATTGAAGAAGAAATAAAGGAGTAAAAGCGTAATGAAAGCAGGAAGATTGGAAAAGATTAATGCAGAATTTCAAGTAGAGATTGCAAACATTATAAATAACGAACTTAACGACCCTAGAATTAATGATATCATTTGTGTTTTAAGAGTTGAAACTGATAATGATTTATATAAAGCAGATGTGTATGTTTCAATTTATAATAGAGATAATAAAGAAACTTTTAAGGCGTTGCAAAGTGCCAGCGGTTATGTTAGAAAATTGCTTTCAAAAAGAGTAAAATTGAGAACTGTTCCTATTATTAATTTTATTCTTGATGAATCACTAGCTTATAGTGAAAAGATAAACAACATTCTTGATTCACTTGATATTCCTAATGATGAAAACGAGTTGAATGAAGTTGATAAGAAAGATGAAAATAATTAAAAGGTAAGTTATCAATGGAGCTTTTTAAAAATATATATAATAAAATGTGTGAATGTAATAAAGTCGCTGTATTTAGCCATAAATCACCTGATGGTGATTGCCTTGGTTCTGGTATGGCACTTTATTATTTCTTAAAAAAATTAAATAAAGAAGTTGATGTGTATTGCGATGATGATATACATGAAAATTATCAATTTTTAGTGGGTAATTTTTATAACAAAGAACTAAAAGATGTTGATTATGATTTATTGGTAAGTGTTGACTGCGGTGATGCAAAAAGAGTTGGAAAATTTGAAAATTATTTTGTAAATCATCCTAATACAATAAATATTGACCATCATTCAACAAACGACAACTTTGGAAAAATTAATTGCGTTTTTCCTAATTATTCTAGTGCTTGCGAATTAATTTTTGATATTTTGGAAGATAATGGTGTTGAATTAAGTAAAGGTATGGCTACATGTCTATATTCGGGTCTTGCCACGGATACGGGTTGCTTTATGCACAATTCTGTAAATGAAAAGGTGCACATTGTTGCAGGTAAATTAATAAGTTGTGGAATTGATTTAGATTATATTCATTATAACTTGTTTAGGAAAAAATCTTATGTTGAACTTATGCTTTTACAGGAAAGTTTGAAAAACTTGGAACGTTATTGTGATAAGAAAATTGCAATAACATATTTGACACAAAAGAATTTGAAAAAATATGGTGCCAATGAGAACGCTTTTGTTGGCGTTGTTAGTATGATAACCAACATTGAAGAAAGTGAAGTTGGTGTTTCTATGGTTGAAATGAAAGACAATTCTTATAAAATTTCTCTTAGAACTAAAGGTAAAGTTGATGTCTCTAAGGTCGCTGTTCAATTTGGTGGTGGTGGACATAAGATGGCTGCAGGTTGTAGAATTTACGGAAGAGCTCATAGTGTGATTAAAAAGCTAGTTAAAGCAATAGAGGAATATATATGTTAAGTGGCATAATAAATGTTAATAAACCTGATGGCGTAACATCCTTTCAAGTTGTTTCATTAATTAAGAGGAAGTTAGGAATAAAGAAAGTTGGTCATTTGGGGACGTTAGACCCAGCGGGTTGTGGAGTTTTGCCTATTGCTGTAAATAAGGCAACAAAGTTGTTTGATTATTATTTAAATAAAAGGAAAATTTATAGGGCAATTTTTTGTTTTGGCAAAGAAACTGACACTTTGGATAGTTTTGGCAAAGTTGTAAAGTCTTGTGATAAAATTATAAATGAAACTGATTTAAACTGTGAATGCCACAAAATGTGTGGTATTCAAGAGCAAATGCCACCTAAATATAGTGCTAAATCAATAAACGGGGTAAGAGCATATGAACTTGCAAGAAGCAATATTGAATTTGAGCTTAAACCTAAAAAGATTGAAATATATAATTTTCATGTAATTGAAAAATTATATGAAAACATATATCTTTTTGAAATTGAATGCAGTGCGGGTTGTTATGTTAGGAGCATATGTAGGGATTTGGCGGAGAGATTGGGGACAGTTGCCTATATGCCTTTAATTGTTAGGGTAAATGCTGGGGAATTCTCTATCTCTTCATCTGTTGATTATTGCGAACTTCAAAAAGAAGAAAATATAGAAAAATATATAACAAGCATAGAAGATTGCCTTAAATTAGATAGAATTGTACTCAATGAAATTGATACAAAAAGATTAAAAAGTGGTCAGTCTTTACACTTTGAACTATATGATGATAACTTTTTGCTGTTTGATAACAATAGTCAACTATTCGCACTTGGAAAGGTTATAAATAATACTTTAAAAATGGAGATGTACTTTGGTGATTAAATTTGGCCCATCTGGTAATGACAAACTATTCTATGAGCAAGGTTATAAAGAAACTTCACAAATGGCAAAATGGCTCAAAGAATTGGGCTTGAATGCTTATGAGTATTCTTTTGGTAGAGGTATAAGGCTAAGTGCAGAAAAGGCTAAGTTGTATGGTAATGAATTCGCTGACTGTGGCGTTTCTGTGAGTGTACACGCTCCATATTTTATTAATTTTGCAAATCCTGATGATGAAGCAGTTGAAAAGTCCTATAATTATGTAATTGAGTCTTGCAAAATGGTAAAGTTAATGGGTGGCAATAGAGTTGTTGTTCATACTGGGACAAATGGTAAATTGTCAAGGGAAGATGCTTTAAATTTGTGCAAGAAAAGGCTAAAAATTCTAGAGCAAAAACTTATTTGTGAAGGTTTAAGTGATTGTTTAATTTGTCTTGAAACAATGGGTAAATATAGCCAAATTGGTGATTATAAAGAGATTATTGATTTGTGTTCAATATCTAAAATGTACATTCCTACATTTGACTTTGGACATCTAAATTGTTTAATGCAAGGGAAATTAAAAGAGAGTGCTGATTTTGAGAATATTTTGCAACTAGCGATAGATAAATTGGGATATGATAAAATTAAAAATGTACATATTCATTTTTCAAAAATTCAATATGGAATAAAGGGCGAAATAAGGCATTTAATTTTAGATGATGAAAAATATGGACCAGAATTTGAACCGCTTGTGGTTGTAATTAATAAGATGAAGTTAGAACCAACAATTATATGTGAATCTAGCGAGATAATGGCACAAGATGCATTAAAACTTAAAAAAATTTATAGCAATTTAATTGCTTAATGTTAAAAGATATGTTATAATTAAATAGTTAACGATTAACAAAATTTATGGAGGAAATATGATTCAAGCAGGAGATTTTAGAAAAGGAACAACTTTTGATATGGATGGAACAGTTTATTCTATTGTAGACTTCCAACACGTTAAACCAGGTAAGGGTTCAGCATTTGTAAGAACTAAGCTTAAAAATATTGTAACAGGGCAAACACTTGAAAAGACTTTTAATCCAACTGATAAATATCCTATCGCAAAAATTGATAGAAAGGATATGCAATATCTTTATAAGGAAGATGGTATTTGCTACTTTATGGATATGGAGACATTTGAGCAAATTCCGCTAAATTATGAAGATTGTGCGGATGCTCTTCAATATATGGTTGAAAATATGATGGCGTATATCCAATTTTACAAGGGTCAAGCCTTTTCAGTTGAACCACCTAACTTTGTGGAATTGAAAATAGTTGAATGTGAACCAGCAGTTGCTGGCGACACAGCAAAATCAGCAATGAAACAAGCAAAATTAGAAACTGGTATAACTGTTATGGTTCCTTTGTTTGTAAATAATGGTGATACAATTAGAGTAGACACAAGAACAGGCACTTATATGGAAAGAATGTAGGATTGTGCTTGATTTTAAGTAAGTTATCAAAAATGATAGCTTATTTTTTTATTTCCAAATTAGCACAATTTCAAAGTTAATATAATTTTGAATTTGTGTGTGATTATAAGTTAAACTTAAATAAATTAGTTAATGCATTTTATTTCAAATTTGTACATTATATATCAATTTATTTAAACATACCAAACCACACAATCTAATATATTAAAATATGGAGTTGATGTAGGATGATAGATAAAGTTTTTCCAAGTGATTTTGCGAAAATAATTGAGAAATACATTGATATTAATAAATTATATGAAATTAGGATAAGGTTAAATCACCCCATTGTTTTTAATGTTTCCAATCAGTTGTTGTTTTTATCAAAAAATGGAACAACGAAAAACATAAATGATGCCATTATCGCAAGTAAAGAACTGGTATCAAAAATTATTTTCATTGCTTGTGAAAATTCTGTTTATGCCGTAAATAATCAAATTAGGGAAGGGTTCATAACGGTAAAAAACGGCATAAGAATTGGCATATCAGGTGAAGTTGTTTATAATGAAAGCAAGATTAGCACAATTAAAAACATCGCATATTTAAACATAAGAATTCCTCATAAAATTGATGGATGCTCTGCGAGAATATTTGATTATTTGATTGATAAACCTTTTAAAAACACCTTAATCATTTCATCGCCTGGCTTGGGTAAAACTACAATATTAAGAGATTTAATTTATCAAATATACAAAAATCATTATGCGATAAATAGTTTGGTGCTTGATGAACGCTATGAAATTGCTGGTTTTTCTGATGGACAAGCTCAATATAATTTGGGGGCATTTACAGATGTTTTAAGTGGATGTAAAAAGCAATATGGTTTTGAAAATGGAATAAGGAGTATGAGTCCAGAGATTATTTTCACGGATGAAATTGCATCCTTTGATGACGTTAAAGCAATAGAATATGCAGTCTCTTGCGGGGTTAGCATTGTTGCAACAACACACTCTAAAAATTTAAATGAATTTCTTAATAAGCCAAACTTTAAGGGATTAATAGAGAATAAAGTGTTTTCTCGTTACGTTGTTTTATCAAAAACTAAGGGCATCGGAACAATAGATGGGCTTTATGATGAAAATTATCAAATGATTTATAGGGATTAAGAATGGTTTTAGCGTATGTAGGCATTGTTTGCTTATCAACTTATATCGGTTTCATCTTTTCAAAAAAATATATTGTAAGATATAAAATATATAGTCAATTAATTGAATTTTTGAATTATTATAAATTGCAAATTTGCTATAATCAGAAAAAAATTTTGGATATTGTTAATGATTTTGTTAAAAGTGAAAAGAGTGATTTTGTACATTTAAATGAATTTAGTAAGTATTTAAAATTTGACTTTTACAATAAAAACAGTTTTGCATTTAATGCAAAATTACTATATTTATCTGAATTAGAGATTAATCAAATTGAATCAATTTTTAATAATTTAGGTAGATTTGATTTAATGCAAGAAAAGCAAAATGTTGAATTGATATTATCGAAACTAAATAGTCAGTTAATAAATGTAACTAATGATAAAACTAAATATTGCAGTTTTTGTGTTAAAATTGGTGCAATCTTAGGTTGCTTTTTGGTTGTGTTGCTGCTCTAAAAGTGCGGTAAGCTAATTTAATAATACTCAATATATGGTGGTGAATATGGAAATAGAATTAATTTTAAAAATTGCAGGAATAGGCATTTTAATTGCGGTTGTAAATCAAGTTTTAAAGTATATTGGCAAAGATGAAATTGCTACATTTACAACACTTGCTGGTGTAATTATTGTTCTTATAATGGTTTTAGATATGGTTGCGAACTTATTTGATACAGTTAAATCTCTTTTTGGGCTCTATTAAATAAGGCTATGAATAGTAACATAATGGATTAATAGTGTGGCGGTGTAATATGATTCTTTTTAAAATTATAGGTATAGGATTAATAACAACTATTGCATCTTTAATAGTGAAACAAATAAAGCCTGAAATTTCAATGTTTATAGCATTAACTGGAAGCATATTAATTTTGTTTGAAGTTGTTGGATTATTCACAAATGTTGTTGAAACGTTTTTGCATTTAGCGGAAATAACAGGCATAGATAAAGAAATATTTCAAATAGTTTTAAAGATTATTGGAATAGGATATCTAACAGAATTTACTGCAAATTTATGCAATGATAGTGGGATGAGTAGTGTGGCGGATAAAGTTTTATTAGGAGGTAAAGTTGTAATTTTAATAGTCGCATTGCCAATTGTAAACACACTTATTGAAATTATAACGAGTCTTTTAAAATTATGTTAAATTTTATAAAATATGAAAATTCAACTAACTTTTTTACGAAAAGTCTAAATTTCTGTAAAAGATATTTCAAAGAAAAATTTCCTTTAAAAATATTATTTATTTTTCTATTTGTTATAACACTTTTTATTTATTTCCAACTTTTTAATTTTAACGGATTCTATGAATGTAAAAGCGTTGTCTATGCGGAGGTTGTGGATTCACATAATGAAGAAGATTTTAATAAGCAAATAGATGAAACTATTGATAATTTTGATTATTCAATTTTGGATAAAATATTATCAACATTAACTGATGAATCCAAGACTATTTTTGGTGAATTTAATTTTTCCAGCAAAATCAGAACCTTAATTGATGGTGATTTTAAAGATGATTCAAGCACTTTTATAGGTGCGTGTTTAAGTTTGATTTTTGATGATGTTCTGGAATTTTTACCAATACTTTGCATAATTGTTGCAATAGCAATTTTATGCGGTTTTGTTGGACAACTGCAAGCGGGAATAGGGGGCAAAACCCTTAATGATGTAATTCATTTTGTCTGTTATGGCATTATAATTGCAATTATAGCAACGATCGTTTTTGAAGTTGTGTCGCTAACAAGTGAAGCCTTAATTTCTATAAAAACACAAATGGAAGTTGTTTTTCCTATTTTACTTACATTAATTGCTTCTGTTGGCGGGAGTGTGAGTGTCAGTGTGTTTCAACCTTCAATAGTTTTATTAAGCAGCGGAATAATGCAAATTTTCAATAATATAATTGTCCCAATTTTTATAATCTCCATTGTTTTTATAATAGCACAAAATATTTCAAAAAATGTGCAATTTACTAAATTTACAAATTTTTTCCAAAGTGCATTTAAGTGGACAATAGGAAGCATTTTTACAATATTCTTTGCATTTTTGAGTATTAATGGAATTGTGGCGAACACTTATGATGGAATATCAATTAGAACGGCAAAATTTACAATGAAAAGTTATGTGCCATTTGTGGGTGGATATCTTTCTGACGGATTTGACTTGATTTTATCAAGCAGTGTTTTGATTAAAAATGCAGTCGGGGCAACAGGGCTTATGTTGCTACTTGCAACAGTTGCGGTGCCAATAATTAAGATAGTGATTTTAATTTTTGGATTTAAATTAACTTCGGCTATCTTGGAACCTATTGCAGACAGTAGGATTTCATCATTTATTTTTTCTGTTAGTAAAGCATTAAATATGCTTGTTGCTTGCTTATTGGCAGTTGCTTTTATGTATTTGCTTAGCGTTGGTGTTTTAATGTGTACATGCAATATATTTTAAGTAAAAGATTAATTGTGTTTTTGAGTTTGTTGTGGATGGTGTGAGCATATGAGTGCATTTTCTAGTTGGTTGTTGAGTGTTGTTGGGATTGTAATTTTAGGTGTTTTAATTGATGTTGTCTTGCCTGAGGGCAATGTAAATAAATATATAAAAGCAGTTTTTGCTTTTGTCATTATACTTGTTATAATTTCCCCGCTTACAAAAATTGATTCAGTTGATGTCTCTTTGGAAAATTTGATAAAAGAAAATGAGATTCAACTTGATGAAGATTATTTATTTTCACTAAACAAAAAAATATTAGACCAAATAAATGAAAACATAGTAAGAGATGCAAAGGCAGAAGGGATAGATAATTTAGAGGTTGATTTTGTGTCGGAAATTGACGCTTTTCAACTAAAAATTAATGAAGTAAATATATATCTTCAAAATGTAGTTATAGATAAAGATAAAAAGCATATAGATAAATATCAAATATTATACGACATAGTTAAAGCATACATTGAAATTGATAAGGAGAATATAAATTTCTATGAGTAATAAAGAGAGTAAAGACAAACAAGGTTTAATTTCTAAATTCAAATTTATAGAAAGATTAAAGAAGATTAAGGGAATTGAATGGATTATTGTTGTTGTAGCGTGTCTTGTAATATTTTTAATATATTATTCTTCCTCATTTAGCAAAAGTGGGACTTCCGACACAAACATTTCGGTATCATCGAGTTCTCAATATGCTAAAGAAGTGGAAGATAAATTAAGTAAAGTGCTATCTGATGTTTCAGGTGCTGGAAAGGTTAGTGTTATGCTGACACTGGAAAGTGGAAGTGAAATAATAGTCGCAAAAACTAAGGAAGAACGGACAAATACAAGTTCCAATTCAACTTCTGTAACAGTTGTGGAATCGCCTGTAATTGTCGGTAAGGAACCGCTTATTTTAATGGAAATTCTACCTAAGATAAAGGGCGTAATTGTAGTTGCTCAGGGTGCAAATGATGTTGCTGTTAGGCTTGAACTGTTAAGGGCGGTGCAGGCATTGATAGATGTAGATTCAAATAAAATAGAAATTTTTGTTGGTAAATAAAGGAGTATAGATTTATATGTTAAGTAAAAAGAAAAAAATAATAATTTTATCAGTGATGGCAGTTTTATTAGTTGCAACGGGCTATTTAAATATTACATTAAACAACCGAATCACAGAGCAAGTAAACACAACAAACAATGCAAATAGTGGAAATTTTTTCCAAACATATAGGCAAGATAGGACAAACACTAGAAATCAAGAAATTGCTTATTTAGATGCCATAATTGCAAATACTGCATCAACAGATGAAGCAAAAGAACTTGCGGAAACTAAAAAAGTTGCGTTAGTTCAAACAATGGAGTTAGAACTTGTAATTGAGGGATTGATTAAGGCAAAAGGATTTGAAGATGTTGTTGTTACTAATACTTCATCAAATGTAAACATAATTGTAAAAGGTGCTGAATTGTCAACTAGTGAAGTATCTCAAATTGTTTCAGTTGTAAAAGACCAAACAGGCAAAGATATTGACAATATTAAAATTATTCCTATTGATAAATAACAAAACAATTTAA
>DJPS01000035.1 GCA_002438625.1 Christensenella sp. UBA6406
TACCCCCCCCCGCCTTTTGTCAAGCAAATTTGCAACTTTTTCAAATTTTTTTTAAAATTTTTAATTTTCCCCAAAATTTTACCCAATTTTTGAACAAAGCACCCTATTTTTGTATAACAATTTTTCACCCCAATTTTCCATAAAATGAAAAAGTTATCCACATTTTGTGCGTTTTTGTGGATAACTTATGTGTGTTAAATCGCTTAATTTTTCCATTATTTTAGTAATCAGACATTGACTTAAAGAAATTAGTGTTGTATAATAAAATTATAGAAAAAAGGAAAGAAAAAGCAAAAATGGCAAGAGATTTTAAAAATGTTAAAAGAATAGTTATAAAGATAGGTTCTAGCAGTTTAACATATAATGACACGCATAAATTAAACATAGATAGAATTGACAGGCTAGCAAGAGAAATAAGCGACATAATGAACAGTGGCATTGAGGTGATTTTGGTATCTTCTGGTGCAATAGCAACAGGAATGGCAAGAATGAATTTTGATAACAAACCAAAAGAACTAGCGAAAAAGCAGGCACTTGCAAGCATTGGGCAAAGCAATTTAATGGAAATTTACAATAAATGTTTTGCTGATTATGGTTATGTTGTTGGACAACTTCTTTTAACCAAATATGTTATTGACCACAACCAAATGAAAGAAAATGCGGAAAATTGCATAAATGAAATGTTAAAAATGGGCATAATTCCAATAATTAATGAAAACGATGCCATTTCAGTTGATGAAATTAAACTAGGAGATAACGACAATCTTTCATCCATTGTTTCCCGCCTTGTAAAAGCGGATTTATTAATTTTATTAAGTGATATAGGCGGACTTTTCAACAAAGACCCAAACACCTATGCAGATGCACAAAAGATTGAAGAAGTTGAAGACATTTCAGCATTAAACCTAAATTTAAGCACATCTAAATCTAAACTTGGCACAGGTGGCATAGAAACAAAACTAAAAGCGTGTGATGATGCCACAAAGGCAGGCATTGATTGTGTTATTGCAAACGCCAGCAACATACACCCAATAAAGCAAATTTTATCAGGCAAACCAACGGGCACACTTTTTAAAAGCAAAACACAAAAAACTTTAACAAAACCACAAAATAAAGACAACGAGCGTTGTTTGTAATTTGCATTGCTAAATTATAAAAGATAATAAAAATTTTACATATAAAGCAACTTTGCTTTAATTTAACTATTTGCATTATTTTATCAATACAGTTAAATTTAAATTTAATGTTATTTAAGAGATAAGGCAAAAGCAAAAAATGCAAAATTAACAATAATTTTAACTTATACGAAAAAACTATAATTAGAACAAAATCTAGTTATAGTTTTTATTATGATTATCAAAATTAAAATTAAATGCCGTTTATTTTTCGTAAGTGTAATTTACACCTTGCTTTGCATAATCAAATCCTGTTGCTTTTAGCCTATTCTTAATAAAACCATTTTCCAAATGCATAAAACAAACTTTATCTTTATACTTTTCAAAAATTTGAGTGGCATCATCATAAGCCAAATGTACACCGCCATATAAAGATACATCACAATAGATTTTATTTAAATGCTTATCCTTTAAAATAACCTTTAAGAACTCTTTATCGCAACAATCACCCGTAAAATAAATGTTTTCAAGTTCGCCATTTCCATTTACTTTGCCTAATCTTATTGCATAAGAATGCAAATTGGGAGAATGTTTAACCTCAAACAAGCTTATATCTTCTAGTCCTAAATATTTCTTTGCATCTTCCGCCATAACAAAATCGTATTGCTCATTATTGTTGCCATTAATTTTTAAAAGAGTTTCAATATCATTTTTAATTTTATAATTGTTTCCATACACTAAATGCACTTTTTTGTTCTTTACATAATGCATATAATGAATTAATGAACTTAAACTGCCTATATGGTCGCTATGTGTGTGGGTTATAAAAACAAATAAATTGTTTAAATCCTCCAAAAGTCCGTTTCGCTTAATTTCGCTAAAAACTGTTTCGCCACAATCTATAAGCAACATATTTTCGCCTTTTTTAATGTATGCACTGTTGTTTACATCATCACTAAATGCACTGCCTATTCCTATAAAACTTAATTTCATAAATTTACCTCTATTTGTCTTATTTTTTCCTTTGCTTTATTTTTCTATAACATTATATATCATTTTTTTGCTATTTTCAATAGATTTCTTTAAAACTTTTACAAATGAAAGAGTTAAATTAATGAAATATACGCTAAAAACCTATAAAACACAAACAAAATAAATTGATTAAATTTTAATGTTTTTTTACATTAAAAATAAAACTTATATAAACAAATCAACTTTAAAACAATAAAATGCCACACACAAAAAAGCAACTAAGAAATTTTAAAAACTTAATTGCCTTTTTATTTTTATATTAATTTTTTCTTTAATAATCTTAAATTCAAAATTAAATTAATTCAAATTATGCTTGCATATAAGAATTGATTAATTCTTCTATAAATTGCTTAGCATTTTTGCCCCTAATTTCGGCATATTTTGGAGATGTTTTATCTAGCCCAGTCAAAATACCGTCATCAATTAAATCGCCAACTGTTTTAGTATTAAAATAATCTTTGATATAATCATCAGTTGCACTATCTAACGAACTGGTAAGTTCTGTTACCTTAGGGTCTTTGCCGTTTGCTGGGTCAATAAGGAAAGATAAAAATCCCGTATAACTATCATTTATGCCATCACCATCGCTATCATAATTAAAATCAATCAATTCACTTACCTTTAAGTCATTAATTCTTTGCCCTATTGCATCAATTCTTGTGCCTGCAATAATGCTCCAAATCTTATTGCTGTTAGTGTTATCGTAATCAACAATGTCGCCAACTAAAAGCCCGCCAATCTTTTCTTTAATGCTATAATCATCTAAGTTTTGAAGTTCCAAATCTTTTATTGCATTAAATATCTTACTTTCGCCACTTATATCTAAAATATCAACAATTTTTAGTGCCTTAATTGCATCTTGCACATCGCTTTCGCTGTTTAAGTCACCTATGCTCAAATCTTTAATTGCGCCCAAAATGCCCGTTGCATCTTCGGCAATGTTAAGCACTGCACCAACTTTTAAACTACGCAAGTTTTGCTCTGTTAGTTCGCTTAATTTCCAGCCCTTGATTGTGCCTAAAATGCCCGTTGTCGCATCAACCCCAAGAGCAGTGCCAATGCTGATGTTATTTAAAATATAATCGCTTGTTAAATCGCTAATAACAACATCTTTCAATTCAAACATTATTCCACTTGTTTCTGTTATATCCATAACTTCGCCAAGTTTCATTTGCTTAACTTTATCATCAATTTCGCCATTTTTAATTTGATTTATTGTTAAATCTTTAACTTCTGCAATTATTCCTGTTGCACTATCACTTATCTTCAGCACTTCTTTAAGCGTTAAATCGCCAATAGCAGAAACAATTTTATCATCATTTAATTCGCCAACTTTTAAGCCCGCCAACGCACTCATTATGCCCGTTGTTTCAGTAGTTCCTAAAATTTCGCCAATAGTCATTTTGTTAATTGCATCGTTTAAGCCATCTTCTTTTGCCAAATCTACAACTTTCATATCCTTAATGTACTTCAATGCACCACTGTTTAAATCGGCAGTTGATTCCATTACATCTTTAACTGTCAATTCATCTATCTTTGACAACATTTCAAGTACAGGTAAATCCTTATATTTAACATCGTGCAAAAAGTTGAAATCTGGCAATTCATTCACTTGCCCTAGCAATGCAAAACTGTTTGACACTGTAAAATAATCTATGACTTCATTAATCTTGCCAAATGCATCTACAACTTTTGCCTTTAAAACAGGTTGCAATGCATCTGTTAAATCTATATACAACTTTTCGCCCGTTTCTTCATCCGTTCCAACTTCAACTTTTTTAGGAAAAGCAATATCGTATTTTACACAAAACTCATCCACCGACAACTGCCCAACTTCGCCAACCATTGGAATAAGTTGCTTAATAGATTTATTTTTTAAATCTTCTGGCACATCACTTAAATCTAACCCAAAAGTATTTTCAACCGTTTTTAAATTAACACTTGCATACGCATAATAAGCAAATCCACCAATTACGCCAAATGTTAAGAAAAAGCCAATTACAATACCCAAAAATACAAGTAAAATACCAGAACAACCCTTTCTCCCTGCCATAAACAATAAACTCCTTTATTCTTAGCGACATTTTTATAACTATAATTACATTATACTATATTGCCCAAAAATATGCAAATAAAAACAATAGAAATTTATTTATAGCACAAAAATCTTCATCCTCGCCACAAAAACGACCCAAAACAAAAAACATCCCTTAATCAATTAAACCGCTAAAACACCCGCCCAAAATACATAAAAAAACACCAAAACAAATTTAGCCATAAAATTTGTTTCAGTGCCTTTATCTAAGTCCCCTTTTGACTTAAATTGATTTTATTTTATTTAATTGATTTCTATTTATTTTAATTTAGATAATAATCTTGTTCTTGCCAAATTAAATTATTAACTATATTATATTTAATTAGAAATATTTATTTTTTTGTCTTTTGCCTGATTTTAATTTTTCCATATTTGTTGTTTATCGTTTATTGTTACATTTATTTAAACCTATGCATCAAATGTGCTAGTGTTGTATAAATAGATTTACTTTATTTATGTCTTCCTTCTTGCTGTAAGTGTTGTGCCTGAAATATTTGTTACTTCATAAGTATATCCACCATAACTAAATGTGCTACCTTTCTTTAAAGCACCATAAGTTGTATGCCAATAATAACCTGTTTCATAATTGCTAGAATTTGATGCAAAATCGCTTCCACTGCCTTTTTGAATTGTATATTTATAACTATATCCTGTGCTAGACATGCTATGATAACAACCAGTTCCGTTTGAAGATGATGTGCTATAATCATTACATTTACTACATTTATAATATTTTGTACTCCCTGCATAGTGGCTCAAATCATCTTCATAACCATCTTCTACCCATTCTTCAACATCCACACTACCAGAACCTCCACAGTTCGAACAATCAACATCCACATAACGACCACCTGCTCCACCGCAATAACCACATTCATTAGAGCCGTTACCCTCTTCAATCATGCCATCACCTCCACAATCCGAGCAACTTTCCCATTCGGTTCCACTTGTTCCGCTACCATCGCAATTACTACAAGTTTCACTGACAGTTTCGTAATGACTTGTGTCTATCCACTCTGTATCATACACGTGATATTTAGAACTAAAAAAATCATTACAAGAACTGCAATAGTAATATGCTGTTGTGCTTCTACTGTGAGATTTTTTTGAGCATCCTTCTTGAGTTGATGATTTAGATGTTCCTATCCAGTTACAAGTTGAGCATTCATAATAACTTCCACTACTTCTGCTATATAGACTGCCACCATTATAGTAATAACTTGTTGTATTAGTTACGGTTAAAGTTATCTCAGCAAGTTCCCACACGGCATATAAAGATAAGTTTGCATTGCTTGTATATGTTGCACTTGCTTTATATGACACATTTGTTGCACTGCTACTTGTTCCCCAACCTTTAAAGTTATACCCACTTCTTGTTGGTGTGCTTGAAGATAATGTTATATTTACTCCATTTATCTTGTATTGTGTGCTTGGTGCACCACTTCCACCATTTGCATTGTATGTTATACTATATGTTGTTTGACTTTCACTTGCACTACTTTGTGCACTATTTGAATAATTGCTATTTGTACTTACTGCTGTTACCTTAAACGTCCATATTGTTGCATCTGTTTGTATATTACTTGCAAAATTATAACTTGTTGATGTTTCTGTTACTGTTGTGCTACTTGTTCCATTCTTATACAATGTTACACTATATTTACCTGCCAAACTTACTGAACCCCAACTTGCAGTGCCACCATTCCAACCTAAACCTGTTACAGTTGCTAATTTCTTCGCCGTTATGCTCCATGTAACTGTCTTATTTGCCGTTGTTCCATTACTCCACTTGTGGTTGCTATCTACTGCTAACACTATATTGTATGTCCCAACATTTGTTGCACTTGCCGTTGTTCCACTTGTTACTACGCTTGTGCCACTTGGGGCTGTATAACCGTGTGAAATTGCACTACCTGTATATGTGTATGACTTAACTGGACTACTTGGCACTGTTACACTTGCTCGTTCTATTGTAAATGTCGCTGTCTTTGTACCTGTGTAATTGCCTTTACCAGTTATTGTTAGTGTTGCCGTTCCTACATTTACATTGTTTGTAGAAGCCCCCGTATAATCCGTGTTTGGCGTTAAGTTCTTGTTTATTGTACTTAAACTATCTTTCACTGTATATGTTGGTGTTATTGCACTTCCAGTATAAGCATAAGAACTTGGATTTACTGTTATAGTTATTTCACTACTACTTATACTCCTTGCATTTATCTTCCAACTTAAAGATAAGTCCGTTGTTGTTCCATCTGCCCATGTTGTGTTTGCTTTATCTTTCAACACTACTTTCGCTGTATATGTTCCTGCGTTTGTCCCAGTGTTACCACTTATTGTATATCCGCTATTTGTTGCTATTGACACTGTTTGCCCGCTTCCATTATATGTGTATGTTCCACTCGCTGTCGGTTTCGTTAATTTCTTCGCCGTTATGCTCCATGTAACTGTCTTATTTGCCGTTGTTCCATTACTCCACTTGTGGTTGCTATCTACTGCTAACACTATATTGTATGTCCCAACATTTGTTGCACTTGCCGTTGTTCCACTTGTTACTACGCTTGTGCCACTTGGGGCTGTATAACCATGTGAAATTGCACTACCTGTATATGTGTATGTCTTAACTGGACTACTTGGCACTTTTACACTTGCTCGTTCTATTGTAAATGTTGCTGTCTTTGTTCCTGCGTAATTGCCTGTTCCTGTTATTGTTAGTGTCGCCGTTCCTGCTTTTGTATTGTTTGTAAATGCTCCTGTATAATCCGTTCCACTCTTTAATGTTGCACCTGCACTTGGCACACTATCCGTTACACTATAACTTGGTGTTATTGCACTTCCTGTGTATGTCTTGCTACTTATGCTACTTATTGTTGCATTAGATATGTCCCTTTGATTTATCTTATATTCTACACTTTTAGAACCTGTAAAATTACCTGTTCCTGTAACTGTTAATCTATATGTCCCTGCGTTGGTTTGCTTATTATTTGTTACTGTATATGTATCTACAACTAAATCGCCAACTTTTACACTTTTTACACCTTGGGTTTGTTCTTTTCCGTTATATGTGTTAAATGCGGATAATTTTATTTCTGCATTTGTTATATCTTTTGCCACTATCTTAAATGTCGTGCTTGTTGTTCCTGTGTAGTTGCCTTTTCCAGTTATGCTTATTGTTGCTGTTCCTGCATTTGTGTTGTTTGTATAAGATAATGTATAATCTTTACTCTCCACTAGACTTACACTTAAATCTGTTATTTGTGGCTTTGTTTCTATTGCACTACCTGTATATGTTTGGTTGGCTATGCTTGCCACTATTGCCTTACCTATGCTTCTTTGCGATACATTTAATGTGTAACTTGTTTTGCTTGTCATTCCTGCTATTTGTACACTTGCAGTTATTACACAACTTCCTGCTCCAACTATCTTTACGGTCCCATAGTTTGCATCCACTATCTTTGCAACACTTTCATTAGTGCTTATAAAACTTGCTTGCGACCCTGTGGTGTTACTTAAATATATTGTGAAATTGTCATCTCCATAAGTCTTGCTTACATCTCCAACTATTGGGGCATTTTCGCTTGCACTTTCTTTAAATGCTAGTTCACTCCATTTTGCCGTAAATGTTACATCGCCCATGTAGTCTTTTCCTATTTTGCCTGCAATATATTTATCTTCCACTCTCCACTTTGAGCCTTCAACTGCTTTTGTTACTTCCCAACCCATAAATGCACTTTCTGTTTTCTCTATGTTTGGAAACACAAATTCTGTTGCTACATTGTATTCTACTTTATAACCACCTACACTTGCATCATAAATAAATCCGCTTTGAGATAATGTTGCCCCATTTGTTATAAATATTGCTGTGTATGTTATTATTTCCCACTTTGGCTTTATTGTTATTGCTTGACCTGCATTGGTTATATTCTTTGCTACTTGTATCTTACCATTTGCAACTGTAAAATCTATGCTTACATTATTTACCGTTGTTGTCCACTTGCTATATGTATAACCCGTTTTAACTAAATCACTTCTTACTGCAATTTCTTCATATCCACTTGTGCTGTATTCTATTGCCAAACTATTTGGTAATGTTCCTCTTTCTGCACCATCACTTTCAAATAGCACTGTAATTTTACTTTGAGAATACTTTGCATAATACATCTTATTCTCTTTTATCTTACCATTTAAAATTACATCGCCTGAGTTCCCAACCTTTGTGCCGTAAACACCTTGACTAAATGAATCATACCATTCCACATTTATTCCACTAACTTGTGGCAATGTTACATCTCCATCTCTTACTATTATGCTATTTGCCTTATATTCACTTAATGTGTTAAACCTAACTATGTATCCTATTGTTTCTTCTGCATCAAATATATTATTCTTCTCTATTAAACTATCTAACTGTTCAATATTTTCAACTTCATCTTTCACAAAACTACTTTGTACGGCTTCCGCCTTTACGCAAAAGTTTACATCGTTTAATGCCACCACTTCTAAGTTATATTTACTTACATCTGGAAAATATACTGTATTTGTCCCTTCAAATATCTTGTATTCCTTTCCACTTTCACACTCCTTTAACTTACCATTTAAATCTGTTAAATAACAATATCCATTATATTTAACCCATTTATATCCACTTGCACTATCCTCATATGTGTTAAATGATAAATCACTATTCAATGCTATTGCCATATTTTGGGACACTTGATTACTTGCTAATCCTTCATAATCTACCTTTACTCGCATAAAACCTTTTATGCTCTCTTGCGACATCTTTACACTTGCATTATCTACAAGTTTTGCCCCTGATGCCACCTTGTCCGCTTCTATTGTTATATCTTTACCATATTCTTGCCCATTTGCTGAAACTAATGTTTCCAACTTTGCAAACGAAAAAGACACACCTTTTACATTCGCAGAAGACGTGAAATATGCTAAACTTAGCCCAAAACTAAGAATTGCTAGTATAATAATTGAAATTAATGCAACTGATACCTTAGCATTTTTACTACTAGATATAGTGGTATCAGTCTGCCCCCCCCCGCCTATTTTGTGGCCTATTGTCTAAATTCTTCATTGTTTTAACTCCTTTTTACAGAAATTTATCGTTTTTGTTTAACAATTTTTTTGACATCTTTTTCTTTTATCTTTCTCAATTTTACATTTTTATTTACAATTTGTCAAATAATTTTTTAAATTTTTTAGAAAATAATTAGAATTTTATTAGTTTTGTTGCTTGAATTTGATATATTGACAAAGCATAATTGTTGTGCTATAATTCTATTCATAAAATGAAATAAGGTAAAGAGGAAAAATTTAATGAATTTAAGCAAAGAATTACAGAATAAAAAAATAGAGAGAGCAATGAAAGATTTAAACTTAGAATTAAAAAAGGATGCGATTGATTTTAATAAAAAAATAGAAATAGCAATGGCACTTTTTGTTGCAGGATTTGCTTGCGGTGCTATTACAAATATTTATACTGAAATTGCATCAACATTTATGATTGCTTCCTTATGTGGAGGAGCGATAACAGCGGGATTTTATGACCCATCAAATAGTAAGCCAACAAAACAAAGTATGTATAATATTTTTAGAAGTTGCGGTGCATTAAGCAGGGATGTAAATAAGGACGCAGTTTGTGATATCTTAGATAAATACTCAAAGGATTACAAAGATTTAATAAAAAACAAAAGCGATTTAAATAAGAAAGAGCTTAATTTAAGAAAAAGTGCACTTACAAATGAATATTCAAAAAGGATAGAATCTATAAACAATGAAGAAAGAAGTGAAGAGTTATTCAACTAATAAAGAATGTAATGGCAATGAAGTTAGCAAGTTACTAATGAAAAAAGAAACCACTATGGCCCTTGTTATGTTGGACAAAGAATTGGGCGTTGCACCAATTATGTACGACACAACTTTAAACAAAACGAACTGCTTGGCTTTAGGTGCATCAGTCTTAGTTTGTGCATATGGTTACATTTACCCTTCGCTTTTAAGCGTTACAAGTGCTTTGCTTGTATGTGGTATGTCAAGTTACTTAATGAAAGACAAGGTAAGCAAGACAATAAGGCAAAATATTGCAAATGTGTGTGGTAGCGGTCAATACTGCGAATATTACGAATTGACATATTTAAAAAATTTAGATAAAGAGAAAGTCAATAGTGCTAAGCAATTATTGATAGATAACGGACTTTTAAGCAAGGATGCTAATGATGTTGAATTTATAAATTTAATTAACAATTACACAACAAGGGCAAACTACAATAATTTACTTTATTATCCACTTTATTTAAGTATTAATGGTAAGCGAATTGCAAATAAGCAACAAAGACAAAAATCTTATTATATTCAAAATAGGAATTTATTGCTTAAAAAAGAATTAATAGAAAGATTGAGAGAAATGTAGCGAATGCTACTTTTTTCTTAAACATATTGATAATTTGTTGCACTTTATTTAATTTTAAAGTATAATAAAAATGCAACATTACAAATGAGAAATAAAAAACAAAACAACTTATGTGTCATTTGTAAATAAAAGAAAAATAAAGCAATATAAATATTTTAAGAATAAAGCGAAAAAAAACAATGATTGATAATTTACATTTAGAAAAAAACAAAAACTCTATTTATAGAATAGAAGGAAATAAAATTGTTATTACAAATAAAGAAGATTTTAATATTAAGCACATTTTAGAATGCGGACAAATTTTTAGGTATGAAAAATTAGAAAATGGCGATTACATAGTTTTTACAGGCGACAAATTTGCAACCATTACAGAGACCACACACTTCTATGTAATTGAGACAACTGAACCAGCCTTCTTTGTAAACTTTTTTGATTTAGATATAGATTGTAGTCAAATTAAATCTAAATTAAAAAATTATAACAATTCATTTTTAAATAATGCAATCAACTTTGGATATGGCATTAGAATAATAAAAAATTCGCCATATGAAATGATTATCTCTTTTATTATTTCCGCCAACAATAACATTCCACGCATAAAAAATAGCATTAAATTAATTTGTGAAGCATATGGTAAAAATATATATAAAAATTATTATTCTTTCCCTACCCTTGAAGCCCTTGAAAAAGCGGATGAAAAATTTTTTAAGTCAGTTGGACTTGGGTATCGTGCATCATATTTAGTTGAAACAATAAAAATGTTAAAAAACATAAACTTAGAGACATTAAAACAATTAGACACGCCAAAATTGAGAGAAAAACTTATGAAATTAAAAGGCGTTGGCAGAAAAGTTGCGGATTGCATTATGCTTTTTGGTTTTAATAAAATGGATGTGTTCCCTATTGACACTTGGACAAACAAAGTTTATTTAGAAAACTTTTATCAAGGAGAGAAAACTCGCCCACAAATAGCGAATTATTTTACAGCACTTTTCGGCATTTTTAGCGGTTATGCTCAGCAATATTTTTATTATTGGAAACAACAAGATGATAGCAAAAACAACAAGGCAAAAAATAATAAAAACTAGTGAAAAAGCAAATTGAATGCTTTAAATTAAACACAAATATTGCTAGATAAATTTAAAAGATAAAATAAATTAATTAATAAAAATCAATAAATATTTAAGCATTTAAAAGGAGATTTAAATATGAAAGAATTTATAAATAACAAAATTGACCACACATTACTTAAAAACAATGCAACCGTTGAAGACATAGAAAAATTATGCAACGAAGCAAAGAATTACGAATTTTACAGCGTTTGTGTAAATCCATTTTATGTTGAACTAGCAAAGCATTATCTTCAAAACACGAACATAAAGGTTGCTTGTGTTGTAGGTTTCCCACTTGGGGCAAACTTAACAGAAATTAAAGTGCTAGAAGCGAAAAGAGCCAAAGATGATGGTGCTGATGAAATTGATATGGTTATGAATATTGGGGCATTCAAATCAAAAAATTACGACTATGTTTTAAATGAAATAAATGCCGTTTGCGATGCCGTAAACATTCCAGTTAAAGTCATTATAGAAACAAGCGAACTTGTAGGCGATGAGCTTAAAACCGCTTGCGACATAATTAATAAATCAAAGGCACAATTTATAAAAACAAGCACAGGCTTTTCTTCTTCTGGTGCAAAAATTGAAGATGTTAAATTTATAAAAAAACACACCTTAAAAACAAAACAAGTTAAAGCATCAGGTGGCATAAGAGATTTAGAAACCGCAAACCAAATGCTAAAAGCAGGTGCAGACCGCTTAGGGCTTTCTTCAAGCGTAAAAATTGCCCTTGAACAACTAGAAAACATAAATAAACAAAATTAATTCAAAATAATCTATAAGATTAAAAAACATTATAATATTTAAAAACTAAACTGCAAAAATCTTTACCACCAAATTTTTAATTCAAAAAAGCAACCCATAAACATAGGTTGCTTATTTTTGATATGTAAAATGAAATTAATTATAATTTTTAATTATAAGGCAAAATATAATTTTTATTTCAAAATGATAATTAAATCATTTTTTATTAATATTCAACATTTTTTAGATAAAGCCCATATGGTGGCAATGTACACCCCGTTTTTTGCCTTAAACTTGCTTTTTGCATAAAACTTAATTTATTGCCACCTTCTTGCGTAACATTGCCACAATTATTCAATATTGATTTTATTTCATTTAAATCTAATTTTCCTACACCAACATCTATTATAGTCCCAACTATAATTCGCACCATATTATGCAAAAAACCATTTCCACAAATTTCAACTTCAAAATGATTTTCATCAGTTTTTATCAATTTGCAACTATAAATTGTCCTTACCCTATCTTTCTCTTCCTTATCTACCTTGCAAAACGGCGTAAAGTCAAAAGTCCCCACAAAAAGACTTGCACACTGTTGCATCTTTTCTTCATCCAACTCAAAAGGCACTTGATATGCACGCAACTTATCAAAAGGCAATTCAATTTTAGAACAATAAAATTTATAAACATATGTCTTCCGTTTAACATCAAACCTTGCATTAAACTCATCACTAGTCAAATTGCTAGATATTATTTTTACATCTTCTGGTAAATATTGATTAAGTGCAAAAGCAATCTTTTCAGGCTTAATTGCATATTCCGTATCAAAATGTGCCATTTGCTTGTATGCGTGCACCCCCGAATCCGTTCGCCCACTTGCGTATACTTTAACATTTTCTCCCGTTAATTTATAAATCGCATCTTGCACAACTTGTTGCACAGTTACCTTTCCATCTTGCACTTGCCAACCACAATAATTTGTTCCTATATATGAAATTCCTAAAACTATTCTCATTTCTCTCTTACACCCTTATAAAAATAAAATGATTAAATAAATAAATTTTTAACCCACAACCACTAAATAAAACATAAACAAGCTATAAAACCATTAAAAAGCAAATTAAAATATCACTTTATTTTCAATAAATAATTTGCTATAATAGACATAATGAATTTATTTAACTAATTTA
>DJPS01000050.1 GCA_002438625.1 Christensenella sp. UBA6406
ATAACAATATCTTTAAATATTGGCTTAATGACTATCACTGAATTAGCATTTGTAAATGAAATTACATTTAAATAACTTGCATCATCACTTACAATGCTCACTATTGTTTCTCTTGCATCGTGAATTAATGAAGTTGTTGCAATTTGTTTTTCATCAAATCCAGAGAATTGGACATCGTAATTTACATAATATGAATAAACTGAATTTCTAACTTCCAATAAGTAATAAGAGTTTACTTGATTCATATCAGCATCATTAGGTGCAACTTTTACACTAAACAATAAATAGTTGCCCGTAAATGCAAGTTTAACCACACTTATATTTGCATTATCAAACAAACCAAGTGTTGATTTTATTAATTTAATTTGACTAGAATCATCCTTAGAGAAATTGACAAGTTTATCATAAATAGATAAATCATCTTTTACAACATACTTCAAATCTACTCCACTGCCAACGCTTCGTTTTATTGGTAAATAGAAGATTTTTGTATCTATAATTACAGAACCATTCATCTTCTTTGCTGAAATCTTAATGTAAGTTAAACCCGCATTTTGAACAGGTAGCAAAGTTATTTCATTGTTTGTAACTACGTAGCCGATATCAATACAATCGTACGTTAAAGTATAATCGCTTAAAGTAGGATATTGTGCCTTAATTTCAGAGGTTGTCAACTTCTTAGAACTAACAGATGAAATCTCCCAAGTAGAAAGCACATCCATATTTCCTGCATTAGACACAAGTTTTTGCCCAGCATCCGCTTCAACCGCATTTTTAATTGTTAGCGGAATTGCATAAATCCTTTCTGTTTGTTCACCATTTATTGTAATCTTAGCAGAGAACATTAAAAACATCTTAGTTCTATCATTAATCTTACTCTTTACTAATGAATAATTTAATGACCCACTAGCAGAATATAAACCGCTAAACATTGCAGGTGTTCTGTCAGTTAAATCGCTTACACTTATACTTTGAGTTGCTGTTACGACATCTAAATCTTCTCCATTTACTTTAATGCTTGCAGTCTTATCATTTATTTCGCTTGATATCTTTATTCCTTCGCTTGATAAATTTGCATAATTTAATGTTATTGATTTAGATTTACTAAAACTATATGAACCACTAACATTTATAGGTTTAATTTTAACAACTATTCTAATCGTTCCAATGCTAGTGTCATCACCTCTAAAGCACTCAACAACAACCGCTTGTGTGTAACCGCTTTCACTTGCTACAACTGCACCCGTACCAGAATATGTTATGCTATAACTAGGGACAGTTGCATAAATTGCATTTTCGCCCAATTCAACTTCAAGCAATTCGTTATCTAATCCCATAGTATCAATATAAGAAAATTCTGCATAAACATCATCATTTGTTAAAGATTTAACAAAATTATTTAAATCCAAAACTTTCTGCTTACTATAATTCTTATAGGCATCCAAATTAAATTCGTATGTGTATGTTGAATTAGTTTCAAAAGGAGAACGCACATTAAACACAACTTGCTTTTTGTAAGTAACATTGTTATAGGTAGCACAAAGTTCAAGCATAATTACCTTTGTTGTATTTATACCTACATTACCATTGCAATATCTATATGATAATTCATTATTGCTTGTTATATCATAATCCAAATATGTATGACTTAAATCTGTGGTATCAGTTATTGAATATTCAGCATTTAAATAAACACCATTTAAAACAAAATTTAGTTTTATTCTCTTCTCTTCATCAGTCGTAAACAAGTCAACAACTGAAATCGCTTTTTCATCAAGTCTTATATCATAATTAACTATCTTTTCTATTGTCTTAAAGAATTTCATAGAATAAATAATCTTTCCATTTATCTTTAACACTCTTCCATTTGGCTGTTTTGCCACATTTTTAACGCATATAATGTAACCTGCTTTAAGAACTTTGCACTTACCTGTAGCACTATCAACTTGATATGCCTTTACTGTTGAATTATTAACAACATTGCCACTAACTGCTTCAATTAGAATTAAGTTGTCGCCATTATCAAAAGCTTCATCAAGCGGAACAGCAATAACATTGCTATCTTTATTATAATTGAAACCTGTAAAGTCTGGAAATTCTAAATGAATTACAGTTCTTAAATTGTTTGCATCATTTGTTGCCATCACAGAAGCAGTTGCATTAGAATAAATTTCATTAAACTGAATTTCACTTGTGGAATCTAATATGCTTACAATATTTGTAAAATCTGTTGTAGCTAGTTCTAGTTTAACAGCATATTGAATGTTTCCTTTTTTAAATGCAATTTTAATTTTACTTAAATCTTTAACTTTATAAGTGTATTCACCGCTTAAATCGCCAACTTTAACATTATTGATATAAAGTTCAACTTTACTTGCACTTATCTTTATAATCCTTTGAAATTGCTTAACATCAGTTGTTACATTACTAGAATTTTTAAGTTCTATATCACTAACCAATTCTATAACAACATCTTCTTTAACAAATAAATCAGTCTTTAAATAATATTTACCGTTCTTTAATTCTAAATAGTCTAAATAAGTTTCACTCTGAATTACACGACCACTTTTATTGAATACTTTTGAATTAATTACATTTTTAACATACGACCCAATATATTTATCTCCATTAATTTGTAAATCCACATCATAAGCAACACCATTTGCATTCAACTGATAAGTTTCGCTATTGCCATTTAACTCTATACCTTCAATTTGAACAGTAAGATATCCTTGTCCAACAAATTCGCCCGTTGCTCTCCTTACAGTTAATGTTAATTTAGATGTATTGTCCACATAATAAGGATTAGCATAAAGTTTGTTATTTGAAATATA
>DJPS01000001.1 GCA_002438625.1 Christensenella sp. UBA6406
TAAAATGAAAAAGTTATCCACAATTTGTGCGTTTTTGTGGATAACTTATATGTATTAAATTGCTTAATTTTTCCATTATTTTGCTTTAATTTTATTTTACATAGGACTTTAATTTATTTAATTTTTGCATAAATAATTTGCATAATTTAGGCAAATTAAATTTGTGAGACTTTAATAAAAAAAATTAATTTATTTTTTGATAATAAAATTTTTACTTTTCTACTTTCATTTTAATTTTTAATAAGTTTCGCTTTTTAGGTGGATATTGAAAGTGTCGGTATCTGCATCGTAACTTGCTAAAATTATATTTTGCAAATCTTTTTTGCTTGTTATGCTTAATCTATTGAATAGCCATTTTTTATCTTTTTTAATTTCGTTTAAGCCTGAATAAGAAAGGTAGCCATCTATAATTAAATGATTTGGCAATTTTGCTTGTTCTATTTTGCAACCTATGTCTTTTACGACAACGGGTTTTTCTTGTCCTATTGGGAGAACGCTCATTTCTCCGCTTGTTTCAAAAACGGCATAGGCAATGTCGTTGATATCAAAATAACCTAATTGCCTACATAAGCCTAAGACATCATTTATATCTAATTTGCTTGATTTTAGATTTTTATAATTTATTTTACCATCGTAAATAATTACGGTAGGTTTACCTTTTAAGAACTTTTTTAATGCTGGTGATTTGCGACCTAAAAAAGTTATACAAATATCAAAAAGGAAAAAGACAGTCATTGCAATTAAATAATAATAAAATGGAGTTTCGTTAATGTCTGTTGCCATTTCTGAGGCAATGGAGCCAATGGAGATACCTAAAACATAATCTATAAATTCTAATTGTGCAATTTGTTTTTTACCTAGCAGTTTTGAAATAATAAACAAATAAACAACTGAAATAGTTGAAAATAATAATAATCTTAAAATCATTTAAATTTACCTCTAATTTTAGTGTGTTTATATTTGCAAATTTTATGTAGCAATAATGTTTAATTATTTTAATTTATTTAAATTCCTTATTTACAGCAACAAAAAATGCCCTTGCATTGCACAAGAGCATTTAAAATCAAATTTAATTTACCTACTTATTAAATTCTTAAAATTATCTTACTTAAAATTTAAGTAATTAGCCAACTAGACCTGTATCTGCCTTAACAGAATCAAATATAGTCTTTAAAGATGCAGCCTTGGCAGCGTCATCATCACCAGCAACAGTTACGTGAGCTGATTGAATAGCAGTTACAGTGTAACCTACACCGATTGTAGCACCTTGCCATACGTTACCAGTTGTTTCTAGCGGAATAGTTACGCTACCCTTAGTTAAATCAATAACTGTACCAGCATTGTTAGCTACCACGCAGTACCAAGCACCATCAGCACCTTGAACCCAGTTACTTACTGTTTGTGCTTTTAAAGCTTCACCCAATGCAGACTTCAAAGAGTTCATAGCAACATCATCTAGTGTTTTACCACTTGCTGGAGTTGCATTTATGTTAAATACAACTTTTAAGTAAGCTGAAGCACCAGCCAATGTAACTGTTCCAGCCATATTAATTTTACATCCAGGAACTACCTTATCCAATTGTTCTGTCTCAGAGTCAGCCATTGCCCAAGTTCCTTCTGTAACATCAAGAGTCAAAGTATCAAATTTGATATTTTGGTCGTTTGTTGTTCCTCCTTGTGCGGTGAAGTAAGCAAATGTAATATTTACTGCTAATAATGCAACTAGTAGGACAGATAGCACGATAATAGCAATACTTTGCTTATTTGTTGTTTTATTCTTTACCATATTAAACCTCCATTAAATTTTACGACAAGCGTTTATGGTATTAACACTTATCTATGCATAGAATAGCATAATTTGTCTCCATTTGTCAAATGTTTTTGAACAATTTTTATAAATTTATCCAAAAAATTTTTAGAAACTGTAACATTTTGGCATTTTTGTATATATAATGGAGTATACGAAAGAAAAATTCACACATATATACAAAAGAAGAAATGGATTACATAAACGCTTAAAAGAGAATTTTAAGCACCTACAAAAAGATAAAAATAAGGGAGAGTACATATGAACGGTTTATTTGGAAACTGCGGTGGTGGCTTCTTTGGGGGCCATAACAACAATAACAACTGCGGATGCAACGATGGATGCAATAACGGATTTGATTGTTGCACAATTATAATGTTATTGCTTTTAACAAATTGTTGCGGATGCGACATTGATTGGTGTTCACTAATAATGTTGTATTTAATACTTAGTTGTTGTGGCTGTGGCAACAACCGCAACTGTGGTTGCGATAGATAGTTGCTTGCCATAGAAGCATAACCCCGCATAAAACCTTATGCAATTTATGCAAAGCAAAAAGTGCTTAAATTAAAAGTGCTTTTTGTTTTTTTGATTTTTGTTTTCTCTTTTTTATTTAAAACTACATTTTGCTTTTACCAAAGCAATTTACAAACAAACCTTTCATAAAGTAGTTCGCTAAATTTACCTATAAATTATGCAATAGTATTTTGTGATATTTTAAAAAAATTATGCAATGCTACAAAATGCCATTATATGTAAATTTTAGAATAATTCAATTTTTACTTAAATAGCAAAAAAGAAAACAAAAAAAGAAATAGAAAACATTTTTGGGGTGCACCCCACTTTATTTTCCACTTCTTTCAAAAAACTTTAATTAAATTTTATTGAAATTCGCCAAAAACGACTTTCTTGTTTGTTCTTGCTGATTCTACTAAATCATTTATCATTGCCCTTACCTTATATGGTTCTTTAACATTTTTGATAAGCACTTCATTCTCTGAAGCATCTTGGCAATATATTTTTATTGTGCCTACACCAAAGATTTTGTTGCCTAATGTTTGAGACACTGAGATATCATCAATTCTATAAATATGCAATTCTTCAATCTTTGTATCTAGCAAACCTACTTGCACGAACAACTTTGTCCATACACCTTCTTTTTCAAAAATTCCATATTGAGTAAATGAAATTGGCAAGCCGAAATATCTTTTTCTATCTTTCCAAAGGCATTTAATGTTATCATTTTGTTTTTCAATTTTCATCATCTTTTGCTGTCCTCCTTTATTTTATCTTTTTCCGCTTAACGCTTCTATTTTAGTCGCACATATAATCATCGTAAGTTGTTTCTTTATCTATGACTGTTCCATCATTTTTAATTTCTATAATTCTATTTGCAACGGTTTGCATAATCTCTTCATCGTGGCTGGCGAACAACATAGAGCCCTTAAAGTTTATCATACCTTTATTTAATGCAGTGATAGATTCCAAATCTAAGTGGTTTGTAGGTTCATCTAAAATTACAACATTACCGCTTTGTAGCATTGTTTTAGCAAGCATACATCTAACCCTTTCACCACCGCTAAGGACATTCGCTTTCTTTGTTGCTTCAACGCCACTGAATAGCATTCTTCCAAGCCAACCACGAATAAACTCTTCATCGTTTTCTTTTGAGAATTGCTTTAACCAATCCACAAGTGAAAGGTCGCAATTTTCAAAATAACTTCTATTGTCTTGTGGCAAATAACTTGCGGTTATTGTTTTACCCCACTTAATTTCTCCGCTATCCGCCTTTTCTAGCCCCATTAAAATATTGAATAATGTTGTAATTGTAATGCTTTTATCACATAAAAATGCAATTTTATCATTATGCCTTACAGTGAAACTTAAATTTTCAAAGAAGCCTTTCTTTGTTAGATTTTCTACCTTTAAAATGTCGTTCCCTGGTTCTCTTTCCATTTCAAAGTTGATATATGGATATTTCCTATTAGAAGGTTTTATATCTTCTATTGTCAACTTTTCCAACTCTTTCTTTCTGCTTGTTGCTTGCCTTGACTTTGATGCATTTGCTGAGAACCTTGCAATAAAGTCTTGCAATTCTTTAGCCCTTTGTTCTGCCTTTTTATTTTGCTCTTTTTGTTGTCTTAAAAGCAACTGACTTGTTTCATACCAAAAGTCATAGTTACCTACATAAGTGCTGATTTGCCCATAATCCACATCGCAAATATGCGTGCAAACTTTATTTAAAAAATGCCTATTGTGAGATACGACTATAACAGTGTTCTCAAAATCTAGCAAAAAGTTTTCTAGCCATCTTGTGCTTTTTAAGTCTAAGTTGTTTGTTGGTTCATCCAAAATTAGAATGTCTGGGTTTCCAAAAAGTGATTGTGCTAGCAAAACTTTAACCTTAACTTTTGGGTCAACTTCTGCCATTTTTGTGTGGAATAAGGCATTATCTACGCCTAAACCTGCAAGCATTGTCTCCGCTTCCATATCTGCTTCCCAACCGCCCATTTCGGCAAATTCGGTTTCTAACTCTCCTGCCCTTATGCCATCCGCTTCTGTAAAATCTTCTTTAGCATAAAGAGCATCTTTTTCTTTCATAACTTCAATTAAACGCTTGTTGCCCATTATGACAGTTTCTAAAACTTCAAACTCGTCATATGCATTTTGGTTTTGTGCTAAAACTGAAAGTCTTTCGTTTTTATCTATTGAAATTGTGCCTTTTGTTGGTTCTATTTCACCTGATAAGATTTTTAAAAATGTACTTTTGCCCGCTCCATTTGCACCAATAATGCCATAGCAATTCCCTTTTGTAAATTTGATATTTACATCTTTAAATAACACTCTATTGCCAAATTGCAATGTTACATTTGTTGCTTGTATCATAAACTCTCCTTAACTTTTAATTACAAAATTGATTAATCTCTATTTTAATTTGATTTAATTATATCATAAATAATTTACATTTACAACCCTTTTGTAAAATCTTAATTTTAAAAACTTAATTTAAAACAAAAAAATGCAAAATTAATTTTATTCAATTCCACATTTTCTTTTAAGCAATTTTTTCTTTTCTATTAAAGTCAAATCCACACTTAATCGTTTAAATAAGTGAATAAACTATAAAGTTCGTAATTGAAATCACTTTTTGCTTTTATTGCATTTTCTATATCTGTTGTTATAACTTTATTATTTTGAATGCCTATTGCAACATTATAAATTTTATCTAGCACACACTTGATTGCACACACAGCAAACTGCATTGCAAGCAATCTATCATCAACTGTTGGCTTTCCGCCCCTTTGGATGTAGCCAAGCACGCAAGACTTAACTTCTACATCAACGCCCGCTTGAATAAAATTTGCAAAATCGTTTAAATCAATTTGATTTTCCGCTATAACAATGGTTGGGTGCCTATTGCCTCTTGCAATTAACTCTTTAACTTGATTTAGCACGTCTTCCTTTGTGAACGGCACTTCTGGGATAAGAGCAATGTCTGCGTGAGATGCAACCGCACAAGTTAGAGCAATATCTCCGCAATGCCTGCCCATAACTTCAACAATGCACAATCTGTTATTGGCACGCATTGTTTCCATAATGTCTGAAATTGCTTGCGTTGCATTGTTGACCGCCGTATCAAAGCCAAGTGTTTTATTCGTATAATTCAAATCGTTATCTATTGTGCCTGGAATGCCTATGCAATTAACCCCTAATTTGATTAACTCTAAACAGCCCCTAAACGAGCCATCACCACCAATGCAAATTAAAGTGTTTATGCCAAGCGCTTTTAAATTATTTAATGCTTTTTGCTTGCCTTCATCTGTCATAAACTCTTTACTCCTTGCTGTTTTTAAGCAAGAGCCACCCATATTTATGACATTTTTTACAAACTCAAAATCTAATTTTATATAATCATTATCAATTATACCTTGATAGCCACGCATAAAGCCATAGATTTCTACATCGTTTATAAGTGCACATTTAACTAAATTGTATAAACAAGTGTTCATACCTTGACTGTCTCCACCACTTGTTATGACTGCAATTCTTTCCATTTGTTCTTTCCTTTATAATTTTACATTTTATATGCTTTTTCCGCTATTTTACGGCATATTTTGCCTTAAATTTTTAAATTGACTTTATTATAAATTGATTTTATTAATTTATTTTTATTTTGCCAATTTATCATCTTTTCTATTCTATTTTTCAACAACTTTAACATTGTTAGATGACAAAATTGCATAAAGTTCATTAATTAAATATGTTGTTATTGTTACTTTCCTTGATGACCTATAAGGTTTGCCATCTTCTGCATTTACCATAACAACTTGCGAATCGCCTTCATATTTAGACAAAACTTCATCAACTTCATCTTTAAGTTTCGTATCTCTCACATCTAATTTTAGATATAAGATTTTTATTTTGCGTTCTTCTGCTACACCCTGTCCCTTGTCCCACTCTTTAACTGTAGAAACCAAAAGACACGGAACTTTCTTACCTTCTAAATCCAACTTACCCGTTAAGCCCACAATTTTGTCAACCTGCAAAACATCTTTATATTTTTCATAAGCACTAGGGAAAACTGTAATTTCTATATCTCCATACAAATCTTCAATAAGCCCAAAACACATTTCTTTGTTCCCTGCTTTTGTGTAATACTTTTTAATCTCTTTTACAAGTCCGCCACAAGTTACAACATCGCCATCTTTAAGCCCGTTTTCCACCGTAAAGCACTCGTTTTGCTCCTCGCCATCGGCGGATTCAATTTCATCATCTCCACCCATATGTGCCATAGATGAATTAAATGAACAATGCTCAATTTGTTGCAAATATTGTTCAAGCGGATGCCCTGATATATAAATGCCAGCGACTTCTTTTTCAAACTTTAAAAGTTCATCTTTTGGAAACTCTGGCAAATCTTCGTAAACTATTTGAGAAACTGCTTTATCGTCTTTTAAAAACTCTTCAAATAATGAAACTTGTCCTGATTCTCTTACCTTTTTATCGCTAGAAATTCTATCCAAAATTCTTGGATACGCCTCTATCATTTGCGACCTTTTTACGCCAAAGCAATCAAATGCTCCTGCATAAATTAAACTTTCTAACACTCTTTTATTTAAAACTGAAGAATGTACTCTTTCGCAAAAGTTTTGCAAACTTGAAAACGCACCGTTCTTATCCCTTTCTTCAATTATCTTATCTATTGCACCTGTTCCAACACCTTTTAGAGCGGCAAGCCCAAATCTTATCTTTCCATTTTTTCCTATAAAATATGTTCCGCTATGGTTTATGTCTGGTGGCAAGACATCTATGCCTTCTTGTTTTGCATGAGTTACATAGTTTACAATTTCATCGGATTTTGTTATTCTATTATTTAAAACTGCTGTTAAAAATTCTACTTCATAATAGGTCTTTAAAAATGCAGTTCTATAAACAATTAAGGCATAACCCGCTGCATGTGCCTTACCAAAAGCATATTCTGCAAATGTTACCATTTTACTCCAAACTGAGTTAGCTGCCTCTAAACTGATGCCACGCTTTAAGCAACCATCTATGGCTGGTTTGCCGTTCATTGCGGGTTTACCATTGATGAATGTTTCTTTTTCTCTAATCATATCATCAATTTTTTTCTTACCCATCATACGCCTTACCATATCTGCTTGTCCTAAGGTGTAACCCGCCATAACTTGCACAATTTTCATAACCTGCTCTTGATAGACAATAACGCCATATGTTACATCCAAAATATCCGCAAGGCAAGGGTCTTCAAATTTAATGTCCTCAGGGTGTTGCTTGTTGTGCACAAAAGTTGGAATGCTGTCCATTGGTCCTGGTCTATACATTGCAACTCCTGCTGTAATATCTTCAATAACAGTTGGCTTTAACTCGTGCATAAATCTTTCAAAGCCAGGTGATTCTATTTGGAAGATAGCTTTACAATTTCCACTTCCTATAAGTTCATACACTTTTGGGTCATCGTAAGTGCATTTATCAAAATCTATTTCTACACCATAGTTTTGTTTTACATATTCCACACTCTTTGTGATATCGTTCAAGTTTCTAAGCCCTAAAAAGTCCATTTTTAAAAGCCCTAAACGCTCGATATCTGTCATACTGTATTGTGTGGTGATATCTTCGCCGTTTCTGCTAAGTGGCATAATATTTATAAGTTTATCTGGTGCAATAACTATACCACAAGCGTGCGTTGAGCACTGCCTTGGCATTCCTTCTAACTTTCTTGCAATATCAACAACTTTTCTTAGTTCTGGGTCATCTTGATAAAGAGCAACGAGGTCAGGAATTGCATAATTTACGCCATAATCCCTATCTCCTTCTTTTGGATGATAGAAGCCAAAACACTTATCAAGTACATCGTTATGTTTTGCAGGAATAGGCGGAATATTTTTTGTTATTTCATTTAATTTTGCGAATGGAACGCCCATTGCACGCCCAACATCTTTAACAGCATTTTTTGCTGCCATTGTTCCAAATGTTACAATTTTACAAACACGATCATCGCCATATTTATCACGCACATATTGAATGATATCATCACGCCTATCATCGGCAAAGTCAACATCTATATCGGGTGCGGAAACTCTTTCCATATGCAAAAATCTTTCAAAATAGCAATCATATTTAATGCTATCCAACTCTGTTATACCAATCAAGAACGCAACAAAACTTCCTCCACCGCTTCCTCTTGCAGGCCCAACGGGGATGCCCATTCTTTTGGCGGCATTAACATAATCCCAAACTGTTAAATAATATTCAACAAAACCTTTTGCCTTAATTAAGTCCATTTCGTGTTCAATTCTATCTTTCATTTCTTGCGTTACAACATCAAAATGTTTCTTTAATCCTTGGTCAATAAGTTTATACAAATATTCTAGTGCCGTGCTCCCATCTGGCGATTCAAATTTAGGAATAAGATAAATATTTTTATCTATATTTGTAAATGTAAAATTGCACTTTTCCGCTATTTCTAGCGTGCTTTCTATTGCTTCTTTATTGTCTGGGAAAAGGGCTTGCATTTCATCTGGCGACTTAACATAAAACTCATTTGATGGAAACTTCAATCTTTGTGGGTCATTAACCAACTTACCCATTTGCACGCAAAGCAAAAGGTCTTGCATTTCCGCATCGTCTTTTGTTAAATAATGGCAATCGTTTGTGGCAACAGTTTTAACGCCAATCTTTTTTGCTAATGCACAAAGTTTTGGATAAATTTCTCTTTCTTCTCTTATGCCGTGGTCTTGCACTTCTATGTAAAAATCACCTGGTGCAAACATATCTCTTAGCATTATAGCAATTTCTTCTGCTTTGCTATCTTGTCCATTTATAAGTGCTTGTGGAATGTCGCCCGCAAGGCACGCTGAACAACAAATCAGCCCTTCGCTATGCTCCCTTAAAGTCTTATAGTCAATTCTTGGCTTAAAGTGGAAACCATCAACAAATGCAATAGTGTTAAGTTGAGATATGTTTTTATATCCTTTTTCATCTTTAACTAGCAAAATTAAATGTGATAACTTAGGTTTGCCCGCTTTGTTATATAAATCATCGCACACATAAAATTCGCAACCATAAATTGCCTTTATCCCCTGTTTTTTGCATTCATCATAAAGCGGAATTGTGCCATACATATTGCCGTGGTCTGTCATTGCTATTGCTGTCATTCCCATATCTTTAACTTGCTTAACAAGTTGCTTTATTCGGCACGCACCATCTAGCAAACTATATTCTGTATGCACATGCAAATGCACAAAATCTGTCATTATTCTTGCTCCTCCTTAATTTCTTTTGCTATTTTTATAATTTTATTCAATCTATAATTAACCGCACTTTTTGTCATACCCGCAAGACTGCTAAGTTCTTCCAAACTTTCTTCAGTGTTCGCAAGCCTTAAAGCACACAAGTTTGCCAAATCTTCGCTTAATGATTCAATTCCAATCGTGTTGTTGATTGTGTTAATGGCATCTAACTGTGCAAGGCAACTTTCAACCGTTTTGTTTATATTCGCATTTTCACAATTACTTATCCTATTTACGCTGTTTTTTATGGAGCGAACGGCAAATTCATCGTTCAATTTAAGCATACTTTGCATTGCACCTAAAAGCACAAGCGTGTCGCTTATATCTTCAAATCTTTGCAAATAGACAACAAACATCTTTTTTCTTTTAACTTTCCTTGCTACAATGCCAAGAGATTGTAAAAGCAAGTTAAAATCTGTTGCAACTTCATCATTATAAAAAACCCATTCAATATGATAATCTATGCTCTTTTTCTTCTCTTCGTCAACTCCGCTTACACTGCCACAACCAATTAACGCACCTTTGATATATTCTTTTTTGCAACATTCTTCAATTAGGTCATCTAACTCTATACCCACACGCAAATCAAAGCAATTTTCTTCATTGATATATGCAATTTTAATGTCTAACAAAAACTGTTTAATCGTTTCACCGCTTATGATTATCCTATATCTAGGCAACTTCAAAAAACTTTCTTCTTCTCTTTGCATAGACACATCAAGCCCATATGGAGAAACAAGCGAACTGACTATATCACAAAGTTCTTCAATTTGCGTTTTTATATTTACTGTAAGCTCTCCATTAGAAATGCTAAACTCGCCCGTTGTTTTTATAAGTGCAGATAAAAAAGCCTGTTTACAACACGCATTCTCACTCAAATTATTTAATATTTCAATTTTTACATCTTTTGAAAAACTCATTTTTCTTCCTTTGTCTTTTCCCTTTTTTAAGTTTTAATAATGATAAATTAAATTTATAGTTATAATTCTTTATAATTTAGGCAAAATTTTTGCAATTTTTTTGCTTTATATTGATTAGTCCATTTAAATTAACAATTCTATCAAAAGGAATGCCATACATTTTTGCAACTTCAAGCCCAAGTTCATCATCACCAACCCTTTGTGGCGAATGTGCATCAGAATCTATAACAAACTTTACATCCGTTTCAAGCATAGCTTCAACTTCCGCTTTTGTAAAATGGATTCTCTTGCAATTTATTTCTATATATGTGTTTGTTTTAACGCACGCCTCCGCAACCTTTTTTACATCAACTTTAGCAGTTAAATTTAAATGTGAAATAATGTCAATAGGATAACGCTCTAACGCCCTAATGTAACTTTGCGTGTTCTCCTCTATCCTGCGTTTCGTGCAAATTTTTAAAAAGTCAGCAATTATGTTCCCCATTGAAAAACCTAAAAAACCTTTTATGCCGTTTTTTATGCCTTTATGATAGCCCATTACAACAATTTCAAGCGTTTTCAAATCTTCTTCGTTTATGTCAACATCACCATCATAATTCATTAAATTTGCTTCAATGCCTAAATAAATCTTTACGCCTGTCTTTGCCATTGCTTCATCAATATCTCGCCTTAAATCTTTTAACTTACTTCTTTTTAGATTAAAAGCCATATGAGAAAAGCCGTGGTCAGTTATAGCAATTTCTTTCAATCCCTTTTCTTTTGCTACCATAGCATTTTCTAAAACGCTACCCGTGCCGTGGCTATACACCGTATGCGTATGATAATCAGCAACAATCATTAAAATTTCACCCCCTAAAAGTTTTTAATCATCCAAATTTCAACTTGTCCAAATAGCAACAAACAAGCGGAATTTTATAAAATTTAATTTATTAATGCAATTTATATACATATATATTAACTCAAAAAGCAGTTAAAAACAACCACTTGTGCCATTTGATTATAAAATTTCAACTTCTTCAACTAAATTTATCTTATATTTTTTATAAACTTGCTTTTTAACATAATCAATTAATTTTATAACATCACTAAATGTTGCATCACCATTGTAATTGATTATAAAATTGCTGTGCTTAATTGAAACTTGTGCCCCGCCAATAGTCGAGCCTTTTAAACCACAATCCTGTATAAGTTTAGCACTGAAATAATTGTCCCCATTTTTAAAAACACTGCCACAAGATGCAAAATTTAGCGGTTGCATTGCACTTTTTTTCTTTAAATACTGCACAGTCTCTGCTTGTAATCTATCTTTTGCCCGCCTTGCAAGTCTAACTGTTACTCCTATTATAACACATTTTTTAGTTTTAAACACAGAATTTCTATAACTAAATAGATTTTTTGCATTATTTTTTATCTTAAAAACTTTTCCATTTTCATAATATGTTACACTTTCAACTTTATCAGCAACACAATTTTCAAAAGCCCCCATATTCATTATAACAGCCCCACCAATGCTTGCAGGAATGCCAACCGCCCACTCTAAACAAGAAAAGCCATTTTCTTTACACTTTTTTATAATTGAACCAATTTTGCATCCACAAAAAGCAGACAAGAAAAAATGCCCATTTTTAAAATAGATTTTACTATAACCATCGTTTAAATGAATAACTATGTCTTTTAAAGCGGATTTTTTAAAAATTATATTGCTTCCACCACCAATAAGCAAATATTTTAACTTGTTTAAACTTAAATAATCTAAAATTTTTATTAATTGACTTTTGTTATATACTTCAACCAACACTTTTGCCTTGCAATCAATTTTAAAGGAAAGATAATTTTTTATATTAAAATCTTCCCTTACATTTTCTTCGCCCAAAAGCGACTTTAAATCATTTACAACTTTACGCATAAAACTATATATGATTTAATTTTATTTAATGTTACTTTATCACATTTTAAAACTGCATTTTTCTCAAACTGAGTGCAATGTCAAAAAAAATAAAATAATTTTAAATTTACATAATAAATTAAAATTAGACAATATAATAAAAATTTAGACTTGTAAATTAAAATTATAACACTCTAAAAGAAAAAGTTCACGCTTTTTAATCGTTATGAAATTTATTATAAACTGCAATCGCATTTTTTTCGTTTATACTTTTAACTTTTTTAAAATCATCAATGCTTGCATTTTTTATTGCTTCTATGCTTGTAAAAACTTTAAGCAACTCTTTGCGTTTAACTTTGCCAATGCCACTAATTTCATCTAACTCGCTTTTAACCATACCTTTGCCACGCAAACTTCGGTGAAATGTTATGGCAAACCTATGTGCCTCATCACGCACACGCTGAATAAGTTTTAATTCTTGCCTATCTTTTCCTAAAATGATTGATTCGCTTTTATTTGGCACAAAAACTTCTTCAATTCGTTTTGCAAGCGAAACAACTTCAATTCTATCTCTATATTCACCCGCATAGTTTTCAAAAATTTCCATAACACTGCTAAGTTGTCCTTTACCACCATCAATTATCATTAGGTCAGGGACAGTTTTAAAACTTACATCATTTTTTTCTTCACTTGTCAATTCTTTCAACCTGCGTTTAAGTGTTTCTTGCAAACTGGCGAAATCGTTGTTTCCTTCAACTTCTTTTATCTTAAATTTCCTATACATTGCCTTGTCGGGCTCGCCATCCGTAAACACAACCATTGATGCGACTTTATAAACACCGCTAATGTGCGAAATATCATAACATTCAATTCTGCGTGGCAAATTCTTTAAGTGTAAAGAGTTTTGCAAGTTTTTAACCGCACCCAAAGTTCTTTCATAATTTAATGTTTCTTTATCACTTGTTTTTATAAAGTGTTGATATGCATTTCTATGAACCATTTTAACCAAATCTTTCTTTACGCCACGGGCAGGCACAGACACCGCAATTTTCTTTTGTGAATATGATTGTAGCAATTTCTTTGTATCTTCATTTATATCTTGTTCAAGCAATATTTCAGGCGGAATAATGTTGTCTTTATAATATTGCAAAATAAAGGCTTGTAAACTATCTTCATCTATGCCACTTATCGTGTTTGCTTCAACGCCTAAAACCTTGCCGTTACGGACAATACCAACAGCAATAGAGCATTTATTGACATCATCACTAATTGCAAAAATATCTAAATTTGTTTTTTTAGGAAGTTGTGCAATAATTTTTTCATCTAAGTGTTTAACCTTTTCAATGTAATCTCTATAAACAATCGCCCTTTCAAAGTTTTCTAAGTTGATGCACTCGTTCATTTTTTCAGTTAATTTGCTTACAATTAAGGCATCATCACCATTTAAAAATTTAATTGCATCATTTATTTTTTTATCATATTCGCTTTTTGATATACTTCCCGCACAAGGAGCATCGCAAAGCCCCATTTCTTTTCTTATGCAAGGGCGTTCAGTTTTTCCAATTCTTATCTTCTTTTTACACTCTCTTATCTCAAAAGCGGTTAAAATGATTTTAATTAAATCATACGCCCTAAACCTACCAATAAAAGGTCCAAAATATTTGCAAGAATTATCTTCCACTTTTCTTGCAACTTCTAGCGTTGGAAAATCTGCGGATAAATCTATTTTAATATAAGGATAAGCCTTTCCATCTTTCAATAAAATGTTATAATAAGGCATATATTTTTTTATTAAATTACTTTCAAGGGCTAAGGCATCATATTCGCTTTGACAAATAATATAATCAAAATCATCCACATTGCTAACCATTGAACTGACTTTAATTTGCTTTTTAGTATTGTTAAAATATGATGATACTCTATTTTTTAAATTTTTCGCTTTACCAACATAAATTATTTTGCCAGTGATATCTTTCATAAGATAAACGCCAGGACTGGTTGTTATTGTACTTAATTTAGTCCGCACTTTTTCGTTCATATTTTAACCCCTTTTTAACTATTTATTTTGCTTAATTTATGCAAATTCATCACGCATTTATAAATTAATTTCTTTCTATAAAATTAATAATTTAACAAAAATTCAAAATCCCTAAATGCTTGACTATCTTTATATTCAATGCATTTTTCAACAACGCCATTATCGCATTCATTTTTCTTAAAAATTAAATCAAATTTATAACTTAAACTTTCCGCACAAAATGAAATATTTAACCAATTTGTTTGTGGATTAGAATAATGAATAAATCTATTTATTAAATAAATTGCATTATAATTTAAAGCAATCTCTCCCACGCAATCTCCTTCACTCATTTCACACGCACGGATGATGCTCTCACGCACAAGTTCAAGCGTTTTTTGTCTTTTCTCGCCTTGTTCATACAAATCAATTTGCACGCCGAACATATATTCCACAAACTTTTGCTTTTCGTTATCCGCTTTCTCTTCTATGTTGCAATTTAACTCGCCTGCATTGCCCGCATCTTCCATAATTTCGCCATATTCTGCATTGTAGTTAAAACTAAAACGCATTAATGGCAAATCTTTCTTAGGTAATCTACCTTGAAGCAATTTAATAATATTTAAAACTTTGCAAACATTGCTTTCATTAACATAAACAGCAAAATAAATTGGGTCATACCAATCATCATTATTATGCCCGCAACTGCAACTTGTTGTTATAAATCCACATTTTATAAATGTTTGCAAAATGCCAAAAACATCTTCATCGTTCTCACTAAAAAGCCTTAACATTGCATCAACAAATTGATTATTTCCATTTTTAATCGTTTCAATAAGCCTACATCTTCCATTTACAATAATTTTTTCCATAAACACATTTTATCACAAACTTAAAAATTAAACAATAATTTGAAAAAAATAATATTCAATAAAATATTGCTAAATAAAAAAGTTATCCACATTTTACCAAAATTTGTAGATAACTTTAAACATTTAATTTAAATTTATGTTGAAAATTTTCATTATAAAATCTTATTCTTCACAACTTTTGCTTAATTATAACAAAATTAAAATTTACTGCTTTGCGTCATTTAAAATTTTATAAATTGTTTTCCTTGCTTTCTTTGCCTCAGGAATAATTGGAAAAAGCGGAAAAACATGGTTCATGTAAGGATATTCATAATAATTGCATTCTATTCCCGCAGATGTAAGTTTATCTCTCAACTCTCTTGCATCAGGCAATAAAATCTCGTGAGTTCCTATAAAAATTGTCAATTTACCCAAATTTTCAAAAGTGCCTTTAATTGGGCTTAACATATAGTTATCAAAAGTGCTTCCACCAGCCCAAGTTTTCGCCATTTCTACAATGCCAAAAGTTTCAAGTGATGGGTCTATTGATTCCAACGCCTTTAAGTCTGGATTTTCAAGCGACATATCAAGCCACGGAGAAATCATAACAACATTATTTGCATTTCTTATGCCCAAGCCCCTTAAATATTGTGCAAACGCAAGAACAAAGCCACCGCCCGCAGAATCACCCATAAAAGCAATATTTTTATCTTTTCCGCTATCATCACTATCAATAATTTTAAGGTATAGTTTAAGCACTTTATCATAACATTCAACATAAGTGCAATTAGGTGCTTTTGGATAAATAGGCACATAAATAGTGTAATCTGTGTTGACCGCAAGTTGCTCAATAAATTTCCAATGGAAATAAACTGGTTGATTTACATAACAACCGCCGTGCATATAAAGCACCACATTTTTCTCGCTTTCCTTTTGGTTTATTATGTAATAATCCATACTCTCAATTTGTTCTTTAACAATTTTCGCTTTCAATTTCAATAGTTTTGGAAATTGATAAGGCTTAGAGTTCTTTTTCATCGCTTTATTTATTTGTTTTTTAAACTTCTCTTTCGTGTTTGTTTTATTCTTAACATTGCTTAGGCGGATAATTTTTTCAATTACTTTACTGCTCACACTTCTTTCTTCTTTCATTTTCAATTCACCTCAAACTTAAACTTAATTCATTATTCTCTATTTTATTATTAAACTACTCATTTAAATTGTTATTTCGTGCATAAAATTCATATATTTTTATAAAACCACCAAAAGGTAAAACAACCGCTAAAGCAGTGAAAAATCACATATTTATTTAATTTAATCAAAATTTATATTTAGTTCTTTATTTTAAGTTATTCAAATCAGCATTAGATTTTATATCCCAAATTTGCCCATAGCCTAAACTTTGTAAATCATCTTTTTGCTTCTTTACATTTTTGTTATATTTATTTAAGTAAACTATTTTTGTCTTCCTTAAATCAGAGACTATTCTATAAAGTCTAACTTTATCAATTTCAGCGTTTTTGGCATCGTACAAAACTGCAATTTTTTTCTTACCAACTTCCGTATTAAAACAATTATTTTCCATTAAAAGCATAACAAGACGCTCGAACCCAATAGAAATGCCAACTGCTGGAACATTTTGCCCAACAAAATCTCCAACCATATTGTCATATCTTCCGCCCCCACCAACAGCAGAGCCAAAATTGTTGCAATATATTTCATAAATTGTTCCAGTGTAATAACCCATTCCACGTACAATAGACAAATCAAATTGAATATTAAAACCATTTATTTCTTTAACAATTTTCATAATTTCTTCTAAATTTTTCACAATCTTGTCTATACTTTCATCATTAAAATATGCTTTTATAAATTTTAACTTATCATCCGCATTATTTAAATCGCTTAAAAGTTGCACATAATTTTTGCATAACATTTCATCTATGCCCAATTTTACAAGTTCACCATAAACCGCATCAATGCCAATTTTATCCATCTTGTCAAGCACAACCAACACATCGCCATAACTTTGAGTAGGAAAACCAACCTTATCACACATAGCACGCAAAATTCGCCTATCATTTATTTTTATAGTGAAATCAAGCCCATTTATTTTATTTAAAAATGTTGTCGTTGCACTTATAAGTTCAATTTCCGCATCTACGCCACTTTCGCCAAATATATCAATGTCGCATTGCTTAAACTGCCTTGACCTGCCCTTTTGTGGTCTATCAGCCCTAAAAACATCTCCAAATTGAAAAACTTTAAAAGGATAAGGCAAATTATCTTTATTGTTGGAATAAAAACGACATAAAGGCATTGTTAAATCATATCTTAACCCACAATCACAAAGCTCCTCGCCTTTTTCAATCGCCTCAGCCAATTTTTCTCCCCGCTTTAAAATGTGAAATGTCAATTTTTCATTTTCCCCACCATTGTTACAGCTTAAATTTTCAAAATGCTCTACAATAGGCGTTTCTATTAATGAAAATCCATAACCTGAATAAACATCCCTAACCATTTCAAAAACTTTATCTCTTACAACCTTTTCATTAGGTAAAATATCTCTCATGCCCTTAACAGGTTGCTTAATCAATTCCATAAAACTCACCCCTTAATCTAGTTTAAACCTATTCTATATAGAAATATTATAACACATTTTCGAAATGTTTACAAGCACACCACAAAAAAACAAAATTATAGCAGTTTTTAAACTCTACACAATTAATTCGCCAATTAAACACATTATAAACACCAAAAAGAGAAAATTTATAAAAAAATTATAAATTTATGAAAGTTCTATTTCTTCTCCTTATAATTATTTCCTTAATATTATAGCATAAAATTCAATAAATTTATTTTGCTAACTTTGTTACAGCTTTGGAACATTATCATCTTTT
Source organism: Christensenella sp. UBA6406 (assembly GCA_002438625.1). Taxonomy (GTDB): domain Bacteria; phylum Bacillota; class Clostridia; order Christensenellales; family UBA1242; genus UBA4647. The sequence continues at coordinate 18,192 of DJPS01000001.1, forward strand.
ACATCTGTTTCTTCTTCATCCTTGCTTTCAACATCTATTTTCATCGCCACAGCGACCATTTCCATTAAATAAGGAACATTTATCTCGCCATTGTTGTCATATAGATTATTGTCATCTAATATTATCGCTTTCTGCAATTTAGGGTTTGCCTTTGCCAATTCTTCAAGTGAAGATTTATACCTCAAATTTCGCTCATCTATCAAAAATGTAGAACGTTTTATTTCCTTATAATGAGCGAACAAACTTACCGCACTACTTACCGCCCTTACATTTTCACTTTCTACGCCAAATTCTTTTGCCACAAACTCTCCTAATGACGCATTACTTGTAATCAACGTTACCATTTTTATATTCTCCTTTTCTCTTTTTTGCAAACCATAACACTTAACTTCAATTTTTTATTCAGCACCACCATAAAGTTTCAGTTTTAAAATAAATTAATTAAATTTACCTTTTAATTAGTTTCATTTTTTATTATGTTTGTACCTTTATTATAATACAAATTTTCCTAAAAAGCAAATATTTTTTACAAAATATTAAAATTAATTTTAATTTTTATATTTTTTGTAATTTTGTAGATGATTTAAGCACTTTTGTACAATAAATTACTATTTAAATAGAACAATCGTTTAAGTGCTGACCAGCTTTTAAAATTAGTAAAATAGAATTAAAAAAAAAGCTGTTACCACAAATTAATAACAAACTTTTTCATTTTAAAATTTTTAATTTAACTTTTAGAAACTAAAAATAGTTAAGAAATAAATTGAACGTTTATAGAGCCTGTAGTAGTTGAACAATTAAGCGATTTTCCACCCTCGACATCCTTATTTTTTAAATTACTTTTGCCCACCGTTGTAGAACTCTTTATATCATAATCTGCTTCATTACCAACAACTTCACCTTTAATTGAACCAGTGGAACATTTTACCTTTATAGCATTAGAATTAATCGCTTTAAACTTAATGTCCCCTGTTGATGTATTGAATGTTACGACAGGACAATCTATTTCACACTTTACATCCCCTGTTGTCGCTTTTGCAATAAACTCATTATTCGCTTTTACATTATAAGCTCTTATGTCGCCCGTTGTAAGTTTAATTTGCAAATCATTACCAAATTGAGCATTTTCAACATTAATGTCCCCTGTGGTTGCCACAAACTCACCATTCACTGCACCAATATTTGCAACTGTTGCATCACCCGTAGCAATTTTTATATTTATATTTTTTAAATTACTTAAACCATTAACATTGACATCCCCTGTTTGTGTTGACAATGTCAAATTGCCTTTAAAATTACTTGGTACGCCAACATTAACACTTAATTTATTGTGCCCCATTAGTCTAAAAAAGTTAAAAAGCCAATTAATTCTTTTCATTTTAAGTTCAATCTCATTGCCTTCATTAGAAAAGGAATGTGCCAATTTTTCATTTTCATAATAAGAAAATTTTATCTTATCCCCATCTATAACATTAATTGTTATATCTTCAATTTCACTGCTTATTGTTAAATTACTATTCTCATTAAATTCTATCTCTTGTTCAATTTTCTTTAAATCACTCATATCATAACCTCCATTAATTACAAAAATTGAAAATCCTACCATAAATAAAAGCAACCCTGCTAGCAATATAAAGCACATTGCGGTAACAAACTTTTTCATTAGCCCTTCATCTCCTTATATTTTTTTGATTTCAAACAACTAAAACATTGCTTAATAAATTTAGTTAAATATATAAAGCCAACAATGCCCAAAGCAAACGCAATTAATCCGCAACCAAAGAGCATCAGCCCAAACCCTAAATTTTCAAACAAACCAACAAAGCCATAACCAAACACAACAATGCCCGACAACGCACACGCACTAACAGTTGCATATAATGCAATAACCAAACTAAAAATTGCACATACGACTCCAATTCCAACACCTAAAACTCCGCAACCTATTGAAAACCACAAAGGAGAACCAACTATAATCAAAACTAGCCACATAGTTTTAAATTTGCCGTTTTCATCCCTATAAAAGCACTTTTGCTTTTTATCAGCCTTAACGGCACTTTTTGCTTGCTCTCCGCCACTTTCTTCCATTGCTCTTTGTGCAATCTCCTTAGGCGAACCCAGTTCAGCGACAGCATCAATTTCACTTTTACCACTATCAATTAAATCATTGATAATTTCTTTATAGTATTCAATTAAACTTTCACTATCAGCATAACCAATCGCCAACAGTTCTTTCTTTAATTCTTTAAAGAACTTATTTTTATCCATCTATTTCTCCTTTTATAAAGTCATATACCTTTACAATCCCCTTCCAACTTTCTAAAAACTCAAAGATTTTGCCTTTCCCCATTTCTGTAATAGAATAATATTTTCTAAGCCTTCCATTGAACTCAGCACTTCTAACATTGACATACCCGCCCGCTTCCAATCTTCTCAAAATAGGATATAAAGTTGATTCAGATATGGGAATATACGCTGAAACTTTTCCAATTAATTCATAACCATAAGTTTCACCTTTAAGCATAGATGCCAATACACAAATTTCAAGCACACCACGTTTCAGTTGTGCATCCATATAACCCACACCTCCTAACACTTAACTATATTATACAACGCATAGTATTATATGTCAAGCAATATTAGAAAAAAAGTATAAAAAAGTTGAAAAATAAAATATATAATTAACCAACTATGCTTTTGTTGATAAATAGATAAATTAAAACAACAAAAAACTGCTACATTTGTGGCAGTGCAACATTGACCCATTTTAGTCAAACTATGTAGCAAATTGGTAAATTTACTTTTTGACTTTTAAAATAAATTTAATATTTTTATTTATTTGAATAAAATCAGATTTTTTATTGCTTAAATTTTTTAAAATCTCTTGCTTTGTTAAAAAGTCATATTCATTAGATTTTTCCATACTCATTTTTTGTAATTCATTAATCTGCTCTTCTGTAAATTCTGGCTTTATTACATCTGTTAAAGTTAGTTCATACACTTTACTTGTTTATAAGCGTTTAAACTTAACAATATTTGCTTTAACATATTTAGCATTAAAATTTTCAAATTGATTGCCAAATATTTTGTTTCCGCTTTCTAAAAATGCATTTTTATTATCAGCATTAGCATAATAAATAATACAAAAAAACTGCTACAATTATAGCAGTTAATAATTGAATCTGGCAATGTCCTA
>DJPS01000053.1 GCA_002438625.1 Christensenella sp. UBA6406
AAAACAGAAAGAGCCTAACTCTTCCCACATATCTTGCATCTATATTTTACCATACAATTTCAAAATACGAACACAACCCTGCCATTTTTTAGCCAACTTTTTTTAGAAAATATTTTTTATAGATAAGATAAACACTAAAAAATAAGGCAAAAAACTTAAATTGATAAATTAATAAAATGATTAAATGAAAATCATTTAAAATGCATTAAACTAACGCCCCAAACAAACAAGCCACCACAGCAAGAAGCACATAAAAATGAATTTGATAAAATTTTAATTTTTTCAAGTTGCAATAATTTTATTTTATTTTCTATGCCACCGCCATAGCCAACCAACTTGCCACCCACACCAACAACCCTATGGCACGGCACAATAAGGCACACAGGGTTCCAGCCAACTGCCCCGCCAACCGCTTGTGCAGACATCCGCCTTAGCCCCCTTTTGCTTGCAATCACTTTTGCTATATCTCCATATGTTACAACCTTTCCATACGGAATTTTCTCCACTTCGGCAATCACTTCCGCTTGAAACGCCGTTGCCCCCACAATCTTATATTTTGGCACAAAATTTGGCACTTGACCACTAAAATAAACATCCAACCACTTTGCCACTTCTTTAAAAATAGGCAAATTATCATTTATTTCAATTTGATTATCTATATATTCTTTTCTTCGCCCCGCACAGTTTTTAACTTTTCCACACTTTCCACATTTTTCAACTTTTACATTTAAATTAGAATTTTCACCACATTCGCAAGTCCTTTCACACCCAACATTTTGCTTTAACTCATCCTTAGAACCCACAAACCAAAGCCCAGTTAAAAACTCGCCATCACTTTTAAGCCCAATTTTACCTAAAATTGAATTATAAAAACTTATAAAAACCTTTTCCACACCTTTTGCTCCTTTTCTAACTTTATTTGCCACAATTTTATTTATTTAGATTTTAATTTGCAAAAAACATTAAATTAACACCTAATTTTAACATTTTAACCGCTAAAAAGCAACAAAAACGCACCATTTTAAAAAATAGATTTTATAAATTTTTATCAATAAAAACCACATAAAATGGAATAAGTGTAAAATTTACACCCCAAAATTATAGGAAAAGTGTAAAAAACGAGGTTAAATTTTATAGGAAAAGTGTAAATCATTATATTTTTTAACAAAGATTATAATGTTAAAAAGGGTTATGCGCTTTCAAACGAGCGAAAAGTTTTTGAAAAAGACAATATAAATTATGTGATGTTAAAATTTAAGCAAGTTAAATTTTAAAGTTGCTAACCGCAACAACCTTGATAAATCAAGGTATCACAATTTGAAATAGGCGTTGTTTATATCAAATACAAAAACAAGTTTTTGTGCTTGCATAAACTTCCTATATTATAATTTATTTGCCAATTTATTTTGTTATGTTCTTCCGTTGCCTTTAAGTTTTATAGCAAAAAAAAGTTATGCCACACCGCTTTTTAAGCGTGAATAAAATTGCATAACTTATTTTTTTATTATTTAATTAATAATCTTTTTTTGATACCTTAAACAATGATTTTTTATTGCAAAATGATAATCATATCATAAATATTTTGCCCGCCATTTATCTCGTACAATTCTAAACCACTATAAAGTGAAGATGCACGCACTTTAAAGTCCGCTTTTTCATTTTCCGCAAAACTTTCGCCATAAATGATGATAGCAAATTCATAATTTTGAGCATTTAGCCCTTGCATAAGTTGGAGTGCGGTTTGTTCTTTTGTGTCTGCGGATGTGATTATCTTTTTATTTTCAAACCCAACATAGCAATCTTTTGCAACTGCCACGCCGTTTAAATCTGCACTTCTAACTGCTTTTGACACAAGGGCAGTTTTCACGCCTTGCATTGCATCTATCATATTTTGCTTTATCTCATCAATCGTATCAAAATCATAATTTAGCATTTGAAGAACAGCATAACCTTCGCCCACATTTTTACTTTCTATTACAACAACATTTAAGTCGCCACACAACTCGCCCGCTTGTTTTGCAGTTAAAATTATATTTGCATTATTCGGCAAAACAAAAATATTTTGTGCATTAACTGCCCTAAATGCATCCACAAAATCTTGTGTTGATGGGTTGTTAGATTGTCCACCATTAACAACATAATCTGCTCCTAACTGCTTAAATGTTTCGCAAATGCCTTGACCGTTAGCGACTGCAACAGTTGCATATTTTTTCATTTTATCCGCTTTTTCCGCATTTTTAGCGGTTGTTTTGCCCTGTTTTTCGCTTCCAGCTCTCTTGCCATCCCAATTTTCCACAACAACATCGTGCGTTTCATTGTGTTGCAATGTCATATTTTCAATTTTAATTGTTAAAAACTCGCCGTAGCTATGGCAAAATGAAAGCACATTTTCGGGCGTAAAGGTGTGAATATGGACTTTAACTATTGTGCCATTTTGGAAAGTTACGATTGAATCGCCCAGCATTTCTAAATTTGATTTAAAATTTTGCAAATTAAATTGATTTACATCTATTTTGCTATTTTGAAGCCTTAGCAAAAACTCTGTGCAATAACCAAATTTCATTACGCTATTTTCTGTAAATTTATTTAAATCTATTAAAGCCATTTGATTTGGTTGCCCAATGCCGTTTCCGTTTTGCTCATTTTGTCCGCTAAGCAAATCATTCAAAAGACCTTCACTTTCATTTTCAAAGCCGTTTATAATTTGGCTTTTTAAATGCGGATTAAATTCTTTATTATTTTTCTTTTCACTTTTTCCGCTTTTCTCGCTTTCGCATTCTCTATCAGCATTTACATTTTCATTTGCGTTTTCTTCATTATTTTCTTTGCTAAGGGCAAATTTCATACCTTGCATAATGCAAAGCAAGCCTGCACCACCGCTATCAACCACGCCAGCGTCTTTTAAAACGGCAAGCAAGTTTGGCGTGTTTTCAAGCGAGCGTTCCATAAAAATGCAAATATTATAAATAAATTCATTTATAGAAATTGATTTATCTTCACTTTTTCCGCTTTTTAACAATTTACCTGCATTTTCGGTTGCTTCACGCATAACAGTTAAGATTGTTCCTTCCGTTGGTTCCATAACTGCATCATATGCTTTTTGCGTGCCAACTTCAAACGCACGGCAAAGTTCAAGGGCGTTTGCAGATTGCTTGCCCTTCAACCCTTCTGCAATGCCATAAAAGATTTGCGACAAGATAACGCCAGAGTTGCCCCTAGCCCCCATAAGCATTCCTTTTGCTAAGTTATCTGCAAACACGCCCACATTTTCGGCAATGTTTTCTTTAAACATATTTAGCCCGCCGTTTAGCGTCATCAACATATTTGTTGC
>DJPS01000026.1:0-471 GCA_002438625.1 Christensenella sp. UBA6406
TTCGGTTTGAGGATATGTTCCGTTGTAACCTGTCCAACCTAAGAATGTGTAGCCTATTTTATACGGATTTACAAGCGTAAATGTTTCAGTTGTTACATAATAAGATGTTTTATTGCTTGTATTTATTGGAAGCGAACCGCCATCTAAATTATAAGTTATAGTGTAATTTATTATAGAATAATTTGCAGTATAAGATTTATTTGATGGAGTTGTAACTTTTAAGTCTGCCGTTGTGCCTGTGATATCTGTACCTGACCATCCATTAAATCTATAACCAACTTTTGTTGGATTTGCTATTGAGAATGGCAAGTCATCAACCGTAAACACGGTTACCATATTGCTTCCAAGTGTTCCACCATTTAAGTTGTAGGTGATTGTGTATTTTGTTACATCCCATTTAGCGTAAAGTGTATGGTTACCTAGCACTGTTACAACCGTTGAAGCCGTAACCACAGTATCAAAAGATGATTG
>DJPS01000026.1:581-20574 GCA_002438625.1 Christensenella sp. UBA6406
TTAGTTTTAGTTGTATTTCCACCTGTTGCGTTGTTATATTCAAAAGTTACAGTAAATGATGCAACTTCGCCATTTGAATAATATCTTGACATATTTGCATTTGCTGTTCCGCTTGGGACCTTATCTCCACTCATATCTTTATTTAAAGACCATAACACTGCTACATTATTTGCGGTTGTTGCGCCTTTATTTAAAGTTGGAAGTGATGACAAATCCGTTCTTGCCAAAATTTGACTAACATAGGCATTAAAGTTTCCGTTTGTGCTTGAACTTACATAACTGCCATAGATTGTTGCACCTACTGTTATGTAGCCTTTTTTGAATGCTATCATACTTTGGTTAAATGTTGTTGCAGTAATTGTGATAACTGCTTCCCTTTCTATATGCAATTCTTCTAAGCCCGTACAGCCATAGAATGCACTTCCGCCCAAATTAGTAATTGTATCTACAATATTCAAATAGGCAAGTGATGAATCGTTTGCAAATGCATATGTTGGAATATTTGTTACTCTATTTGAAAGTTTAACAGTTGTTAAATTAACGCAATTCATAAACACATTAGAACCAAGCGTAATGTTAGAGTTGTATGTGGTTGATTTAGCTTCAAATGTAATTTGTTGCAATTTTGAACATCCATCAAAAGCACTTGCCCCTATACTCGTTATAAATGCTGGAATTATAATGCTTTGCATTGTTGTGTTGTTCTTAAATGCATTTCCTGCAATTTGAGTTACAGCATTTCCACCGCTTGTAACAGTATATAAGAAACCATCTTTTAAATATGCAGTTGATGGAATTCTAACTTGGTTAGAAGTTGTTGGAACCGCACTTGGGACATATTCAGTAATCGTTATATTTCCACCGCTTAAAACCCCTTTAAATGGCAATAAATCACCTATGCTTTCGTGCTTAGTAAAATATCTACCTGCACTTACAATTTCTGTGTGTTTGTGATAGTTTCTTGCCTTAATACAATCCAATGCACTTTCGTACCATAGAGTGTTGTTGTCGCCATTTAATGATGGTAAAGTTCCGTCTTTTTGCAAGTCGTAATAACCCACAACCCTGCTCTTATATGCTGTAAATTTTGTTGTGTATGCATTGTATGAGGTGTAAGGAACAAGCACATAACCATCCGCAGTTGCAATTAATGTGTTATCTAAAACATTTGAGCCAACAGACGTTGGTGCTGTTGCAGATTTGAAAGTTATAGCATTTAAATTTGTGCAACCTTTAAAAGCACTTGCACCTAAACTTGTTATTTCGTTTAAACCCACTTCAACTAATCCTATACAATTTTCAAATGCATTTGCACCTATTGTTTTTACATTTGCAAATTCTATTTGTACTAATTTAGTGTTACCTTTAAATGAACTTGCACCTATATTTGTAACATTTGTTAAATCTACCTTAGCTAAACTTACGCAATTTTCAAATGCATTTGCACCTAGTGTCGAAATTGTTGTTTCAAAATCAACTGAAGTCAATGCATCATTTTCCTTGAATGCACCTGTGCCTATTGTTGTTGCTCCATTAATCTTTACTGAGCCTATAAAATCGCAATCATAAAATGCATAATTTGCCACAGTTTTTGTAATAGTTAAATTTAATTTACCTTTTAAACTTGTTGCATAAGTTGCACTAAATAATGCTGTTATATTATTTAAAACTGATTCACTTGCTGATGTCGTTGTTCCTTTAAATAGGTAAACAAAGGCATATGCAGAACTTGCATTATTTCCAACATATGGAATGCTTAAATTCATAAGACCTACACAATTAGCAAATATGTTTGCCCCTATACTTGTTGCACTATTTGCTATTTCCACTGTTTCAAGAACAGCATTGTTTGAAAATGCGTTTGCTTCAATGGTTGTAATTTTGCTTAATTTTAAAGTTGTTAATTTTGTATTATTAAACGCATTTAAACTTATTTTTTGTACGCTTTCTGCATTTATTGCATTCAAATTAGAACCTTCAAAAGCACTCGCATTTATCGTTGTAACTTTTGCATTTATAGTCATATGCTCTATTGTACTTTGAGCAAACGCATATGCTGGTATAGTGCTAAATGTACAATTTGCAAAATCAACGTTATTCAATTTCTTTGTACCATAGAATACATAATCACTTAAAACTAAATTTGCGTTTCCTACTATATTTACAATCGCAGTATTTCTAAAACTATTTGCAGAAAGAGTTGTTGCGGTTGATAAAACAAATGTGCCTTCTGTTACGTTTCCTCCCTTCGTGTAAACTGTGCTTAAATTTGTACAATCACCAAAAGCATATGAACCAACACTTGTAATGTCAGTTGTTAAGCTGACAGATTTTATTTTAGTATTTGCCTTAAATGCATTAGCCCCTATGCTTGTTATTTTCACTGCATTTGTTTTACCACTTTCACATTCATAATAATAATTTGTTGATTTAAATTTATGAACATAAGAAGGAATTTCTATTAATTCATTTTGAACAACTGCTCCATTTGCAAACTCGTTTACATTTGAAATGCTTGATAGATATCCTGTTACTGAACTACCTGATATATTGTAAGGTAACAACATTAAAGCAAATAAATAATGGTCTTTTAAACTAACAATGCTTGTTTTTGTAATTAAAGTTGCAGTATCAAAATCTACTGATTCAGTTTCACTATAAAACCATCCTGCAAAAATGCCGTTTGGGGTATCCTTAACTTCTAGAAGGTTATCTCCATATTCAACTCCACATTTTAAAGAATATGAAACTTTATCTCCATTTGCATAAACAAAAGTTACATTTGTGAAACTCTTTTCCCATTGTGCAGTTATAGTATCATCAGTTGAGCCAAAAGTATATGTGAATGTTGTTTTCCCCTCAGTTGCTATATATGCATCTAATGAGCCCGTGCCAGTTAATTTCCAGCCTATAAATGAATAACTTTGTTTTGTTGGCAAGTTTATTGTTAGTGTCTCGCCAATTTTGCCACTATATTGCTTATCTTCCGTACCATTATCCAATTCCACTGTAACTTTATAAGTGTTTGCAGTGTATTTTGCCACAAATACAATGTTTTCAGTTTTTGCAATATTAACAATAACTGTTGCACTATTTTGTCTAGAAATTGTATAATTTACATCGTTTTCACGGATAGTTATCTCGCCTTCATCGTAAAATACTTTTCCACTAATTTCCCAATTTGCAAAACTATATCCTACTTTTGTAAATTCGTTCTTCTTTAATTTTTGCATCTCGCCAAAAGTGAAACTACTCATTGACATTGTGCCTTTACCTTCACCAGCATCGTATAGCACATTATATGTTTTTCTATCCCATTTAGCATAGGCATTTACATTGCTATTTGGCATTGTTTGATAATCAAATAATTGCGTTAAATTTTCATCTTTATACCAAGATGTGAAAGTGTTTCCTATCTTGCTAGGTGTGTCTATTGTAGGAATTGCACTTCCATAAGCAACGCTAAATGTCTTTAATATTGTGCCATCACTTACATAATTCAATGTAAACTTATTTGCACTATATGAAGCTATTAGCACTATTGACACAACTGCACTATCATCTTTAATTAATGTAGATAAACCCAAGCTTTTAATTAAGTCAAGTGTAATCGTTATAGTGTTTGCAATAATTGTATCGTTATATTTGAAACCAACAAACTCATATCCTATTTTTTCAAAACTTTTATCATTTGCTACAAGTTCATCTATTGAAAGTAATGTTACAACATCTCCTAACTTAAATGTTGTGTTTGTTTTTGTGTAAATCGTTCCATTTTCACTTGCATATTGAATCGTATACACATTTGCCTTATAATTAACAACCAAGACAAGTGAGCCATTTTCTTTCACTTCACCAGATAATACATTGCCATCATCTAAATTACTATAAGTGTAACCTTCTATATCTTCAATTACCGCATTTACTATACTTCCGCTTACACCCTCATATGTTGCACTTTTAATTATTTGGTTACCACACTTATATTGAACACTATATGTCGCTTTAGAATTTGCTATCCATTTCGCATATAGAGTATGATTTGACTTGTTTGTTACAATCGTACTAGTTATTACTTCGCTTGAAGCTGAAAATAAGCTATCTGTAAACCATCCGCCAAAAGTATAACCTGCTCTTTCAGCACTTGGTAAGGTACCATATGCATCACCTATAACGCATAATTTTGTAGTTTTTGATTCTGTACCATCATTATATTCAAATGTTACAACTACGCTATGCAAATCCCAAACTGCATATAAATTTATGACAAAATCTTCTTTACCTTTACCTCCTAGTGTATAATCAGTGATTGCTTTCCATACAGACACAACTTCCGTTCCACTACCTGTTGACCTTACCATATTTATTGTACTAAGAGTGCTTTCGTCCAAAGAAATACTGCTTTCGCTTAAATTTAAGTTAAATACTACATCTGTCTTTCCTTCTGTTGTCCAACCCTTGAAATTATAACCAACACGACTGAACCCTGCATTTTGGATTGTATATGAACTACCAAATTTAAGAGCGACATCATCCATTGCTCCGCCTACACTTTCAGCATTTTTATTGTAAATAAGTTTAATGCTTACAGGTCTATAGCCAGCATAAATTGTAAAGTCTTTATCCTTTGTTATTGTCTCTCCAATCATTATGGTGCAAGCACTATTTATATACCAGCCTGTAAAAATATAACCCGCCTTTGTTGGTGCTGGCAAATTAGAATAAGCACCACCATACGTACCTTCAATCTTAGATAAAGAACCATTTCCACCATTATAGTTTAGTGTTATTTGAACTGGAGTTGGTGCATAAGTCCAAACAGCTGTAAAATGAGTATCTTCATCGGCTTTATACGTTGCACTTGTATACGTATTCCCATTTAACATCCAACCGCCAAATGTGTAACCAGCATATGTATCTATATCACTACTTTGTTTTAGTGCTACAGTTGAACCTTTATCAACGACTGCTAAAGGTATTCTCTTTGCCCCTTGCAAAATGCTACCGTTTTGAGTTTTGAAAGACACATCTTGCCATATAACGACTTTATGACTATTTGGCATTTCATCATCCATAATTATTTTTACGCCATTTATAACATCTTCATTGGATAATGTATCTTTACCAAGGATTTCTTTTACATAATCTTCCATATGAGCAACTTGTAATGCCTCTGCAATAACACTAACCGTAAGTTCACCAATTCCACTACCATCAATGCTTACATTGTCGGCAACACTAACCACAGAACCAATGTTATAAGCATTTCCTTGTTCCATTGAATAGCTTGTTAGTGATGGCAAACGCAATACATCCATTAACCTATAAGTTTTAGAACTATCACCTACTTCTATCAATTTTCCATTTAAATCTGTTAAATAATAACTCCTATCCTTATAAACCCATTTGTAATCGCTACCCTCGTATGAAGAATAACAATAAGCATTTAATGCTTCTAAATATTTTTTATTGTTTGAAGATAGAGATTTATTTGAAGAATAATTTATTCTAACTCTAACATAACAAGACAATGAATCATCCGCTTTACTAATTTCGATTGGCTTTGCCGTTCCGTCCGCATTTTTATTTATTAACGCATAAGGCAAAATATCATCTCCACTAATGGTTAATTGAGAACTCATATTTTCAAGTTCTATTTTACCAAACTTAATCACACCAACATTTTGTTTTGTACTCGCACTGAAATATGCAAATGTAAAAAGACCGCCAGTTACTATAACTAAAGCAACAAGCACTGAAATAATTCCTAAAACTGTTTTTCTCTTATCTTTAAAAAACGCTTTCATAGTATTTCCCCCAAACATATCTGCAAGATTCATTTAATCTCGTTTAAGTTTATCAGTAACAACTTCTATTTAATGACACTTCAATTCTAATAAATTTTGATTTCTATCCATTAATTTAATTTGCTTAATTTGGACAAATTTATACAATTTTACACTACATTAAACAATCAAAAAATAAATCAAATTTATTTTGTTTAATTTTTCGCCTTATTAAAATATTGAAAGTTGTTGAATTGTTCACATATATTATGCCTTTTTTTGTAGAAAAACACAAGCGAATTTGCATTATTTTTTGACATTTTTATATATAAATATATAATAAACAAGCCTTGTACACACTTTTACATATAAAACATTTAAAAATCATAAGAAAACAACATTAAATTAATTAATTATATTTAAATTATTCTTATTCGTTACCAAGTATTTCCACTTGATAAAAAAATGGATAAGCAATAACTGTGCTTTATCCACTTTTTAACAAAAAAAATACCCCCACTATGGAGATATTTTTTCTTTTTACTACGCAAATTATTTTAAAAAACAATTTGTTCATTGAGTTGTGAAACACACTAGACATCAATTTTGAAAATATAAGGGGAGAAATTTCAAAATTGTATAAAGTTTTAATGCACTTCACATATATCCAAATATAGTAAAAAATCAAACAACACAAGTAGTATAGCACATAATTTTAAATTTGTAAAGACCCTTTTCAAAAATTTTTTAACACAATTTGTCTTAAAATGCAATTTTTAATAACATTACACCACATTTAGTAGTTTAAATTGACAACGCAACAACATATTGATTTAAAATTAAATTTAATTTTTTAAAAAATTTTAAAAAGTTTTATACCTAGCAATTTATAAAACAACAAATAAATGCTTAAACATACTATAACTGCCATTGTTACATCGCTTAGAAAGTGTGCACCATAAATTAACCTACTTACAGCGACCATAGCAACAAAAGCTATGATAAGCACATTTAGTGCAAAATATTTCTTTTTATCTATATTGAGTATTCTTGCAAGCGGAAGCAAACATAAAAGCGCCATTGCAGATGTTACATGGCCAGAGTAAAATGACTTGCCACCACCGAAGCCATTTATAGACCACCAAGGAGTGAACAGTGCAAAATTCTCGCCATCAACCATATCATAAAAACGACATCTACCCCAAACCATTTTAATAACTTGATTGCATAACAAAATGGCGACTAAATAAATTATTGCAAAAACTGAAAATCTAAACAATTTAGTAATTGTTTCTTCTTTTATTTTATTTAAACAATAAGATAATAATGATATAGACAAGATTGACAATAAAAACACAACATAAAATTCAATTAATGTCCCAAAAAATCGTTGGAAACAAACACAAGTCATTACAAATGAAAATAATATACATACAAAACTTAAAACTAAATGCCACCCTTTTTCACTATTTTTTAAATACGTTGCGATAACACAAAGGCAAAAAGGAATAAGTGCATAAAAAGGAAGTTCACCAAATAAATCAAAAAATTTTGCATAAAAGTTTTGATTATTATAAATTGCTATATCTATTTGCAAGTCATAAAAACTTGCAACAATCATTAGGCAAAGACACAAAAAATACGCTAATACAATCCAATATCCCTTTTGCATTTCGGTACTCCTCCCTTTTTAAATTTTTTATATTAGATTATTTAATAAAAACAAAAAAACTTGCTTTACCAATTTAACCAAACTGAAAGACCAAAATATAAAATGTAAAAATCAATAATGCCTAAAATACACATAAAAAACATATATTTTCTATCTGATTGCCTATAATCCTTTAATGCAGTTTTTTTATACTTTTTTAACTCTCTTTCAATGTCATTAGAATTTGCACCATATTCTTCGTAAAGTTTTATACTCTTTTCTTTTAGAGATGTTTTATACATCGTATGCGTTACCGAATATGTTCTAAAAATCTTCGCAATTACAAGTGCGACACCAACAAACATAAAGAAAACAGCAATTAAAAATAAAACTCTAAAACTAGTTTTAAATTTTGCACTTAAAAAATAGAAAGCAACCGCTAGCACAAAACTTAAATACATTGCCAAATTTAAATAATCGACTTCCTTTAATTTTTCACCAATACTCATAAGTTTCATTCTATCATACATTTAAAAATTTTTCCACTATTTTTTGAAAAAAACTTATATATTTTACCTATTATGCCTTAAAAAACTTTTTAAATACAGTTCTACTTACCGCACTTAAAAAGTTCTTAAAATTTTCAACTATTAAAATAAACTTAGGCACTTGTGCCAAAATAATTGATTTTAAATATATTTTCAATTTGCTGTTGTTTTAAATAAAAATTTACAACATTTAACTGAAAAGCAATCAAATCATCATCGCTTACACCGTCGCTAATCTTATCTACATCAACAACATTTGTCGTATAAAAATTTTGATTAAATGTTCCGTTTAAAAATGAAACAAACACTGAATCTTTAATATCTTCACTAAAAATGCTATAACCTTGTGTTGATGAAGTGTTAATTTTAAAGCCGAACATATCACAAATAGTTGGATATATATCATAAGTATTGCAAAAAGTTTCATCTTGTTTCGCTTCTATTTTATCATTATAGATAATAAATGGAATATTATATAATGCAATATTTTTATAATCGCTTTTATCTATACCCTTGACAGCGTTTGTTGTATCGTGATAATAACAGTTATGGTCAGCAAATAACACAAGAGTTGTTGTTTCTAATTTACCTTGCTCTTCAAGTGTGTCTAAAATGTATTTTACCATTTTATCTGTGTCCATTGCAGTTGATTTATAGTTTCTTAAGTGCTTGTAGTCTAACTCATTTTCAGGCAAAATATAATTTGTTGTTTTTAAGTATTCCTTATATTCTTCAATATGATTATCAAAATATGCATAATATTCACTATAAGCATCTTGTTCATTATCATATGAGCCATGCGTGCCTATCGTTGTGTAGTAATTGAAAAATGGTTGAGAAGTAGATGGAATAAATTTATCAATATTTGCCTTTATAAAATCACTATCCTTAACCCATTCGCCAAAATTGCTTGATTTATATGGTACATTTGTATCTTCTAAGCCTATAACATCATCAAATCCTAAGGAAATATTTATTTTATCTCTATTGTAAAAAGTTTCCAAATAACCATGGAAATAATTTGCACTTACCGCATTTAAAACTCCACCATTTTCATCGCTTTTTAGCGTCTCTTTTGTACTATTTTTCTTAAATAGATTAGGTAAGCTATAAGGAACATTAATGCCAACTTTGTTAAAGTAATCAATTAACATTGAATTTTTAGGCATTGACCCCATTATTGCAATATCTTCACTTACATTTGTTTTGTTTCTGCCATAAAAATTTTCTAAACTATAACCCATTTCTGTTCTTAATTTATAAAGTGTTGGTGTATAAATTGGGTCTATTGCAAACCATTCAAAACTTTCTAACATAATTACAATTAAATTATCATCTTTTGCTATACCACTATATTTAGATTGAATCTCAGTTCCTGCTCCTTGATTTATATATTTAGAAAGTTCTTCTCTATTCACATCTTCGCCATTTTTAAGCACCAAGTTTTCTAAACTCTTGCAATAAAAACCAAATGTTCCAAATTTCTTAAATGCCTCTTTCTTTATGAACAAACTATCATATAAATATACATCACTTTCTATAATGTATAAATCATTTTTTGCTTCAACATCAACCAAACTTGCCTTTCCAACAAAATAGAACGAACCACAAAATGCCCATATTGTCATAACAGCACACATAAGTAAGGCAAATTTTCTTTTAGGTGTAAAAAGCGTTTTAAAATCAACTTTCTTCTCTATTCCAACTATAATTAAAATAGAAATTGCAATTAATGCCAAGTTAATGCCAATATTCACAAAATCCAAAAATTCAAATGAGAAAGCAGACACTGCCTCATTTCCCAATTTCAACATATCTAGTGATAACACATCACCAAATACTTTATTCATTGTTACATTAACACAATTAACAATAATTTGAAGCCCAAAAAATATATAAAATATTGTCAATTTCATCCACTTTTTAGGTGCTAAATATATAAGCCCTGCAACAAAAAGGAAGAATGCCAAATCAAA
The DNA here is from genome assembly GCA_002438625.1 of Christensenella sp. UBA6406. Taxonomy (GTDB): domain Bacteria; phylum Bacillota; class Clostridia; order Christensenellales; family UBA1242; genus UBA4647. The sequence goes on from DJPS01000026.1 coordinate 10,543, forward strand.
TGCTATATATTTTGGTAAGATACCAAACCCCAAATATATAAAATTTATTGCTTCTGCAAGCAAACTTACAATAATAAATACAATAGGATAAAATAATAAGGACACTTTAATTTCTTTATTTTTGAACTTTCCGCAATCTTTTCCACTTTCGTTAAAAGACTGATTTGCTTTGTAATTTATAGAAAAAGTTTTATCAAATGATTTTATTGATAATTGTCTAGTATTTTTTAAAACTTGTCTTTTTTCATTACTTTCACTAGAAAATTTACAAAAATTAGACACTTTACTTCACCTTTTTATATATTCTTTATCAATCTTTAAGTAGAGATATACATTTATTTTTGACACTATTTTTTAATTGTAAAAACTTTTAAATAATCTTTAAGCACAATTAACTCACAGTTATTTACACCGCCATTTTCGCCATCAATGTTAAGCACTGGATTGTTGGTTGTAAATTCAAGTTCGCACATTTTGAACTTTCCATATCTTACACTTTTTCTCTTTTTTGCAAACTTTACACCAAACAAAAATGTACCACAAATTGTCATTAAAGATTTAAATGTTAATCTCTGCTTTTTACTCGAAACCGCCAAAAACTCCATTTCACCATCGTGTAAATCTACGCCACCATTCAACTTATAACCAGCAACAGATTTTGAATTTATTAAAAGAGTTAAAACGCTTTTACCAGAAAATTCTTGCATTTCATTCCCGCTTCCGTCCATATATAATTTTACATTAAATTCACTTGCTTTGCAACTAAATATCTCTTTAAATGAATGAAAATAATAAGCAATTTTGCCTAATTTTCTCTTTTTGCTTTGCACTGTATCATAACTAGCTGATGTAAATAATCCGCAAGCACACACATAAACGCCATATCTATCATTCGCCTTAAATATATCATAAGCATTTGCTTCGCCATTTATTATAACATCAAGTGCTTTATCTAATTTTTTAGGAATTGATAGCGACCTTGCAAAATCATTGCACGTTCCACTAGGCAAATACCCCAAAATAGGACGCTTCTCTTCACAAGCAATCGCATTTACAATATCATTGACAGTGCCATCCCCGCCCGAAAAAATTATAGCATCATAATAACCGCACGCTTCTTTTGCAATCTTCATTGCATCTTCTTTTGATTTTGTTTCAAAATAATCAACTACATCAAATTTTTCATGTAGTCGCTTAACTATGTAATCTTGTTTATTCTTATACCTGCTTTTTCCGCTATTTGGATTATAAAGATAAATGCAATTCATAATAAACTATTTTAAACTAAATGTCTAATTTTGTCAATAATAATAACGCAATTTCCAAAAATTACAATCATTTTTATCAACTTTATTTGGACACACAAAAAAGCAACTTGCTAAATTTTTAACAAATTGCTTTAATTTTTAATCTAGTTTAATGTTATTTCTTAAATAAAGTATGAAATAATGATCATAACTAATGCTACAAAGTAAACAACCCAAACCCATACATTCTTTCTATTTCTAATGTAGAACCATCCACCAATAGCAACAATACAATATGCTATTGTATTTCCAACAAGCCTAAAAGCATTTACAATTTGACCATCAATCTTTAAACTTGACAATAGCAAGCACACACCAATAATGCAAACTGAAACATATGCTAAAAGGTTCATCATTTTACGCCAATCTCTTGAACTTGTTGTTGACCTTGTTCTTCTTCTCTTTTTAGTTGTTGAAGTTTCTTTATTTGTTGAAGTAGTTTCTCTACTTACTTCTTTCTTTTCATTCTCTGCCATAATTTTCTCCTTAATTATTCCATATTATTCATTAATATTTATGTACGAAAATAGATTTATATTTCATATCCATTTATTTTTTATAAGTCCATTTACATACACCTCAAATAATATTATATACAAATTTGCCATAAAAAGCAATAAAATAGCATAAATATTTAACATTTTTTTCTTAAAGTTTGCAACACGCTTTCAAAATAGTCGGGCAAATCTATGTTAAAAGACAATCTTGCCCCAGTTGTTGGTTGATTAAACTCTATTTTATAAGCACAAAGCAGTTGCCCATTTAAGTGATAAATATTCTTTTGCCTTTCAGCATAATCAAAATCACCCAAAATTGGTGTTTTCAAAACTTCTGCACAATGCACCCTTATTTGATGCGTTCTGCCTGTTTTTAACTCAAATTCCACAAATGTATAACCATTAAATCTTTCAAGCACCTTATAATGAGTTATTGCTATCCTTCCATTTTTAGAGTCAGTTACCGCCATCTTCTTTCTATCTTTACTGCTCCTACCAATGTACGTTTCTATAACACCATCATCTTCTTTAACATTACCAATCACTATTGCTTTATAAAACCTTTTGCAAGTTTTTGATTGTATTTGTTTTTGCAAATCTAAATGAGATTTATCATTTTTTGCAACAACCAAAAGTCCTGCCGTGTTTTTATCAAGCCTATGGACAATGCCTGGTCTCAACTCTCCATTTATTCCACTTAAATCTTTAATATTATACAAAAGAGCATTTACAAGTGTTCCAGAGAAATTCCCAACCGCTGGATGCACAACCATTCCTTGTGGTTTGTTAATTACTGCCAAATCTTCATCTTGATACACTATATCTAATTTAATATTTTGCTTTTCTATTTTAACTTCTTTAGGTTCTTCTATAACCACATCAACTTTATCATTTAATTTTAATTTTTCGCCCGCCTTCTTAACTTTTCCATTAAGCAAAACTTTTCCGTTTTCTATTAAGTTTTTAATTTGACTTCGTGTTCTATCTTTAAATTTATCACACACAAAATTATCTAATCGTTCCTGCACAAAGTCTACACCGACCACAAAATTATAAGTTGAAAAATTATCATCTATGTGATTATTTTCAATATTTTCTACACTCATTTATATTCCCGCTTTCATTATCATTTAATGTTATTTTATAGTGTTTTTACACCTTTTTAGCGTACAAAATTGTTTATTTATCAATTTAAAATAACTACTGCCATATTAATCACTTTCCGGCTATTGTCGTAATTAAATCTGCAATTATTATAATAACGCCAAAAGCAAAACCACAATATAAAATAATTTTACCTATTAATGTTGATTTTGAATTAATTTCACTTTCTATTTTATCGTTTATTTCAATTTGCTTTTTTGTGTCTTCTTCATCTTCTACATTTGCGACTTCTTGTGATTTAACATAATTTTCATAATCATTTAACTCATTTTCATTTTGCAAAAATTGTGATTTGTTTTTGCTTATTAGTTTTATAAGAACGACACCACCAAGTGCTAACGCCAAAGCCAAAACAAGCAAAGCGACTGCACCTAAAATGAATGATGCATTATAAGTTATTGCCGTTGATGTTACACCATTCACACTATTGATGTAGTTCGCAACAACAACCACCCCATTACTTACAAAGTGCAAAATAATGCTATAAATTAAATTTCCAGTGTACATATAGACAAGCCCGAACACGCAACCCATTATAAATGGATAAACAAGTTGCAAAGCACTTTGATGAATAAGGGCAAACATTAAAGCAGACAACACAACACTTAAAATTTTTGCCTTTTTATTTTTTGCAACATTCAGCAATCCTCCAAGAACAACGCCACGGAAAAGAAACTCTTCACAAATTGCAGGAATAAGTGCCATAGTCAAAAGCCCTAAAATCATTTCGCCCACACTATCAATTTGAAAAGGTAATGAACTGTCCTTAGTGTACCCTATTGAATGCAATCCATAATTAACGACATCAATAAATTGTGCACATAAAAGCGACATTACAATCCCCAGCAAAACAACCACTGCACAAGTTAAAAAATCAAATTTTTTAAAGCTTATCCCAACACAATCACTAAATTTTCGCTTTTGATTTTGCTCATAATTTTTAGCATTTGTAGACATTATAGGTTTCCATATGTTGCTAGGTCTTTTAAACTGAATAATTAAAAAATACACCGCAAATCCAATTTCTGCACACAACATTGCAATTATATCATAAGGTCTTGTTTTGATTAGTGTTGCATATTCCATCCCAGAAAATGCACTAACAATAGCAAATAAAATTGAAATTGCAAGCACAGCAATTAAAGGGCTACAGAATCCGCCTATTAAAAATGCAAGTGATGAATCTTTTAAGTTGTATCCATTTTTTCTATATGCATATGCTCTTTTAACCTCATTAGAAAAAATGCATTCTTTATTATTTTTATCTAATTCAATTTCTGCCAATTCATAATTATTTATATTTTCTTCATTTTTATTTTCGTTATTCTCTATATTGTTTTCATCTATATGCTTTTCTTTCATTTTCTTCTCTTCTATATTTATTTATGCTATATATTATTGTACAATAAAACTTAATGAAATGCAACCAAAATACACACATATCCACTAATTTTCATATATTAATTTGATTTTCATTATTTATTAATTAACAATAAGGAGATTATTTAATATGTGCGGAATTTATGGAATAATTAGCAAACATAGCGACATAGTGAGCAAAAGCATCAATGCACTTTACGATTTGGAATACAGAGGTTACGATTCTAGTGGAATTGCTTTTATAAATGAAAAAGACAAAGCAATAACAACTTACAAATGCACAGGAAAAATAGACAACTTAAAGCAAACACTTACCGACAAAGAAATAAATACAAACACTTTAATTGCCCACACTAGATGGGCAACACATGGCAAAATTTCAACAAACAATGCACACCCCCACACCACTGAAAATGTTGCTATTGTACATAATGGAATTTTAACAAATTTTGAAGAATTGAAATCAAAACTTAATGACTATAATTTTTACGGCGAATGTGATAGTGAAATAATCGCAAAATTGATTGACTATCATTTAATAAAATTAACCACAAACAAAAGCCAAACAAACAACATCAAAAAAACAGCATTAAAGAGCAACATTTATTTAAAGGCTTTTTGCTTAGCAATTAATGAACTTAAAGGTTCTTATGCCATTGCTTGCATTTTTAAAGATGAACCAAACACAATTTTTGTTGCAAAAAAAGAAAGTCCAATTTATGTTTGCAAATGTAATGAAGAACTATTTGCAAGCAGTGATTTAATCACGTTTCCTGAAAATGCAAAAAATTATTATGAAATAAACGACAACGAAATTTGCGAAATGAAAATTGATAAAATTAAATTTTATTCTAGCCAATTAAAGCCAATTAACAAAAAGACAAAAAAATATGAAATAAATCAAAACAAAGTGTGCTTAAACAATTTCAAACACTTTATGCTAAAAGAAATCTTTGATATCCCCAAAGCACTTAAAGACACATTAAAAAACTTGCAAACAATTAAGTTCCAATTTGATTTTAATCAATTTGAGGAAATACATTTAATTGCTTGTGGAACAGCCTATCACTCCGCTTGCGTTGGTGCATTTATGATTGAAAACATTGCGAACATACCAGCATATAGCCACATAGCAAGCGATTTTATAGATAGCAACCATATCATTAGCAAAAAGCACCTATATGTTTTTATAAGTCAAAGCGGAGAGACCTTTGACACTATTGTAGCATTAAAAAAGGTTAAAGCACTAAATTGCCTCACCCTTACAATTACAAACACAACATATAGCACGCTTGCATCTTTAAGCGATGCAATCATTCCAATTATTGCAGGCAAAGAAGTTGCCGTTGCATCAACAAAAGTTTATAATGCCAGCAATTTGGCTTGCCTATATCTAGCACACAAAATAAAAGCGGATAAAAACAACATAAATAATGAAACAAAACAAAACAACGAAAACCAACACATAAATGAAAGCATTTGCAACAGCATAACAATAAATTATAATGAATTAAAATCAATTTTAAATAGTGATATTGAAAAAGAGATTTCAAAAGAGATTATAAATCATAAAACAATTTTCTTCATAGGTAAATGCGAAGACTACATAACAGCAATGGAAGCAAGTTTAAAACTAAAAGAAATCACCTACATAAATTGCTCCGCCTTCCCTGCTGGCGAATTAAAGCACGGCACACTTGCTCTTGTAGACAATAGCACGCTAGTGATAGCCTACCTAACCGACCCTAAATACATAGATAAAATGTTAAGCACAATAAATGAAATAAATGCAAGGGGCGGAAAAGTAATTGCTATAACAAGTGAAAACTTGCCACAAAACTTGTGCAGTTTAATTTACAAATTACCAGACAAAATAGATTCAATAAATGCTATGCTTTACTCTATCATTCCAATGCAAAAGGTTGCTTATTACACATCTATTGCTCTTTCTTATTCGCCAGACAAACCACGCAACTTAGCAAAAAGCGTTACTGTTGGTTAAAATAAAATTGAAAATGAATAAAATTTTAATAACTATATCTTGTAAATTTAATTTTTATATGATATAATAAACATAGATAATGTGATGCAGTATATAATTAAATAATAAGCACATTAATAAGCAACTTTATTACAAAAAAATTGCATCATAATTTAAATAAAGAAGAAAGGATAAAAATTTTATGCAAAGCGTTTTTGATTGTATTAAGAAAAACAATTTAATTAGAAGTGGAGAAATAATTGGTGTTGCCGTAAGCGGTGGCAGTGATAGTATGGCATTATTGCACTTTTTAAATGCAAACAAGGAAAAACTTGATATTGAAGTTGTTGCCATCCATTTTGACCACGCAATAAGAGAAAATAGCATTAAAGATGCTCAATTTGTTGAAAACTTCTGTAAAGACCACAGCATTAGACTTATGAAAACAAGAGTTAATGTTCCATCTTTTTGCGAGAAAAAAGGCACTTCTATTGAAATGGGTGCAAGAGAACTTAGGTATAACTTTTTTGAAAAACTACTTGATAAAGGCATAGTTGATAAAATTGCACTTGCCCACCACATTTCAGACCAAGCGGAAACAATATTGATGCACTTATTTAGAGGCAGTGGCTTGCAAGGAGCAGAAGGAATGAGTTATTCTCGCGGTAAATTTATCCGCCCTATGCTAGACACAGAGAAAAAGGAAATAATGCAATATATTGCAGATAATTTTATTGAATATGTTGATGATGAAACAAACTTTATGAACAACTACACAAGAAATTACATAAGAAATGAAATTATGCCAAAAATTAAAGAGCGATTCCCAAATGCTGAAAATGCACTTGTCGGCTTTGGCAAAAACTGCAAAGAAGATAGCGATTTTATTGAAAAACAACTATTCTTTGATGGTGTTATGATTGAAAAGAATCTTGCCAAAATCCCCCTAACCTATTTCGTTTATGAAAGTTCAATAATAAATAGAATTATATTTAAAGCATTAAAAGAACTTGGCATTTACAGTGATATTGAAAGAAAGCACATTGAAGCAATTAAAGATTTAGCAAAATATGCCGAAAATGGAAGCAAAATTGATTTGCCTAATAAGATATCAGTCCATAAAGAGTATGAATATATTACAATAGTTTCTAAACAAATGCTATCTAAAGGTGGCGAACGCGCATTTAAAGGTGGCAAATTAACTTTTGAAAACTTTGGCACAATTACAGTTAGCAGAACAACAGACTTGAATTTTGAAAACGCAACACACCTAATTGATGCAAAGAAAGTGCCAAAGAATTGCGTTTGGAGATATAGAAAAGATGGCGATGAATTTAGGCGTTTTGGCGGTGGTAAGAAGAAATTAAAATCTTACTTTATTGACCAAAAAGTGCCACAACGCTTGCGTGACTACATCCCCGTTCTTGCCTCTGATAATCAAATTTTAGTTATTGCAGGTATGGAAATAAGTGATGATGTTAAACTAGACCCAGACACTAAATTTGCATACGCAATTTCAATAGAAAAACAAGACTAAAAGTTTAATAAAATTGCTTTAATTAAATTTTTACACTTTTAATGTTTCTTAATTATACACCATCTATAATTATTAAAAATAATTTAATGAACAGCATAAAAAATCTATGACCACAAAATCATAGATTTTTTTATTTTATGCATTTAATTGTTATTTCTTATAAATGTAATTCAAATTTAAATATTGTTAAACCTGCAAACAAAATTAAGTATTTTAACTTCTTGTCCAAGTGCTTGAATTATAAGTAGACCTTAAATATTTCGCCGCAGTTGCTGCGTTACTTAAATTACTTGATGATAGAGATGTTACATTATCCCAAGTATCTGTAACTGTCCAACCACTTGTAGTTTTAAAAGTAGCACTTGCTAAATTTTCGCAACCCCAAAAAGCTTTTTCACCTATGCTAATTACACTACTTGGAATAGTTATGCTTGTTAAACCATTACAATACATAAATGCATCTTGCCCTATTGCTGTTACTGTAGATGGAATTGTTGAATTTTTACAACCAGCAATTAATTTATTCGTACTTGTTTCTATTATTGCATTACAACTATTTCTACTATCATAAACTGAATTACTTGAACTCACAGTTATAGTTGTTAAACTATCACAATCTCTAAATGTACCACCACCCGTTCCTCCACCTACAGAGCCTATATAAGTTACACTCGCTGGGATATTTATCGATGTTATTCCACTACCTTGAAACGCTTCCATGTCTATTTTTGTTACAGTGCTTGGAATTATTGTATTTTTACAACCAGCAATTAATGTGTTTGAACTTGTTTCTATTATTGCATTACAACTGTTTCTACTATCATACTTTGTATTACTAGAATTTACAACTATTGTAGCCAACTTAGCACAATAACTAAAGACACCACTACCCATACTCGTTACACTACTTGGTATAGTTATGCTCGTTAATGACGTACAGTTTTCAAAGCAGTCATATCCAATAGTTTTTAGCGTGCTTGGCAAACTAACTCTACTTAGTGATGTGCAGTATTCAAAAACCGACGAATCAAGTTCCGTTACACCACTTGGTATAGTTATGCTAGTTAATGCTTTGCAATGACTAAAGCATCCGCTTCCAATAGTTTTTAGCGTGCTTGGCAAACTAACACTACTTAGTGATATGCAATCGACAAAAATAGATACATCAAGTTCCGTTACACCACTTGGTATAGTTATGCTCTTTAATGCCGTACAACCTTCAAAACACCAACGATAAATGGTTTTTAATGTGGTCGGCAAAGAAACTGTTTTTAGTGATGTACAGTCTTCAAAAGTACGATAATAAAGTATAGTTACACTGCTTGGTATAGTTATACTCTCTAACGCACTGCATCCACTAAAGCAACTTTCCCCAATAGATGTTACACTGCTCGGAATTGTTATACTCTCTAATTTACTACAATAATTAAAACAATAATCTCCTATAGATGCTATACTGTTTGGAACGGTAACTGTTGTAATATTTTTATTTGAACTAAATGCACTGCTACCTAATGCTGTTACATTATACTCTTGTTCACTTACACCATAAAATGTTGTTGGAACTGTTGGAGTTGTGCCTGTACCTTTATATTTTGTTATGGTTGCTGTTAAAGTTGTGTCATCAAAAGTTAAGGTCCAATCACAATTTACAGTTAAAACGCCTGTTTCATAGGTTATTGTGTAATTTGAATTTACTTCATTTGCTGAACTATCTACAATTATAGCATTAGATGCGGTTATTGTTCCGTTATCTGTTGTGCTACTTTGCTTTAAAGTTACACTTTGAACACTATGCCCACTTGCCAAATTATCCGCTGTTACCTGATTTGTACTTTTTGTTATAATTACACCGCCATTAACTGTTTGTGGTTTTGCGGTTATGGTTACTGCCCTTGTAGATATGCTAAACTGCCTTGTTTGTTTGCCTGTAAAGTTTCCACTTGCCGTAACTGTTAATGTGTATGTATTTGCATCTTTTCCAGTATTGTTTGTTACTGTGTATGTTGGAACATTTAGTGAGCCTATTACAACACTACTAACATTTTGTGTTTGCGTTGCACCATTATAGATTAATGTATTTCCCAAATTTATTGTTGCACCTGCAATGTCTTTACGATTGATTGTATACGGTATATCTTTATATCCCTCATATGCACCTAAGCC
>DJPS01000056.1:0-2282 GCA_002438625.1 Christensenella sp. UBA6406
TGCTAAATTATTCTAATGTCTTCTTTGTTTATTGTGTTAAAATCAATCACTTTACAACACCTTTGACAACCGCCCAAACTTTGCCTTTTCGGTCTTGGTATCTTCACGCCTTTCGCTTTATCTGTTATAAAATCAATCCTATCCCTAAATTCTAAAATATTTTCGCAAACTTCACTCATTGGAATTTGCGGAATTTGGTTGGTTATTAAAGTTGCATTTAAATTATCTTTTTCTCGCTCAAACGATGTGTCCATATCTAAAAACTTTTTAGCAATTAAATAAAACGCCTTCTTTGTCTCCGCTATCGCACCATAAACTTTTGCCCCAACATTGACCCCCGCTTCAATTTTACCACTGTCAATCAATGCCTCTATCTCGCTATCTTCACAAGCCTGCTCATCATCACAACTCCTAACACAATCAAAATTCTCAACAAACTCAATCTTTTCACACTCGCAACCACCTTCCACAGCATTTGCCTTATCCATTGCACTAGCCTTATCCTTAGCCTTTCCGCCAACGCACACATCTCCACAATCGCCACCAGAAGCCCCACTATCAAAAGAGCCAAAACTCTCGCCATTTGCTAAATCTTCACACTTATAAATTGCCTTTTCCGCACGCTCTTTCTTCTCCGCTTCTATCATCGCATTTTTCATAAATCTATATGCATCATTTAAATTTTTAAGCCTGCCCACAATATAATCACTTTCATTAAGTTGATTTTCAAATTCTTTATCTTCATAAATGTTGCCAAGCCTATCTATGTCAAACCCTTTCGTAATCTCAAACCCTTGCTCAAATGCGACATTTCCATTTTTAAACCACTCGCAATAAATGCTAACCGTAGATAGTGAATAATCTTCTTCAAGCACACAAAACAATGGCATATAATTTCTATATTTTTCTTCATCTCCACCGCTTGTTAAATCTCCACCATTTGCATTTTTGCCCGTTTTTCCACTATTTAAGCGGTTGTTTTTCCCGTTTTGCTTGTCAAAATTATATTGCTTATATTTCATCTTCATTTTCATTATGTTATCTAAAATTTCGCTATCCTTAGAAGACATAACACGCCCAAAATCAATATTGAATGCATTTAATTCTTTAAAATTAAAGCCCTTCGCTTCCCGCCTTAAATATTCATTGCTAATTTTTATAAAATGATTTTTTACTTTATTATAAATAAAATCACTTTCTGCACTCTTGCCACACATCCTTAAATGCCCAAGATATGCATCTAAATTAGCCATTTTTACATTAAGATATCTATCACTTAAAATTTTGCTAAGCGACCTGTCAGCAAAAACATATCCAGCAACATTTATGTTTTCAGTCTCAAAATCTTCTACTCCATTCGTAAAACCAACAATTTTGTTTGAATTATCTAAGTAACAACGCACCAATTTGCCATAAGTTTTGCCATCTAAATCAAATATGTCATAATAAATCGGCAAATATGCAATTTTTCTCCTATCTTGCAAAGCCTTATCAAGCAATCCACAACTTTTCCTTGTGCCTTCGCCCTCAACCTTCCCTTGATTGCTTCGCACAACACTTTCCTTTACTATTTCGCCCCTTGCAAACTCGCCTTGCCTGTCGCTCTTAACCTTTTCCCCTGTTACCGCTTGCTCACCAGTTCGCCTGTCTGACCTTCCACTTTCTTTTCCACTAAACTTTCCGCTTAAACTCTCAACATTGCTTCCTTTAACATTGCTTTGCACGGCTTGAACATTTTGTACATTCTTTTCATTAGATTTTTCATCGTGTCTTTTAAAACTGTTGCTATCCCAATCTTCAACAACTGTTTTTCTTTCGCCAGCATCAAAAGAAGATGCATTCTTATCATCGTTTGCAATTCTATCTTTAACTATGTCCAACTTGTCATTTGGCACTTTAATTTGAACTTGTTGACTATTTTTCTCTTTCTGCAAAGCAATTTCTTCACTTTCTTGCCTTTCGCCCTTGCCACCTTTTAAACCTTTTTCATCTCTTGATTTCCTAAAAAATCCCATACTATTTAACCGCCTTTATTTACCTGCAAATCTCTATGCGTTTTTTAAAAATTAGAATTGAAAATCCCCACTTAATTCAATTTGAATTTACACTTAAATTATACACCAAAAACGATAAATTGTCAATATCAAAATAATTGCAAATTTTAAATTTTGATAAATTTCTATAAATTAAATTATAATGCACAAAAATCAATTTTTATTTGCTTTTATTTTCAATTTTAACTTAACTACCTTTATTGTAAAATCAAATAAGGAAAAAACAAA
>DJPS01000056.1:2316-2593 GCA_002438625.1 Christensenella sp. UBA6406
AAAAAAGCGAACTCACATAAGTGCGTTCGCAAAACAAAGAAGAAAAATTCTAATTGCAGTTTTACCAACAAAGATAAAACCGAAAAAGTAATGTGCCCAAATGGGGAAAATAGAGACAACCCAAGTGGACATTATAATAATAGCATAATTAAATTTTTTTGTCAATTAAATCAACCACAATTTCAAAAAAATTTGAAAATTTTATAAAAATTTCTAAAAATTAAAACGGAGCAAAATAGCAATGATTAATTTATTTAATATTTTTAAATCAAATCAA
>DJPS01000056.1:2667-21906 GCA_002438625.1 Christensenella sp. UBA6406
AAATTTGCATTAATTTTATTTTTCATAACATTTGCCCTATCTGCCATAATTTTCCCACTTACAAATGCCTTTATAGCAAACATTTCAAACTTTGCCCAATCAAACAACAAAACTTATAATGCAAAAGTCTTTGCCCTAGATGCAAGCACAAACGCCACCAGCAATGCAAATGAAAATTATTATGCACAAATTCAAAATAAAAATGTGTATCTTTATAATGCACCGTTTGGTTCGCCCCTTTTTGAAATTCCCGAAACTTATTATGTAAAACTACTTGAAAAAAGCAAAGACGGATTTTATAAGGCACAATACATTGATATCATTGGCTACATAATGGAAACCGAAATCCAATGCGTTGCAAATCCGCCCGCAACCCCTTTCCTTTCCACCGTTTCGTTTAGAAACTATGGTGCCCAAAGCAGTGAACTCCGCACAGAACCCACAAGATTAGGCGGAATATCCACCCTAATTTGCGAACTGCCCCTATATGAAACAAACTTCACTTATTATGGCAAAATCAGCGGTGAAGAAGTTGTCCCAAATCGTAGCGACATATGGTTCTATTGCTCTTACACCAAAAACAACCAAACAAAACAAGGCTACATCTATTCTGGCTTAATTGATATGATGACTTCATACATAAGCAACCCCATTGACCCCTACCCAATTTTAAAACACAAATGGAAAGAAGATAAACAAACCGAAACCACAGGTGCAACCCTTTCTCTCCCAAGCAAAAAACAAACACTTATCATCCTTGCCATAACAATCCCAATCATCGCCCTTGTCGCCCTAATGTTTAAACCAATGCAAGCCAAAAAACAACCACCCAAAACAAACAAAAACGGCAACAATAACAATTTAAAAGGAAAAAATAATAATGATAAATCAAACCGCACCATTACACTAGAAAATCCCCGCTACACTGCCACAGCACTTTCCCAAACTTCACCATTCAAGCAACAAGCCCAATCTCACTCCAACTCCAATGCAACCCGCACCAGACCATTCACTTCATCCAACCAACCCACATCTCCACAAAACTATTTCAAGCAAACCACCAAAGCCAAAAAAGGCAAAGACTTTTACGAACTTTAAAAAGCTCACCAAAAAAGCAGAAAAGCAAAAATAAAGTTTTTGCTTAAAATAAATTTATCAAATTCAACCCGCCACATCGCCCATCAATCACCTCGCACACATAACCGCTCAGCCCCGTGTCGCTCGCCCCAAGTGCGGATAAAGGCGAACCAACTTTGACACGCCCCCCTTTCGCTCCCCCACACACTCAGCCACACCCCAACCGCCTTTGCCCTTACACTTGCCTGCTCGCTCATCCACCCGCACCAAACTCCCCACAACGCCACAGCAACCCCTTAAACGCATCCGCCCCCGTTCCCCAAGCAGAATCGCAATGCTCCACTCTCCGCATTGCTAAAATGAATTGATTAAAAGCGGAAACGCAAAAAACAAGTTTTTGCTAAAATGATTTTATAAAAAGCGGACTCGCTCCGCTCGAAATGATTAGAAACCCGCTCGCCCTTGCGACAGATGCAAAGCCGACCGAACTCTCCCACGCCCCACACCCCCACAACTCTCTCATTCATCCAAACAAACCCGACCCCAACCACACCCGCAAACCGTTCGCCCACCTTTCCGCCTTATCGCAACCCGCTCGCTCCGCCCGCTTTCGCCCCACGCACTTTTCCTAATGATGCACCCACATAAACCGAACGCTCCGTTAAAAAAGCAGAACCGCTTACGCTAAAATAAATAAAAAAAATCGCCGTTGAAATTGCACCTGCAATTTTGCTTGCAAAGAAATTGCAAGCCCTTTGCCCCAAAAGCAAAGGCAACGGCTTCTGCTGGGCTTTCGCACCCCAATCAAGCAAACCACGCAAATAAATTTGCCTTGCTTGATTTCCGTTGCGAAAGCCCCTTTAATCGCGAACGACCGCCCTCGCACAAGGTGGCAAGCCCCGCTCCGCTCCCTTGCCCGCCTTTGCTCCCGACAGCCGTTCGCTCATCTCCCCTTTCGTTCATCGTCCGTTTTCTTCTTAAAAAAAATCATTAACTCAACGAAACAAAAAAGCAGAATAATTTTTATAATTAAGCGGATTAATTTAATCATTATTGTCTTATTTTTTGCTCTCTCAAATCTACAAATTTATTAAAGTTATCAAAACTAAAAAAATTAAGTTATTCATAAACGAAAGCGTGAATAACTTTTTTCATTTATTAAAAATTGAAACATAAAAATAAATCTAAATTAAAGCAATTCATAATCACTCAAACCACTATCTCACTCAAACCACAAAAAAATCGCCAAATTGCCTAACCGACAAACCAGCGATTTATTAAGCGATTTACGTAAATTAAAATCTTAACAATTTTTTACGTTTCTTATAAATTTAACGCCATAAATCTACTACAAAAATTGCAATAAATTAAAATTTAATCATTTAATCCAAAAATTTAAATTATTTCAATGTTACCGTGATTTCCATCATTTCTTCTATAAATAATGTTGATTTGATTTGTATCTATATTTCTATAAATGAAGAATTGATTATCCAACATTTCAAGCATAACTTCTGCTTCTTCTGTTGTGATAGGTGCACCAAGTTCAAATTGCTTAGTTTTAACAACGCTCTTCATAGGTTCTTCGCCCATAACTGCATCTTCTTCAATAAACTCAAAGCCTTCCTTAGCAAACGCATCTGCCTTAATTCTATCATTTAATTTGCCCTTATATTTAACAATTTGCCTTTCAATCTTAGGTAAAGCCAAATCTATGTTAGCATACATATTTTCATTATTGCTAACTTCTGCCCTAAAATATGTCTTTTTAGAAAGCACACTAACTTCCATTTTATACATATTCTTAACCTTCTTGCAAAGCACTTTGCAACTTGCATTATCATCAAAATATCTGTCAAGTTTATTCACTTTTGCCTCAATAATTTCCTTTAATCTTGCAGATACCTTATAATCTTTTTCTTGAATTTCTAACTTCATAACCAAAAAACTCCTTTACATTAAATTAATGCATAAATTAAACGGCAAAAATTTAATTTTATTTTAAACCTTAAAGCAAATTTTGCCACTTAACTCTCATATATATTTTAACTTAAAATGCAAATAAATGCAAATAAAATAGCAACATTTTAAAATTATTTTTACACAATCTTCTTACGCCAATTTTTTTCACTTTACATAAATCTTATATGCATATTTAACATTTAAAACCCAAAATTAATCGCCCACAATCAACTTTACAATTTCTTCAAATGATGTCAATCCATCAAGCAAATATTGCTTTCCCGCATCAGCAAGCGGAACCATCCCGCACTCGCACGCAATCTTCTTCAAACTCTCTGCATCCGTATGCCCGCTAGACAAAGCAGAACGCACCCTATCATTCATCATCATAATCTCGTGCACGGCAACTCTGCCCTTATAACCCGTGTGATTGCAATAAGGGCATCCAATCGCCTCATAAACATAATGCTCGCCCTCAACTCCAATCGCACGCATCTCATCAACGCCCAGCAAAACTCGCCTTTTGCACGCAGGACATAACCTTTTAACCAACCTTTGCGAAATCACCGCCACAAGTGCATCACTAACAAAATATGGCTCTATCCCCATATCCACAAGTCTCGCCACCGCACCAGGTGCGTTGTTCGTATGTAGCGTTGACAAAACCAAATGCCCCGTGATACCTGCCCTAATCGCAATTTGTGCCGTTTCTTCATCTCTTATCTCGCCCACCATTATAATGTCTGGGTCTTGCCTCAAAATGCTCCTAAGTGCCGTTGCAAATGTCATATTCGCCTTAACATTCACTTGCGTTTGATTCACCCCAACCATTGTGTATTCCACAGGGTCCTCAACCGTAACAATATTCACATTCGGCTTGTTCAATTCCTTTAAAAAACTATAAAGCGTTGTTGACTTTCCGCACCCCGTTGGACCCGTTAGCAAAATAAGTCCGTGCGGATGTGATAAAATATTGTCAATCAATGCATTGTCCTTTTCACTAAAATGCAAATCGCACCTATCAAAATTGAATGAACTTTTATCCAAAACTCTTATAACAAACTTTTCTCCGTGCACCGTTGGTAAAGTTGACACACGGAAATCATATTCAACCCCGTTGATTGCCATATTGATTCGCCCATCTTGTGGCACACGCCTTTCCGCAATGTCCATCCCTGCTATAATTTTTAGCCTTGCACATACGGCAGGATATGATGCAATAGGAAATGTAACTCTATCTGTTAAATCACCATCAATCCTATATCTCACCTTAACTTCACTTTCATACGGCTCAACGTGGATATCACTCGCCCTAAACGGAATCGCCTCTTTTATAAATGAATCAACAAGCCTAACCGCTGGTGCGTTCGTAACATCATCAACTTGCTCATCAACTTCACCCGCATCTTCCTTTTTAACTTCCTTGCCTTTTTTCTCCCGCTCCAAATCGTTTAAAGCATTTTCCGTTGTCTTTACCGCAACGATAGAATCAATAAAATTGTCAATGTCCTTAGGCATCACAAGCACAAACTCCACCGCACAATCAAAAAGCGTGGACAAAGTAGAAACAGAAAATGCATCAAAATAATTTGCAATGGCAACAACCATAACCCCGTTGTTATCCTTAAAAATAGGCAAAATTTTATGTTTTTTTAAAAATGGCAAACTATAATTTTCAAGCACTTTCTTATCTATATCTAAAAGCCCAAGTTCAACAAAAGGAATATGACATAAATCTGCATTAATCTCATAAAACTCTCGCATAGAACACACATTGCTACTTATTAAATATTGCATTAAATCTATCTTTTGACTTTCAACAACCTTGCCAATCTTTAAAATCTCTTCCCGCTTTATCTTCCCTAAGCTCGCTAGCCTTGTCAAAATTTCATTAGCAAAATTCATCTATCCTTTCCACCTTTTAAAACTTTTTACTTTATCACTTATAGTCATCCAACCATAGCACACAACAGTCTCACGCCATTTCACACCGCACCATATCAAAACACAAAATGTAGCGTATTTTAAAATTGAATTATACAATATTTTCCATTATTGATATCATAGGAGAATAAACCGCAATGAAAATCACGCCAATCAAAATGCCCATAACAAGCATTAAAGTTGGTTGAATCATAGACATCATTCCATTCAAAGCATTTTGCACTTCTTCATCAAAATAATCGCACGACCTAAGCAAAACTTCGCTCATACTTGCCGTTCGCTCCCCCACGGAAATCATTTGAATAAGCATAACAGGGAAAACATTCATTGCCCCTAGTGCATCTGTTAAGCTCTCGCCCTTTCGCACATCTTCAATCGCTTGCCTAAATTTCTTTTGCACAAATTTGTTATCTAAAACTTTTTCAATCACTTCCATAGAATCAACTATATTCATTCCACTCGCAATTAAAAGCCCAAACCCACGACTGAACTTAGCCGTAACTTTCGCAACTTCATATCGCCTTAAAATTGGAAATTGCATTTTAATCGTATCAACAACCTTTCGCCCGCTCTTGCTTTTCGCCCATAACCTAAGAAGCAAAATTGCACCAATGATTATAAGGAAAATCATTTTCCAATTTTCAACCACATAATCACTTAAATTGAAAATTGCCATTGTGATTTCTGGCATCTCTATCTCTAACTCGCTTAGCGAACTTTTAAATGTTGGCACAACAAAAATCATCATTATTGCCAAAATGCCCACCATCATAACCATAAGCGTAACAGGATAAACCATTGCACTTTTCAACTTCGCCCTTGTCCTTGACTCCGTTTCGTAATAAGACGCCACATTTAGCAAAACCTTATCAAGCGAACTGCTCATCTCCCCAACATAAACCATACTGCGAAAGAACTCTGGAAACACCTTCTTATGCTTTTCCATTGCCTCGCTTAACATTTTGCCCGACTTCATATCCTCATAAACCATTTCAAGCACTTGCTTAAAATATTTGGTGAACGACTGCCCTTTAAGCACCTCAATAGCATTGATAAGTTCAATAGAAGATGAAATCATTATAGATAATTGCCTACAAAAAGATGTCAACTCCTTTATGCTAATCTTGCCCGTTAATGAAAAGAAAGGATTTGGTGATTTATCTTTTATTGCCTTGCAAGATATCAAAAACAACTGTTGCTCCGAAAGCAATTCACGCAAATGCTCTTCATTGTCCGCAAAATAAATGCCCAAAAACTTTTGCCTATCTATGTTGATTGCAACATATTTAAACTTTTTCATCTTTCACCCTTCTCCTTTTATCATTTTTCCTTTATATCTTTAAAGGATTTTAATGTAATTTTAATTTTTTTAATCTAACCGCAACTTCATTAATGATTTTTTAAATTTGCATTTGATTTTTAAAATATATTTACATACCAATTTATAACAAAATCACCCACAAACATCGCAATCAAAACGCCAAAACACAAGAATGGAGCAAATGGAAATTCTTTCCGCTTTCCTTCTATCTTTTCATTTTCACTTTCACAATCAACTTCACTATCAATCTCATTTTTTGCCACTCTACAATCACCACAGTTTTTAAGTTGATTATCATTTATATTTTGATTATTTTCATCATCAACAACCGCATTCTTTTGCCTTGCCACAACTGAAAGGACAACCGCCCCCACAATCGCACCAACAAAAATGGCAAACAAAACCGACTTATAACCCAAAATCAAACCACAAACCGCCATTAACTTTATGTCGCCAATGCCCAATGCTTCACGCTTAAAAAGCACAAAACCAAGCCCATAAAAAGCAAGCATCACTCCACCGCCAGCAGCAAGCCCTATCAATCTGTCAGTCCACGCAACATTGCCCGTAAAAACACAAAGCAAAACCCCAACAATTAAAAGCATAATGATAAACCTATCTAAAATAAACATATGCTCTAAATCAATTAACGCAATCACAATCAAAAGAGAACAAACAACCGCATATAAACACATAAGCAAAACGCTTGTATTGTAAAAGCAATAAACACAAAGCACCCACAAAACAGCATTTAAAATTTCCACAAACGCATAACGGAAACTTATGTGGCATTTGCAAAACCTACACTTACCCCGCAAAATCACATAGGACAAAACAGGAATATTGTCATACCACTTAATCTCTCTCCCACACTTTGGACAATGCGAGTTTGGCTTTATCAAACTCATCCCATTTGGAACTCTATAAATTACAACATTTAAAAAACTTCCAACGCATAACCCCAAAATTAATGCCACTATATAATAAATCTCTATCATTCCTTAAACCTTTTTTATTTTGCCATTTAAATGTATTTCTTCCATTCCACAACATCGTTGCCAACCTTTTTGATAAACGCCAAATCTTCACTTTTCCCATTCTTCTCTTGCACTACACTAAAAAGTGAAAAATCATCGCCATAAGAAATTTTATAAATTATTGATTTATCATTTTTATTTATAAAAATCTTTCCGCTATCAATCTTTTGCATCTCGCAATTTTCGCCCACTTTTGCAATAAAATCGCTTTCGCTTAAAACGACATAATCATAGGCAACTTGCCTTACCATAACACTTAAATTAAAACTATTCACCGCATTATTTTTGTAATTAGAAACCGACTGCACAAGCACCAAAACAACCGAACTTAATGCCAGAATGACAATCATCATAACAAGCGTTGTAAGCAAAACATAACCTTTTTTATTCTTTAAAACTTTCTTCACATTCAAACCGCATTAAGCCCCTTTTTAATTTTTAAAATGATAAAATAAATTTAAATTGATTAAAAATAATTCAAAACCATTTTTTATAACAAATTTTTAACGCAATTTTATTTTAATTTTAATCTATTCAGTTTTTTATTTAATCAACTTTATAAAATCATTTTTCATTGCATAAATCTTTTTATCTTGCAAAAATGCTTCCGCATTAAAGCAAACTCTTTCGCCCGCTTCTTGCCACACCTTAAATTTTACAACAATCTTTCCACTGCCTTTAAGTTGCCCATTTTCATTAAAACGGCACACATAAACGCCACTTTCAACGCTTTCAACCGCTCCATCAAAAGCCCAACCAATCTGCCTTTCAAACTCACTTAGCGAAATCTTATTGCCCGAACCTTCACCCAAACTTTCGCCCGCATCTTCAGCATCCTTAAACGAACAATTTTCAAACACAGTCAAAGCATTATCAATTTGCCTTACCGCAACATTAACCGCAACACTTTTTTGAAAACTCGCATTCGCATAAGAAATAAGAGAATAAAAACAAATTGAAATTATCATAATGATTGCCATTGAAATCACACACTCAACAAGCGTAAAACCTTTACAAACTCTTTTCCGCACCTACTCTAACTCTCCAACAAAAACACTAAAACTAAAAGCACAAACAAAACCTATAAGCCAACCGCAAAAAGCAAAATAAATAAATTTAAATTAAATGCAAATCGCATTAATTTACACTCAAAACTATAAAATTAACTTACAATAAAAATGAAATTAATTTGTATATAATGCAAATTTAAATTTTTAAGCATATCAATTCTATTTTAAAGTTAAAGCAACGCATTTTGGCTTTATACTTTCTATTTATTTTTTATGCTTATTCATTTTCTTTTTTGATAAATTTGCAAAATAATTATTTATTGACCTAAACGCAAAAGATGTGTTCATTGCAATCTTGCCAAACAAACTTTGTTTTTCCTTATCCATAAAGTTTTGCCCCTTGTTATAAACAACCGCATAAATCATCCCGTACAATGCAAAGAAATCAGTTATATAACAATTTTCAATTAAAGCATCATCAATATAAAGATATTCCAAATCATCATCTCCGCCCTTTGTTACCGCCTTTTTATAAGCCGTTGGCAAATTGATAACCGCAAACTCCTTCACATCGCCCATAAGTTGCTTTGCATTATATTTA
Organism: Christensenella sp. UBA6406; assembly: GCA_002438625.1. Classification (GTDB taxonomy): domain Bacteria; phylum Bacillota; class Clostridia; order Christensenellales; family UBA1242; genus UBA4647. The sequence goes on from DJPS01000056.1 coordinate 11,620, forward strand.
AATGCGGAAATATATTTCTTAAATATAGCAAAATTTTGCTCCAATATCTTCGCATCCTTAACCGCACAAAACTCGCCCTTAAACACACCACTAATCTCACCACCAAACTCGCCCGCATTGCTTGATTTTTCGCCCATTTTTCCGCTTACAATCTCGCTTCCATTTTCAGCCCCAAGTTCAATAGTTTTATCTCGCAATTCAGCCCCGTTATCATTCAATTTTTCACCCGAAACATCCGCAAAATCTTCACTTGCATTGTCAACATTTTCAATCTTTTCAACATTGCCCGCTTTGTCAATTTTGTCCGCCTCGCTAGCCTTTCGCTTGTCCGCCTTATCACTAATCGCAAGTTGACTTTCAAACTCCCAAGCATAATCATCCATTAAATCTTGCCTTTTATGCTCGCCATTTTGCCAAGCCTTAAATTGCTCTATAAAATCATCCTTATAATCAAACTCAATCTTGTGATTTCCGCCATTAGATTTCATAGCATTAAACCGCAAAAACTCCCCAGCAAAATTGTCCGTTACTTCACTTTCATAAACTCGCCTAACCCCAGATAAAATGTTGGTGCCAAATGAAAGTGGCAAAAAGTTGATTAACTTATCTTTATTTATAGAAATTAAACTTGAACTATCTTCATAAACATTTGCCAAAATTAAAGATGAATGCTTAACCTTTCCACCAAGTGCAAGAAAACTATTTACACACGCATTGCTCTTAAAAGATACATTCCTTAAATTTAAATTATATCTTTTCATAACACTCGCAATTTGTGTTAAAATACTTTTCTTAACAAATGTACAACTAAAAACCACTTGCTTTTTATTTTTAGAAAATATTGAACTATTAAATTCTAATTCTTCAAAATTTACATACAACTTTCTAAGTTCAGCACGAAGGGCATCTTTCATTCTATTCTTTTGCATATATGGCAATGTAACCAAATCCATTGTTATGTAATAATCAGGCAAAACCACATACACATCAGGTTGGCTCAACTCCTTATCCCCCATAAATGCAGATAAAACCAAATTCAATGTGTCGTAAACTTTTGATTCTTCCTTAATCAAATCTTTATCAATCTTAAATTGCTCTATGGTCGCCTTCCTAAAATCACTTCCATTATTAACAAAAACTTCCGCAAACCCTTTCACATCGTCAAACCCAATCACAATGTTTGACATACTTCTATTTAAAGCCATTCCTCTTTTCCCTTTAAAAAATGATTATAATTAAAATTTATTTACAAATTTAAACCCCAAAACTTCATACTTCTATTTTAACATATTTTTATGCTTTTTGCACATTTTTAGCGGATATTTTTACTTATTTTCAATATATAAATGTGTCAAATCATCACACCAAAACAAAACATTATAACTATATATGCAACAAAATGAAAATTTGAATAAATAACAAAATTTAACCCATTATTTGATAAACCAAATTGCACGATTGCTTATCATTCCCATAAACCAATTTGCATTTAATTAAATTATCTAAAATGCTAAAAACAATTTGCTCCACACACTCAAACTCCCACAATTTTTCATCATCAAGCAATAATGAATTATTATAAAATTTAATCTCTTTAAAGACACCACCATCACCGCCAACATTCAAGCCACCATCGCCCAAATCTTCACTAGCATTTAAAGCCCTTAAACCCGAACCATCAACACTAGCCACAAACCGCAAGCCACCGCCCGCATTATCTGCAACAAATTTGCTTAGAAACTTATCCGCCACTTCAATCTCAGCATTTACAGCAGTTAAAACCTTTTTAGTCTGCACATATGAATTTATAGACATACAAAACATAACCACCAAAGCCATAACAACCGCCCCAACCGCCATTGCCACGCTAAGTTCAACAAGCGTATAACCCCGTTTCTCTCGCACAATCAAAGCCCCCTTTTAAAAAATTTTAAACCATCACGCACAAAATTGATAAATAATTTTATAATTGAAAAATATTCGTATAACAGCAAATTTATCAATTTAGCCACAAAGATTTTTACCTTAAAATCCATTTAACCAAATATATCAATAAATACAAAATTGAATTTTAAATAAATTATGTAACATTAAAATTTTAGCAAGTTAAATTTTAAAATTATCAAACGCAACAACCTTGATAAATCAATGCACCACAATTTATATATATCAATAAAACAAAAAACCTGCCACACATTTTTCTCACTTATATTTTACCATAAAATAAAAATAAAAAGCAATCAAAACCCGCAAATAAATTGCCCTAAAACACACAATCCCGCAAAAAGCAAAAAAGCAATAAAATTATTTAAAAATTTAACCGCCTAGCAATCCCTTTAAATCAGCCACCCCTAACCCCGAACAAACCAAACAAGACAAAAAAGCGGAATGAATTTTATTCTTAAAAAACAACCAGACAAACATCTTCACGCTTTCAACAACTCTTTCTCCCCAAGAAAACCCAAAAAGACAAAAAGGCAAAATAAGTTAATTTTGAACCGCAAAACCCTCAAACCCACAACGCACGCTTTCACCCAACGCCCCGTGTCGCTCGCCCCAACCGCCGACCTCGTAACCCGTTCCCGCACGCCCGCTCCCCACTCCGCCACACTCAACGCCTTAACGCTCCCACACCCAAGAAACGCCCCCAAAGAACGGCAAACTCGCCCGCCCGCTTGACTGCTCGCTCATCCACCCGCACTGAGCATTGCACAAAACCATAGCAACCAGTTAAACGCACTTACGCCCCGTTCCCCAAGCAGAACCGCAATGCTCCACTCTCCGCATTGCTAAAATGAATAAAATTAAAGCAGAACCGCTCCGCTAAGGATGATTGATAAAGCCCGCTCGCCCCAAGTGCGGATAAAGGCGAACCAGCCACCACACTCCCCCGCAAAGCCCCCACACACTCAGCCACTCACGCCCAACCACAACTCCACTGCCTTTGCCCTTGCACTTGCCTGCTCGCTACGCACGCCTTCAACCCCAACGCACATTTCCCCACCCAACGCACCGTGTCGCTCGCCCCGCCTCCGCACGCTTCCGCCGACTGCTCGCTCCGTCCGCTTTCACTTTAGCAAGAGTTTCCAACCGTAACAAAACAATAAACGAACGAACCAGAAAAGCAGATTAATTTAATTTTTTATTAACAAAACAGCACGCAACAAACCCTTAACCCACAATAAAATTTTAATTTAACAAGCCCAAAAAGCAAATTAAATTAATTTTAATCTGCAAAACTCTCAACCCCACAAAAACTGACCGCAATCACAAAGTTTTCTTACTCAACACACAAAAAAAATGATGCCAAAGCATTTTCGCTTAAACATCATTTTAAGTTAAATTTATATTTAATTTTGCAAATTAACAAAACCCTATTTTATACTGCCTTAAAATTAAGCATTTGCAACAGTTGTGCCGTTTAATGTTAAAACACCAGTTCCTGTGCAGTTGTTCTTAGCAACAATATCATAATAATTGTTACCGTTAGCATTGCAAACCGCAAATAGATTTACAGCAACATTGCCTTTGTTGTTATCATCCTTAGTTACATATGCATTATTTACCTTGTAATCAACATTAACATTACCATTGCTTTCGCAATCTGTTAAAGTTAAAGTCTTAATTACTGTACCATAAATAACCAAACCACTTGCATAACAAGCATTGTTAGGTGTCTTTGCTGTAGCTGATGCAGTGATAACACCTGTATTCTTGCAGTTTACTAATTCAACAGTATTTGCATTTGTGTAACCTAAGATACCCGCAGCCTTTTCACCACCATTAACTTGTGCGTTGTTCACACAGTTGCTGATAATTACAGTTGCTTCCTTAGCATTTGTGCCTTTTTCATTATAAGCACCACCAACGATACCACCAACACCATCAAAAGCAGAAACTTTACCGCTAACAGTTACATTCTCAACAGTTAAATCGCCAAATGAGAAACCAACTAACGCACCAACTTTATCTCCATAAACACTTGCACCAGTAGGAATATCAATATTTACATTTGTAAGTTTAACATTCTTAATAGTTGCATTAGTTACAATACCGAATAAGCCATAAACAAATTCTTTCTTTCCAGTGATTGTAGATGTGTTTTTGAATGTATTTTTTGGACTATAACCAATGTTATTTAAATTAGAAATAGTCTTGTTGTTACCATCAAATACACCAGAGAATGATTTAACACCATTATCTCTTGCGAAATTACCAATAGGTGTCCAACCATCTTTAAGTGCGATATCACTAGTTAATTGAACAGTGATTCCCTCATAAGTTGCTTTATTATTAACAGCATCTCTAAATGAGCAAAGTTGTTCATAAGTTGCAATTTGAGTTGTGAAAGTCTCAGGGTTAGCAATCTCTACACCCTCAGCCTTTTCTGCAACATAACCATTTGTATTATCAAAGTTTTCAGCATTAATAGTTACATTTTCACCAGCTGTTACCTTAGCAATAATTGCATTGTTTTCGACCTTAGCATCACTACCAGCAACAACTAATTCTTTAACATAACTTGCATTTTCAGTTACAACACGACCCTTTTCAACAGTTACCTTTTCAGCATAACCGAATAAGTGGAAACTGTTTGCCTTAACTGCCTTAACAGCAACATTTTTAACTGTACCATATTGATTTACAGTTGCATTAGGTGTATTTACAGTTAATGTTCCGCTAATGTTACCACTAACAGTAGCATTCCCATTTGCATCAGAAGCTAAAGTAACATTACCATTTAATGTGTTGTTACCAGTTGCAAAACTTGACATTGTAGAAATAGAAATTGAACCATTATAATCATATGCAAGGAAATAGTTAAAGTTCATCTTCTTGCTTGTAACAACTTCCTTAGCATTCTTAACTGTTAGCCACAATTCCCAACTATCAGTGTCGTAATCTTTTGCATGAGAAACAACTTCCATCTTTTCATTTAATAATAGAATTTGATTAGAATCTTTATCCCATACAAAACGATAATCTTCAGTTGTAGGATTGAACTTGCCTATTCCATAACCAGCATCATCCAAAATTTCTACAACTTGTTGCATACTCTCAACATTTTGCTCAGTTGCAAGTGCTGTGTTCATATTCTTGCAAAGTTGAGTATCTGCTGAAATATTTGCCTTTCTTACAAGTGTTGTATATGTAGGAATCAAAACTGCTGCCAAAATTGCAATAACAGCGATTACAATAACCAACTCTGTAAGCGTAAAACCTTTTTTCATTTTAGATTTCATTTTTCTTTTACTCCTTATAATTATATTTAATCTTTCTTTTGTCTTTTTTCTTCTACTTTTTATCTCTTAAATTTTTCTTCTTTTTTAATGCGATTATTCATCAGCATAAGCATAATATAGCATAATTTTAGCCATATGTCAACCATTTTGGCATAATTTGTAAAAATATTTTTTTATAAAATTTTGATATTTTACAAATATATAAATATTAGTCCAACCACACCAACCTAATTGTATCAATGTTGTAAAATTATTTTTTTATTTTTTCCACCTATGCAAAAATATTTTATGAGCCAAAGATAAATAATATGAATAAAAATTTATTTAAATTATAAAGAAATAATGTTTAATTGCGTAACTGATTTAATTTTAAAATAGAATTATATCAATATTTATATGGATAGCCTATTCCGCATTACCATTATCTTCATTTTTTCTTACTTTAATTTCTTTTTGAATTATTGTAATATTACTATCTAAATCCGCATCAACTTTTGTCTTTGCCTTTGCTTTCGCCTTTGATTTAGATTGCTTAATGGCATTTGTTTTAGTTTTAGCATCTTTCTTTAATGGTTTAGCATTGCCACCTTTTCCACTTTCTTTCGCTTCTTTTTTGCTTCTCTTTCCGCTCTTTAATGTTTCATCAATAGTTTGAATAGAAGAATTTATTTCATTTAAATTTTCCGCATTTTTAGCGGTCTTTTCATCCTTTTTGCCTATCTCAACATTTGCATCATTATTATCATTAAAATGATTTACATTTATATTTGCATTTTCTTTAATCTTTTCTTCCGCTTTTTGTTGCCTTTCACTTAACTTAACTGCTTTTTCACTCTCTTTTTTAAATTGCTTTTCTAACTTAGCCTTCTCTCTTTCAATTTTATCTTTCTCTTTTTGCTCTTTACTTAACCTTGCTTTCTCTTTTTGCTTTTCAATAATTTGCTTATCCATCGCTTCAAGTTCAGCCTTTGCCATTTGCTCAAAGTGCAATCTATCTTTATATTCCTGTTCTTTTCTTTTTTGTACTTCACTTTCAAATTGCCACAAGTTAAGCGGATAATATGGCATTTTCCAACTTGTGAAAACTTTCTTTCCACACTCATCCGTAAACCAAATTTCGCCCGTGCAGTTTTCTGTTGGTCTTTCAATCTCGCATCTTCTTGCATAATCTTTTTGCTCCACAATTTTGCCATTAACAATAAATGTAACAGGTTTTTTCTTATCTATCAAATAAATCATTAACGCAACAACTGCAAGGATTAAAATTTCAAGTATTATAATAATCAACATACAGTTATTGACCCTGTCGCTAAGTGCTTCCCACTTCGCATACAGCGTAACACTTTCACCATCAAAGCCATTTAAATCAGCCTTTGCTTCAAACTTGTCATCCATATACCAACCCATAAAGAAGTGCTTTTTATAAGAAAGCGGAACATATTTATTAAATATTGCATTTAAATTCCCATTTAACTCGCTAACCTTATAAACCCTTTGGAAGTTATCAAGCACACCACCAAAGTTAAACTTAACAATAAGCGTCCTTTCTTGCGTTGGCAAACCATTTTCCGCTGAAACAAACCACTTTCCAGCCACAACATCGCTATACGTAACATAATCTAGCGGTTCATCCTCCTCAAAATTGAAATTGAATAAATAATCATCTTCCAAATCCAAATCGCCAAACTCGCCACCTAATCCATCAGCAGATGCATTTTCCAAATTATTTGCAGAATTATTAATTTCATTTAACTTGCTTTCAACTTTTTCATTCAAACTTGCAAGCAACTCATCAACCTCTTTAATATTTGCATTTAATAATTTTATAAGCCCGCCACCTGTCAATTCCTTATCACTAACCAGCCTAATCGCCCCGCTTTCAGCTTTAACAAATGTCTTTTTATTACTATCATAAATATATGCGTTGTTATCTATGCTAGAATACGCATTTTTAACACTGCACTCTAAATCTCCGCTAAAATAAATGCTAGAATTAAAGCCCCTATCAAAAGCCTTGCCTTGCCCGTTTAAAACTTCAACATTGCCACAATTTGCAACATTATTTATCACCGCACCATTTCCAATAACATTAGCAACGCCACTTACAACAGCCCAGCAATCGCTTAATTGCTTAACTTTTATATCGGCATAATTAATTGAATTAAGCACACAACTTCCGCCATTTAAATTCGCCATAGCACCCGCATAAATCATTGTTTGATAATTAGGTACAACATTAGAATACACCCTAATCTCTCCATTATTTACGCAATTCACTATAACCGCATTGCTCGCATCTGCCACATACGCACTTACATAGCACTCCACATTCCTGCCATCGTTCAATACAACTTCAACGCCACCAAAGTTGCTAACATTATCAACAGCATTACAATCTCCGCCCAATTTGCAAACCAAATTAGAAACATAATGAGATATAATTGCCCCGCCAATCTCGTATGTAACAACCTTTAAATTGACCCTATTTATAATGCCTTGCAACTTAATACCTTGTCCAAACCCTATAAGCGTGCCAACCTTAATGCTCCCACCATTATAATTTCGCTTAACTATAACGCCATCACTTTCAAGCACTAAATTCTTTATAACAACATTGCTCGCATATGGAATAACCGCACTATATCCACCAAAAGAATTTAACTCGCCAACTTTAAGCGTGTGCCCCCTGCCATCTATCTCAATATTGCTAAGCACACCAGTTATCTCGCCAACTGTCGCAGAACTCAAATCTATATCTTTATTAAAGGCAAGATATATATTTTTATTCTTAACCTTTAACCCACTAAGCAAGTTAGCAAATTGCACCGCTTCATCCATTATATAAGGAGAATCAGCTGTTCCTTCACCTTCACCATTGTAAAACCTTCTCGCATCTATGTAAATGTCAATGTCTTTGCCAATCTCGTTCTCACTTTGCCTAAATGCCACACTGTTTTGTGCAAGTTCGCTAAGCCTAAAATGCAACACATCTCCATCACAAGATAGCGTCATATCCTTATCATAATATATTCCAAATACAGAATAACCACCAACCATAAATTCGGAAAGATTTAATTTATATGAATCATCATTTATGCTATACGCTGTCTTCTTAAAAAGCATTATAACTTCATTCTCTGTTATATTATGATAATTGATTCTATATGTAGCAATCTCAAATCTCGCAGTGAAAACCTTAACCCCAGAACTGCCCTTCTCTATAACAACTTCTTTCATAGGCTCTGTTACACCTTCATATGTCCAGCCCACAAATCTATAATATTGCTTAATCGGATCTTTAAGCACAACCCTATCCACTGTCGTATATGTGGTTGGATTGTCGTTCACTGTCGCATCCAAAACACCTTCATAATAAATCCTATATGATACAGGCTCCCAAATTGCAAATACTTCTATATCTTCATTTGCCACAACAATAAAATTATTCGCACTATCATAAACCGCTGAAACCGCATCCTTATCCTTGCTCCAACCCTTAAATGCATAACTTAATCTTATTGAACTATCCAAAAATTTAAGATATACCCTATCATTCATAAAATAATGATTAGAATCAATCGGCAAAGATGAATTTATTTTTTCTTCAACTTCTTCTGTCGCATCACTTAAATTTGAATTATATGTAATGCAATAATATTTTTCCATAAATAAATCCGTATCCAACCTATGGAAATCATACGCCTCAATTACGCACTTAAATAGATGCGCATTATAATTATTTACACCCTTAACAACTCGCACTCTGCCATTGCCACCTTCGCCTGCACTCGCATTCGCCTCCATATCATAAAGCACACGAACTTCCGCACCTAAATACATAGAATCGCCACTTGATGCACTAATCGTCTCATTTGTCCATATGTCCGCATCCTTGCCCTCAATCACAGGCGTGCCACTAAGTTGCAACTCGCCACCGTTCACCTTAATGCCATACCCAACAGCATTCTTAAAGTTGCCACGCCATATGTCCGCCTTACACTTCTCAATGTATAACGCTCCACCGCCAACTTCTGCACCTTCAATCACTGAACTCGTGCCACTGACAAACGCCCTTGAAACATCGTTACCAACAACCTCAATCGCACTCGCACCCGCAGAAACTATCTCACTGTTGCCCACACTCATATGTACATTGCCAAAACTAGACACAACAACCGCACTACAACCCAATTTGCTATTATTTATGCTTATGTTAGATTCCCCAAAACTTCTAACCAAATATGAAACACTTGCCCCATTATTTGAAAAAGTTGCATTATCTATCATTATATTTGCATTATTTATATATATAAGCCCAAATATTGAATAACTTAAACAATCTAGCAAACCAGATAGCACATAATAACCATTGCAAAATTTAAGATATGCATTTCCACTGTATGTAACATCCTTAAAGTTTATCACCGCATCAGCATACATAGGATTGATATCATCTTTATTGATTGCCCTGTCATCATCTATCAAATCCATTATCTCGCCAAATCCAACGCCAACATCTCCACTAAGACTATAACTTCTCTCTTCACTATCTGCCAAATCCCTATCATCCACATCAGCATTGTCATCTTCCATATATCCAACAATAGAAAATCCCCCGCCAACAGCATTAGAAATTTCATAGCGATACGCTTTGTTCCATAACTCATCATCACTTAATAAATCTAAATCACCAGTATTTTCGCTTAGTGAAGAGCCAATCTCCACACCGCTCCCCGCTCCATTCGCTCCATTTTTAAGTGCTAAACGTTGATTCCCAAAACCAAACACAAACGCACCCACACTCGCAAGCACGCCCACACCCAAGATAACCGCCAAAAAGCCAAGTAACCAAAAATTTTTAATCTTTTCCCCAGAAGCCTTTCTCATAATCTTTTACTCCTTTTTATGCTTATTGAATTAGATTTATTGTTAATTAAAAAATGCAAATTGAATTTATTTAAATTTTAACTACTTTAATTATATAAAATTATTTCTTTTTTCGCAACAAAATAACCAACAAATTTTGTTAAATCTAATTTTTTTT
>DJPS01000056.1:22008-23661 GCA_002438625.1 Christensenella sp. UBA6406
TTACCAAAATAAATGGCAAAATAAATTAAAAAGCGGAATATAATTAAATTAAAATAAAATTGAAAAAACAAATATAAATTACAATTCAAATTTAAAACAAATTGAAACACAAATAAAAATAGCAAAAAAGCGAATGCAAACCGCACCCGCCCAATTTTAATCATTTCATTTTATCATTCTTGCACCGCAAAAAACTATGCAACTAAAAGAACATTCTCATCTAAACTGCAAATCGTATCACCATCACTTAACTCAATCGTTTCACCTTTATGAATCTCTTTGTTAATGTGATTAATGCATAACCTTGCACTTTCAGTTGCGATAAGTGTATAAACTTGTGGCTTAACCTTGTTCTCGCTAGAAACTAAATATTTTCTCTTAGCAAGCAAACTTATGCCTTCCACTGTGCATTCATCGCTGTCATCGTCCATATTCATATACGCAATTTGCTTGTTAGCATTCTTAACAATCTTGTTACCCGCAAGTTTATTGAATAGTGTAACGCAAACAACCGCAAGCACAACTGCACAAGCAACAAAAACTAACAAACTAACATATTGATATTGAACTAGACTTAAATTACCTATCATTTTTTTATCTCCTAATTTAAATTGATTTACATTTAATTAAAATCAATCTTCATAATTAATCAGCCTATCTCTAAACCTAACCCCATTATCCTAAATAAAGGTAAATTTAAAAACTGATTTATCTACATTTATTTTTTGCCAAATTTAAAATAATTATGACAAGATTTTAAAACTTTTTCAAAATTATTTAACTTTGCAATTAATACTTAAAAATTTATAGCGTTTAAAGGCAAATTTTGTTTTGCCCCGCTTTTAACTCTTTTAAGTGTTAGAATTATATCATATTTATATGTAAAAATCAATACTTTATAAGCATTTTCTTTAAAAAAATTGCCAAAATTAGTAAATTTATGTCCATATTTAGTATATTTACACTTTTTTAACCCCAATTTTAGCAAATTTGTTTTACAATAACAACCGCTTAAAATGTCATTTTAATTTTTATAAAATGAAATAATTTAAATTGAAGAACAAAAAAAGATGCAAAATTCAATCAAATGCACCTTAAATAATTTGCTACCAAACCAACAAATAAAACTAAAATTAAATTGCAAAATGATAAAAATTTATCTTTAAAAATTTAAACCCATTCCGCTTTTACTCTCCATTTCTTTATCTCTAATCGCACTCCATTTTGCATAACGCCTTGCCACATCTTTACCAAACACATTAAAAAAGATATCATAAACAGAATAATTTATATTGCAAAAATTGTTTTCAAGCAATACATTTCCATCTTTATCCAAAAGCTTTTTAACATAAAAAAGATAAACCTTTCCATTTTTGAATTTGAAATAATGGAATAATTTATTCGCATCATCCACATTAAAAGTTACATCATTTTCAACTTTCATAACATTTGAATTAGTCTCAATAACTAAACCTTTATCAATATTTGATTGAATCAATTTAGTTAATTTATCATAATCATACATCTTTTGTTCCATAATTCTTTCCCCTTCCTTAAATCTTTCGTGATTGCAACATAATCGCTTTAAACACCCCGCCAAAAGCAATCGCCAATTAGCACTTCAAATTACTTATAGGATATCACCATTTAAAA
>DJPS01000031.1:0-188 GCA_002438625.1 Christensenella sp. UBA6406
ACTTGTTAGACTGCTACAGCCATAAAATGCATAACTTCCTAAACTTGCTAGTTGCGAGCCTTTTTCAAATGTTACACTTGTTAGACTTCTACAGCCAGAAAATGCATTCCTTTTTATACTTGTTACGCTATTGGGTATAGTTACACTTATTAGACTGCTACATCTAGAAAATGCATATTCAGGTATAC
>DJPS01000031.1:293-602 GCA_002438625.1 Christensenella sp. UBA6406
TGCTACAGCCATAAAATGCATATTCAGGTATACTTGTTATGTTACCAAAATCTTTCGCAGTTATTTCTTGCTTTTCTTTATCACCCACAAACAACTTTGCATTACTTGCATGATATAGAGGATTAGACTGCGGACCATTAAATTTTACACTTACCCAACTTGCCACACTTTCTATATGTAATTCTTTTATATTTTCACATCCAGCAAATACAGCATATCCTATACTTGTTACACTGCTTGGTATCGTTACACTTGCTAGATTGCTACAATAAAAGAATGCATCACCTCCTATACTTGTTACTCCTTCTG
>DJPS01000031.1:642-824 GCA_002438625.1 Christensenella sp. UBA6406
TCTGGTATAGTTATGCTCGTTAAACTGCTACATCTAGAAAATGCGTCACTTCCTATACTTGTTAGCTTTGAATTATCACCAAATGTTACACTTGTTAGAGCACTACCATAAAATCCTTCAAATGCATAACTTCCTATAGTTGTTACGCTATTTGGTATAGTTACACTTGTTAGACTGCTACA
>DJPS01000031.1:904-19270 GCA_002438625.1 Christensenella sp. UBA6406
GTTATACTTGTTAGATTGCTACAATAAGCAAATACATAATTCCCTATACTTGTTACACTTTCTGGTATAGTTACACTCGTTAGACTACAACAACAAGCAAATGCATAACTTCCTATACTTGTTATGTTACCAAAATCTTCCGCAGTTATTTCTTGCTTTTCTTTATCACCCACAAACAATTTTGCATTACTTGAATAGCATAGCGGAATAGAATAACAATCTTCAAAATCCACCTCTAACCAACTCTCTATATCTTTTATATGTAATTCTTTTATATTTTCACATCCATAAAATGCAGAACCTCCTATACTTGTTAGGTTGTCTGATAAAATTACAGATTTCAAATTACGCCAATTATAAAAGGCATAAGAGTTTATTTTAGAATAATTTGATAAATTTAATTCTGTTTTATTATTGGCATCGCTTTTATCTTCAAAATATAAATTTTCTGCTACAGACAATGGTGTAGAATTAAAGCTTATATTCATCCAAGTATCAAAACTATAACAATCTACTCTATTTAAAGCGGTGCAATTTTCAAATACCGAGCTACCAATAGAAGTTAAAGTTTTAGGAAGATAGATGCCCGTTATTAACTTACAACCATTAAAAGCTTTACTTGCGAACGCTGTAACCTTATAAACGCTACTTGAATTAGCAGTAAAAGCGGGAGTTAAGCGTTGGCGGGTTGCCACATATACGGCATTTGGGTTTAAGTTAGTATAAGATATTGAACCAATAGTGGCAGTGCCATCTGCATTTGGTTTTACAATATATTCTGGGGTATCCACATAGCCTGTAATGTTATCAAACTTCTTTGTTAGCGTTGCAGTTTTTGCCGTGCTATCTGTTGATGAAGCTACAACTTGCGTAGATTGAACTAGACCATAATCATCTGTAAAGTAAGAAGCCCAATTTAAATTTGCAATGTTATTGGCATTAGTTTGAGTATAACCATTGTCCATATTTTCAAGCGGATTTAATTTTTGAACTAGTGCTTGGCAAACGAAAGTTAAGTCAACAGTTTTCCCATTTATTTCATTGGCAATCATATTGTCTGTTATTGTAATAGATGTACCATTATAATTATAAAGGTTAGAATTATCATATTCTGTTACATTTTCGGTAAACTTTTGCCTAGATGTTACCACATTACCTAAATAGATATAATTATTATTTTCAACACTATACCACGCCTTATCATTACCGCCATTTTGCATTAAGTTTTGGCTGGCACTTGCAAGAGCGTTGTTAAACCCTTCTTGAAATTTAAAAGTGGTATAAACTGATTCTGGTGAATAATTTGTTCCATCCGCATTTTTAAAGTCTGCAAAAACTTGTAGCCTTAAATATGAACTGAAAGAATCTGCATCTAAGCCCAAATATCCACTTAAATTAACAACATCTCCAACTTTATAAGTTTTTGCAGTTTGATTCATTTTTGTGTTTATAGATAACTCGTTTCTATCTACCACATTACCATCTGAATCTAAATATATAACCTTAATTTGCCCAAAACTAAAAGTTATGCCAGTAATCTCTTTACTGTCTGTAAAGCACGCAAAAGTAAAGCCAGCAACTAGCGAAAAAAGTGCCAATATAGCAAAGCCTACAATTATGTAAATTTTTTTACCTTTATGTTTTTTATTATTTGAATTATTAACTTCCATTACACACCTCCTAAATTTTTAAAATACACAAAAATTTTTCACAGATGCCTTTCCCCTTTTGGACTTGTTTTGTGAAATAAATTTTTTACATTAAAAGTACATCAAATTTATTATGTGCTAAAATAATAAATTTAATTGCATTAAAACAAATGCGACTTAAATAAAACCCCAAACTGCAACAAATTTATTGTTATCCACAGTTGCAATTTTATACACAGCATGACATTTCTATTGTTTGTCGTGCGTAAGCACGAAAAGTTATACACAATTAATGCACTATTTATTATAGTGCCCCCCCCCGCCGATTTGCAAGCATTTTGGGCATTTTTTTTTGAAAAAAGTTGAAAAAATTTTGGTTTTTTGCCCATTTTTTGCCAATTTTTCATTTTTTTAGACAACTTTTCTAAATTTTGTCAAAAAAAGTTATCCACATTTTTTAATTTTTTATGTGGATAACTTTCGTTATTCTAATTTTTATTATTAAATTTTATCTTCTAAATTTTGTCCAAATTATATAATTGCACTTAAATTAAATAATTAAATAGATTTATTTTAATCAAATTTTGATAAAGTTGTTAATTCAATTTAAGGCAAATTTTTGTTGATTTTTATTGGTTGAAGCATCTTTCTATTTATTTTTCATTGTTTGATTGAATTATTAAGCTTTTTACAATTTGGTTATCCTTAATTTTTAGGCAGTTGCCTGAATCTAATTTATTTAAGCCTAATTTTTCCGCACCAAAATAAACTGGGTCGCTACAATGCACGGCAAATAAATTTTTTTGCGGGAACAATTTTTTAAGTTCATTATAACCTTCTACCCCCATATGGTTGGGTTTGTTTTCGTAGCCACTTACATCACAAACAAGGGCATTGCAGTATTTTGCCATTTTAAGTAGGTTGTTATCAAATGCGGTGTCGCCCGTGTAGCCAAGCACAAAGTTGTTTTGTTTTATGGCAAATCCGCAGTTGTCAAAATTACCATGATGAAGTGGGAATGGCATAATTTCGTATTCGCCCACTTTTATGGGTTTTGAAAAATCTTCTATTTCAACAATATTTACATAATCTTCCATATTGATTTCTTTTTTAAGAGCAAAGGAAAAAAGTTTAACAAGAACATCTTTCAAACCTTTAATGCCGAAAATTGTCAACCGCTTTTGGTCTTTGTTCGGATGGAAAATTATTCTTTGAGATAAAAACTGATTAATAGCAAAAATGTGGTCCGTATGATAATGCGTTATAAAAATATAATCAACTTTCATAAACATTTCACTACCATAAAAATGTACCAGTGGTTTCGTTGAGCCTTCACCACAATCAAACATAATATGTTCATCTAACAAATAGCAACTTGTGGGTCTACTGCTCCACGATGTGCTACAACCAATAACATCAAATTTCATTTATTTTCTTTCCCTTTAATTTCATTTCACATTATACCATTATAATTTATAAAAAGCAATAATCAATCAAAATTAAGCAAAATAATTAAAATTAATATAACATAAAACTTTTCCTTTTAAACAAACTAAACATATGAAGGAGAATTAATCAAAATGAAAAAATGTTATAAATTTATTTTATTTGCTTTTATAGGCGCATTAATTTTAGCGACCATTGCCATAGGTTTAAACGGCACGGCAAGTTTGCAAAAAAGCATTAATTATTGTAAAGTTGATTTAACAGCGCCCAACGCCACACAGAACTTAATTTTAGATGAGCCTATGGGCGAGCCAATTATAAATGGGGAAAACATTAAAGAGGACAACGACAAAAAAGATAAAGAGAAGCCAAAAGACAAACAAAAAATTAAGGTTACGGGCAATGGCGTTATTTCAGTTACGCCAGAAGTCGCAAAGATATGTTTTGCCATTGAGACTTTGGCGGACACAATGACAAACGCAAACACTTCACATCAAGCAAAAGCAAAAACGCTTTTAAGTGCTTTAAAAGATTACAATGTTGTTTCAACTTATTACAACTGCTATCCTATTTATAACTATGAAAATGAAAAGCATTTAACAGGTTATGAAATTTATTCTAATTACGAACTTACAACAGAAAATTTGAATGCTATAAATGACATTATAGATTTAATTTTAGTTAATGGCGGGACAAATATAAATAATGTTGAATATTATTTAAAAGATGATTCAAATAAATATTATTCAGCCCTATCACTTGCCCTTAGTGATGCACAAACAAAGGCATCAGCATTAATTGATAGAGATATGCACCTAACAATAAAGAGCATAAAAGAGCAAAATTATTTTTATCGCCCTTATAAATTATCAGTTTCATTAAACAGCACCATAAATGCAAGAAATAGTGATATAGCAACACTTGAAGCAAAAGATGAAATTAAGCCTGTTCAAAACGACAATAATGAAATTATAAGCGACCTAAAACAAAATGAAAACGGAAACGAATTAAACAATTATCTAAACAAGGAAACAATAGAAGAGCAAAATACAAATTTAAATGAAAGCAACCCAAATCTAACTTATAAAGATATTGAGATAACAGCAAACATTGAAGTTGAATTTATTGTAAGCAAATAATCTATAAAAACTCTAAAAAAATTTCATTGCAACTTTTTGTAGCGTGCAATAAACTCCAAGACAATTAACAATAGTGCATTTTATTTTAGTGCAAAAAAGTTGTAAATCTTATTTGAAAAACAACCACTAAAACGGCATTTAACCGCATTTTTAGTGGTTGTTTTATTTTGTAAAACATAAACATATTAAAAATTTTATAGTGCCAAATTATTTGGGAACAATTATAATGAATTAGATTTTTCTTTTATCTTAATTTTTGTCATTCTGCTTGTCTTGGTTGTTTTTAGATAAGCTTTGCACAAGGAAAAAGCACACAACAATAATTGCAATAATTATAAATGCACCTAATGGATTTTGCATTATAACCAAAACTGTGCCACCCTTTGGCAAAACTGCCACGACCTTGCCTATAATGTCCGCTTTTGTTATTTCCTTATCATCACCCGAAACAAACTCATAATCACCACGAGTAATGAAGCCATTTTCTGTTATTTGCACAATTCTGTGAGTTGTTATCTTATTGGTATCTTTTGACACAAATGTGATAATGTCGCCTACTTTATAACTATTTTGCTCTTTTGTTATAATAAAATCGTTTGGATTTAGCGTTGGTTGCATACTGTTGTTTTTGCCAATTTGATAGGCGTAGCCAAAAAAGGTTGCCCTATCATTTCCATTTACTTTTACTTGATACAAAAAGTAAACATTTATAATTAAGGCAAAAAGCATTAAAACGATAAAAATCCATAAAAACACATTTAAAATAATTTTAAATATTTTCATACCTTAATTATACACATTTTTAGGCAAAAATGCAAAGCAATTTATTTATTTTAATTTTAAAGACAAAAAAGGATATCCAATTTATTTATTTTTGGATAACCTTTTATTATATCTCTATTTAATTTTATTCTAGCATTAAATGCCATTTCAGTTTAAAATTTTCTAACAATTAAGCAATTTCTGGCAATTCAACTGTTACACTATCATAAAGATAAGTTGTTTCCATTTTAACATTTTTATCTGTTGCTGAGTTGTAAGATAAATTTACACATACAAGTTCGCCATTTTTGTTTAGTGTTATTTTAACTAAGCAGTTTTTGCCATTAAACTCTTCACCAAAAATTGTTTTTAATGCACTATCTTTAATTGTTGCAGTTAGCACATTTTCATCATTTTTTGCAACTTTTGTAAAATCTGTTTCGCTTAAATCTTCTTTATTTATTTTAAACTTTTCAACAGAACTTTCATAAGTTCCTTGTTCTTTTGTCCAAACATCGCCATTTTTAAAATATTTTTCATTATTATAGAAATAAACTATTTCGTTTTCTTCTACATAATCATCGCCCGCTAAATCATTATTTAGCATTTTCTTATGTGTTTGAACCTGCATTTTGTCTTCTTGTGTTTTTATTTCAATCCTAACTTCACTAGCCAAAACACCACTATCAGTTACAGTTATAACTTGTGTTACAGTTGTTGCACTTTCAGTTTTTTGAAGAGCGGAAAGATAGTCATCTTCGCTAAAAGTTTTTTCTCCGCAACTTGTTAAAAGCACAAGCATTGAAATGCAAAGAACTAAAATGCATAAAATTTTATTTAATTTAACTTTATTGCTATTTATCATATTATCTTCTTACGCTCCTTCTTAAAATACTTACAAATGCCACAAGTGCAAGCACAGCACCAATGTATTTAACTAAATTTAATCCACCAAATGCAAGAGATGATGCCTTAACTGCTTCGTTTGTTTCGTTTTGCACACTTTCAATATAATCTTTAAATTGATTAATTAAATCGTTATATTTATCCACATTAACAACTGCTTTGTCTTCTTCGCTTAAATTTGCAAAAGCATTATAAATTGCCTTTAATTCGCCAAGTTTATCTAGTGTGAATTTCTCGCCAAAATTATCTAGCATTTCATTAAATAATGAAGCACTAAATGTTGTTGTTACAGTAATTGGATCATAATTATATTCTTTATAATTTTCATTTTCTTGCACTTTAATCCTTATAACATAAGCAGTGTTTGCTTTAAGGTTTGTAAACTCGTTAGAAATTTGATAAGCATATTCATTTATTGCATATAATGCACCATCTATTTTAGTTAGAACAATTCTATCACTATAAGCAATGCATTGAATTTGCTCTGCAACTCTTTCCGCTTTGTTTACATTGAACGTAAATGTCTTTGTACCTTTATAATTTGCTTCATTAATTGAAACTATAACCTCATATGTTCCAGCATTAACAATCTTATTAACGCTTTCGCCCTTAAACTTGAACGCTACTTCATATTGCAAACTAATGCCATCTACATCATCAAGCATTGCAATAATTTCTTGTTCTTCGCCATTATATGTGCTTTCATCTTCAAAAAGCCCAATAATTGCACTTGTTGCATCTTTTTTCTCTATTGTAATTTGAACACCATTAAAGGCATCCGCAAGACAATAATTTCTATTATTTACAACAATATTAACCGTAAATGTTCCAGCATTCTTTCTATCTCCAACATATTCTAGTGTATAAACATCGCTATCAGTTGTAACAATGTTTCCAATAATAAGTTGAGGATTAATTACTTTACCATTATAAACAAAATTTGTTTGAACCGCTTCCACACTTAAAGTGCGTGGTTTAATGATATAAGAATTTGAATTAAATATAATTTGATAATTTTCGCCAGCGGTTAAAGAACCGATTGAAATAGCATAAGTGCCTTGATTTTCGCCCGCTTCTCTTTCTAACACACCAGTAAATTTGTCTTCCTTACATAATTCATCTGCCACATAAGACAACACGCCATCATTTTCGCCATAAACCTTTGTTAGTTCATTTGCAGTTACATTTATAACTTTTTTCTCTATAATTAGTGTTGCCGTGCTATTACTCTCTGCAACTCTATAATTTTCGCCATCTTTGCCCGCTACACCAACAACTTTAACACTATAAGAACCTGCATTTATAGGTAAATCTACACTATTGTTATAAGTTACATCCAAAATAATTTCATCGCCTTGAATGACACCAACAATGTTAAATGAATATTGTTGAACTTCGCCATTAAATGTTGTAGTTTGAGCATTTAAATTTGCTAAATTTAATGTTAATTTATTAATTATAAATTCTCTTTCACTATTCACAATTTCTACATTATTTACATTGTTAGAAATTACAATCAACTTATAAGAACCTGCATTTGTTGGTTTTTCATCACTATCGTAATCATTTCCAACACCCACATACCTAATGCTAATCAAATTTGCAATATTTTCATTTGAATGTGGAGCAACTTCATCTCCTTGTGCCGTTTTGTTATATGTGTAAACTGAGTTGCCAGCATATTCTACTTCATAATTATAAACTTCAATAATTAAATTTGCATTTAAAATTAATGTTTCATAATTCGGTGCGGTAATTGTTGCAGTAACAACATAACTTCCCGCATTAATTTGATTGTTGTTTTCATAAACAACATTTGCAACATTTCCATCGCTTAATGTTAATCCGCTTACAAGCAAAGACTTCGCATTTCCATCAAAAGTGAATGTGTTATCATTCAAAACTATTCCTGTAATTTTAGCATTTACAATTTCAATATTGAACGAATCAACATTTAAAATAATATTGCTATTTAATGAATTAATTTGAATGCTATATTCACCCACATTTGTTGGAAGGTCGCTAACACTATAATCATCAGCCACAATTTCTAGATTTTCGCTTTCAACGCTTAACCCTATATCGCCAAGTGTTAATTGCTTACCCAAATATGAAACTTTTGGATTTGCCACTTTAACAACCGCATTAATTGCTTTAATTTCATAATTAAATGAAGTTGCATTAAATACATAATTGTCTTTATCTTCGCCACTTATAGCATTAACACTTACGCTATAATTTCCGCTTTGAACTAAATCTCCGCCAGTATAAACAACATCAAAAGATATATCATCCGCACCAACATTACCAACCATTTCAATTTGTGGCTTTTGTACATTTCTGTTGTAGAAAGTTTCAGTGTATTCAATATTGCAAGTTATTTCTTTTTGCTCTATTTCAAAATTCGCACTATTATTTTCAAACTGATAGTTCTCCGCATCTGTTTCCACAACAATAACGCTATAACTGCCCGCATTTTTAGGAGCATTCGCAAGCACATTTTCGCCTTGCTTGAATGTTAATTTATAAAGTGATTTATCAATATCTTCACCATTCGCTTTAACTGATTTAATTTCTATTGCATTACCATTATAAACTTTATTTGTAACAACAATTTCTAAACTTAATTTTTGCTTTTCAACTGTTATGTTAAATAGCATAAATGCATCATCAGTTGAAGTAAATCTATAATTTTTTGCATCCACTAAATCAACACGCAAATAATATGAACCTGCATTTTTAATTGATTCAATTTGATATTGATTTTCATCCAAATATTTATAAGTTACAATTCCCGCCAATTCATCCTTAGGTTTTAATAAATTATAATCAAAATTTGCATTATAAATTACATTTGAAACACCTTCTAAATCAACAAAGTTTTCATTAACCTTTTCACCTACATTTACCGCTTTTTTCTCTATTTTTAGCGTTCCTTTTGTAAATGTAACATCGTAATTCTCGTTTGAATAAGTTGCACCTATTTCATATTCGTTTGCATCTAATCCATCATCTTTTAAAAGCACAATATTTAAGTCATCGCCATCATAAAGCGTGCCACTTAAAATTGTTGTATTGATGCTATTTAAATCAAATTCATCACCATAAACAATAGTTTTGCTTTCAATTAAAATATTTAACTTTTGCTTAGCAATTACAAATTGTGCAGTGTTTGAATTTGCAAACTTAAAGTTTTCACTATCTACAAGTTCCACAACAACCACATAATTTCCAGCATTTACTGCACTTTCAACGGCATTACCATTTAATTTAACAACCACATTGTAAAGCCCGTTTACATCTAAACCTTGCTCTGCACTAACGCTTATAGTTGGCATTTGATTTTGCTTGTTATAAGTTACATCTAAGTTACCAAACTCAACAGAAACTGCATTCTTTTCTACAACCACAGTGAATGTAGCCGTTGCAATCTCGTAATTTTCGCCCGCATTTCCGCTAACTTCAACAACATAATTGCCCGCACCTTTAATTTCGCTAACAATCTCGCCATTTAATTTGATAACATAATCAATTTCAGCATCTTTCAACTTCTCGTTTTCGCTTGTGAACATTTCAGCAACAAATTGAACTGCATTTCCATTATAAACCACATTCATATTTTGCGCTTTAATGTATGTCTGCTTTTCTTCAATAGTTAAAACTGCTTTAACAACCTTAACATCATAATTGCTTAAAATGTTTGAACCTGCATCTGCAAAATCGGCATTTATTTCATATTGTCCAGCATTTTGATTTGCCAACTCACCACTAAATTTGTTGTTATCTATAATTACATAAGGAGTTATAGAAATTATATTTTCAATACTTTCATAATTTCCATTTACAACATAAGACAACGCACTCGTATCCATTTGTTGTTTAAAGTTAAGTGTTGCATTTTGCATTGCTATGCTTAAATTTGCTTTTGCAATTTCAAAATCTTTATATGTGTCAGTTGTAAAATTGTAATTTTGAGTTATATATTCATTTTGCACAAGTGCAACCTTATAAAAACCCGCATTTTGAGCAATCACTGCATTTTCACCGCTTAAAATTTCAAAAATGAATAAATCATTGTCATTATCAACAACATTTTCCAAATCAACACTTAAAACTTTTGCACTTTGGTCAACGCCATTATAAACTAAATCTAAATCGGCAAAATTTATAACAACATTTCTCTTGGTTATAGAATATGTTCCTTTTTCTATTGCCACATTATAATTTGCATTGTTATAATTTATTGTTAAATCGTAATCGCCAACAACATTGCCATCTGCCTTAACAACGCTTAATTGCAAATTATCATTATTATAAATTTGTCCGCTTACAACACTTGTTTCAACTTGACTAAAATCAATCTTATCGCCATATACGCTTGAACCATTTCCAACTTTAATTATAATGTTTGCCTTTTCAATATTGAATGATTTAATTAAATTGTCACTTAACTTATAATTTTCATTGTTTATTTGCAAAATTTTAACAGTGTAGTTGCCAAATCCTATTGCATTAACAGTTGCATTGTTTTCATTATAAATTGCATAATCTGTTACAACAATCTCATCCCCAGCAACAACGCCACAATCTTCACCAAAAATGAAATTCAATTCTTTTTCAGTTGCATCATAAATAAAACTGCTTTGTGCTAAATCAAAATTTTCAATAGTCTTTTGTGCAATGCTAAAATTGTAAGAAAGTGAAGAGGAAGAATTTATTTTAAAGTTATCACTCAAAACTAAACTTATCACATATTCACCCGCATTTTTAGGTGCAACATTGCTATCATAAGAAGTTGAAGAATATTTTACATCATATTCACTTTCACTTATAACATAATCACTTACAGTTGAAACCGTAAACTCAAGCTTTTGATTTTGCCCATTATAAACAAACTCCAATCCACCCACAATATCAAAATTAACTGCAAGTTTATTTATCACAAGTTCGCCCAAAACTAATGTAGGAACATTATAGAAAATTGCATCTTTTCCGCTTAAACTTCCGACCTTAATCTCGTAACTTCCCGCATTAACCGCACTTTCTTTTCCGTTGTAACTTAAATTTAGCGCAACTTCATCGCCACTTAAAACACTAAATGACACAACACTAACACTTTTTGCATTACCATCAAAAGTGAATGTTCTTTCATCGCCTATGACAATGTTCGTTATATCCTTCTTATTATAAGTTATTTCTATTGCCTTTTCATAAGAATAAACAACCGTTTCGCCAACCTTAATTTCAAAGCCCTCAGCAACAGCATTTGCAACCAAAGTTGAACCCTTTGTTATAGCAAAATTTAATGTTTTTGTCATTGTAGAACCATCAACAAAAGTTAAAACAACATCTTTTTGGACACTTGTCTTTCCATAATCAACAAACACGCCATTTAAACTGCTTTCATCAATAGAAGAAACAATTTTACTAAACCAATCGCCCGCACTTGTCCAAGAATCTAAACCAACAACATTTGTAATTTGATTTGTTAAATATTGCACAGCTCTTTCCTTGCCATAAGTGCTTAAACTATTTAATCCGCCATTAATTTGATTATATAAATTATAAGCATTTTCACCAAGTTCTTTATAACTTTCATTTGTGCCATTTCCGCCATTTATCATAGCATTATAAGCATTAACATAATTTTCATATAATGCAGTCATTCGCTTTAAAGTCTTTGTATAACTTACATTATATTCAGCATTGCTAAGTGTAACATTTGTAAACACCAATTCGTTGCCCGCTAATTGCTCGCTAGTTAAATTATGACTAAGAGCAATCACCTTTGTGCTTCCATCATTAAATGTTACAATCGCATTTAAAACCCAATTTGAATTGCTATCTAAATAATCATAAACATTATTCGCATCATCAATTTCTACCTTAGAAACCAACTTAACACTAGATTTTAAATCGGCATTTTTATTTATATTAAAAGTTGCACTTGTAACAGGGTCAACATAAGAAATTGCAGGAATTGCACTAAACGCATTAACTCCGCTAAACGCAAGTTTTATATCGCCATTTTCATCACTCGTATAAACCGCACCATTCACGCTTACAGCCTTTCCGCTTTCGCCAACATTCACAATATAGCCCGTTCCATACATCGCACCACTTGACACAGTGATTGTGCTAGCATCAAACCCAGAAATAAATGTTGCTACTTCACTATCTCCCGTAACCTTTCCATAGTTTACATTGCTACCATTTATAGTGATTGCACTTGTAAATTGTGTATTGCTAGCATTATTTGAACCAATCACACCAGCAATATAAGATGAATTTCTATTTCTATATTTAAATCCAGAAACCTCACCATAGTTTTGACAATTCTCAATAGTTGCCTCAACATTGTGCAAATTACCAACTATTCCACCAACAAATTTATATCCACCTATCTTCGCATAGTTCTTAACATTAGATATCCTTAATGTGCCAGAACTTCTATAACCCTCAAAGAAACCTAAAACACCAACTTGCTCTCGCCCAACAATCGTTCCTTCAACAATTAAATCTTTTATGCAAACTTCATAACTTTGCTCGTTAGACACATTGATTATGCCCACACTATAAGCATCAGGCATATTCATATTGACTTTTATTTTATGATTTTGCCCGTTAAAACTTCCTCTAAACGGCATCATCTCGGCATTACCTAAACCATAGAACTGATTTAGCATTGCCCCACCAGACAACCCGCCAACTCTGTTAAGATAAACATTTTCACCACCAATAGAAACAACTCTTTCACTTGTTAAATCTATATCCGCACTTAAAACAATGTTTATTGTAGCAGAAGAACGCATATTCACATAATAACCACCAATCGTTGCAGGCACACCACCATTGATAATGTAACTTAAATGCTCAAAATCATTTGCATTATCAACATAAACAGTTAGCCAAATTGCCACATTTTTGTTATCATATGATTGAACCACAAAATTCGCATTTTCATCAGTTGCACGCATTGATGCAAAATTGTCTTGATATGATGTGTAATTATCCAAATTGATATCAAAATTTGACCTAAATAATGAGTTAGCCCTATCTAGTGTAGCAACATATTTATATGTGCCATCCGACATTTTGAACCTTATCATCATACCGCCATAGTTGCTAACCACACCATTTGGTGCAGTTTCGCTTAAAAGACCCATAGATGCATAAGTGTCCTTAAAATTAGCATCAACTGTAAAACCACACTTACCATTTTCACCCATTGCAGGAATAGCCACATCTATTCCATACGGACTTAAACTAGCATTAAATACCTTAATTTCCGCAACCGCCTTGCTAGACACAAAGTCAACACTAATTCTTTGCCCACTTTCTACCATTTCATAAGATGACCACGCACCATATCCATTCGCAATGCCCGCATATAAATAGTTTTGCGTATGCCCAGAAGCAAACTTAACCTCGCCCGCCATATGACACCTTGTAAAGTTAGCGTTTGATTGATAGCCACCAACAAATCCGCCAACCATTCTCATTCCTTCTACATAAGCATATGTTACACTGTCAAACCAGTTTCCGCCATTACCAGCAAAGCCACCAACACACACTTCATTAGCAACATAACTTTCATTAACTTTAACTTGCCCATAAACTTCGCAAAAATAAACATTTGTAGAGCCATCAGCATTACCTATACAACCGCCTGCACCTAACTTAGAGTTATTTGCATTTACTTGCATCGTAACATTAACATTTGCCACATTTATTGTAACACTTTCCGCTTTACCAACCAAACCACCTAAGTTTGTATTTCCGTTTATTTCCACATTTTTAGCGGTTATTTCTTTCATTTTAACATTTTTAGCATAACCTACAACACCGCCAATTTGATTAAGTGCCTCTCCTTTTATGCTTACGCCATTTATAACAATGTTAGAAATCTCGCAACCTTCCGCATAACCCGCAATCGCACCGCCATTTGTTATGTTTAAAGTTGAAGAAGTTGTAAAACTACCATTATTAATTGTAATTTGCTTAATCTCGCAATTAACAGCATAGCCAGCAACAAAACCGACATTTGAAACTGTTATATTTGCCGTTGTTTTAATGCTAGGAGATTGCAAAATTAAATTATAAATCTTTGCCCCATTTGCATAGCCAAACAAGCCAACATTAGAACAATCTGCATTTATATTATTCTTATAAGTATTTATAAGTTTAAATCCGCCACCATTAAGCACACCCGTAAATGGTGCATCACTTGAACCAATAGGAGTTATATTATTTGTAAATGTTATATCACTTGTTAGCACAAAATATGCCCCTAACGCATTTTTAATATCATTAAATTGTGCCTCACTTGCAATTTCAAAAGGTCGCTCTTCCGTTCCATAACCCTTTGTTATGCTTGTTCCATAAATTCCCGCATTCCTAAATTCTAGCGTATAAACAACTTTATCTCCGCTAACAAACTCAAATGTTACAACACTGCTGTTTGTCAACTCGTAACTATATACGCCATTTTCAGCAGTTAAAGCCAAACCATTCGCCTTAACTGTTATGCCCTCTACTGCACCGATATAATATGAAACAACTTTTTCATCATTAATTAAAACCTTGCTACCAACAATATTCTTTTCAACTAATGCATTTACAATATTTGAAACATTGATAGGATTTTCCGCACTATTCGTATAATCTACACTAGCGAAAATTGCATTCAATGTAAAATCACCTTCAACAATAAATGCCAAATTGCTCTCACCATAACATTTGCTTCCATCTAACTCAAAGCAAACAAATTCATAGCCCGCTTTTGCACTTGCCACAAAATTAACTGTTTCGCCAATAGTGTAAGAATCTTTAACCCCGCTCACACTTCCTTTTGTTTCATCTGCCACAACTTCACCTGTTGCAGACCCAGAAAGGAAAGCAAAATTCTTTATAATTGCATAGTCTAAGCCCCCATTAACTGCACTATCTTTGGTATAAACGATTGTCAAAGTATGTTCACCACTTTGCCCAAAAGCCCTATAAAAACTGGTAAATTTCGTATTTTCCCCTGATGCAACAACAAGTTCTTCTCCGTCCAGTAAAATTGTCAACAAGTCACAATCTGCTTCACTTGATACAAAGTAATCAAATTTTAAAATGCCCAAGCCACTAAATTTGATATCTAAAACAGATTTAGAACTTTTAACCCCAGCATTTTCACTTCTTATAACTTTTTCGCCATTTACAAGCCCCGTACCAAAAGTGTAGCCCGTGTTACCCGTATCAACCGTAACATTTTCACCAAGCACACTTCCGTATGTAAAGCCTTCCATTTTAATTTCAACCGTAACCGTTCTAGTTTCTCTGCCTTCTTGTGAAACAACAAAACTAAATAGATTAGATGAATTATTTAAATTTTTAAGTTCATAAGAATTTCCGCTTAAAGCCACACCATTTAATGAAACCGCAACCACAGTGCTGTCCGCTTCTGCCCAAGTTACATTATAAACCCTGTCTTTATCATTCGCATAATTATGATTAATTACAGTGCTATTTTTGTCTATAACCAAACTAGTCTCGCCATAACTTACATTGATAAGCGGTCTATCCGCATATGCCTTAAATAATGCATACCATTTAGTGTCGCCCACCAACTCACATTCATATTCCGTATCAAATGCCACGCTTTGATGATATTGATTATTCCATTGAATAAACTTTGCATCTTCCGTAGGCGTAGCAATCAACTTAACCTTTGTGCCAGGAGTGTATGTGCCATTAACTTCGGTATTTACTGTTCCAAGCGAATCATCACTGCTTGATAATTCAAGTACAACCTCCTCTTGCAACTTCAAATTTGCCACATAAAACACACTGCTTTCCCCATCGGAAGAAGTTTCACACTGCCATTTTAAAGTGTGTGTTCCTGCCGTAAGTACAAAATCACAAGTAGATGAATTATGCCACATAACATAACCATCTGTACCACTATAAATAGATTTCTTTTCCTCTCCATTTATATAAAATTTCAAATCGTTAGAGCCAATTTTAGAATCAACACGCCAATCAAAATGAAGTGTTGTAGGCTTATCAACTGTAACAGTTGACACATAAGCATTTTTCACACTTTTCTTACCAGTTGATGTTATAGCGTAAGAAAGATAACCTTCTTTAAGCGTGATTGTTGTTGGATAATCGGCATTATCACCAATTTTTACATCACCAATCATATCTTCAAGTGCAACATTTTCAACATTAATATTGAATGATATATATCTTGTTGCCTTGCCTTCTTTATAAACTTCAACAACATATGTGTTTTGCATATTTTGAATTTTATCAAGCACAATCTTGCCTTCACTATCAAAGTCCCTTAATTCTCCATTAAACCTAACTTTTGCCGTTGCACCTTCTTCCATTGCACTTAAAGATAATGAATATATTCTATTTTCATTATTGAAATAATTATGATTTATAACTTTTCCGTCCACAATCTCATCACTTACATTATCATAAGCAATGCCAATCGTTGGAGTTTGCACATATTCTTTAAATACAGCAGTTATGCCCATTGTCTTATAAACATTAAAAGTAAAATTTGCATCCCTACTTAAAATTATCCCGCTGTTATCAACAAAATACTCAAAATGCACATTATCATTTTTAGGTGTTGCAGCAAGCGTAATTTCATCGTTTATAGCAAACTCCCCACTTGTAAAAGCATTACCCCCACAAGTCGCAACCACACTACCTAAATCAGCATTAGATGTAGCAACACTTATCGTTTGCCCCCCTTGTGCAAAACTAACATTTTTTATATATGCACTATCATCATAATTGTCGCCACTGCCATCCTTAGAATATGTCCATTTAAATGTGTAATTTTTGTTTGCTTCTAACACAAATGAAACAGTTTCAAAGGCACACTTATCTTTACCATTTCTGCTTGCCTTTAACTCATCATTTATGTAGAACTTAGCCAAATCCCATGTACCTTCACTTGATGATGCCCAATCAAACTTGATAAGTCCCGTAGATGTTGTAGCCACAGTTGCCGTGATAGTCGTTGTAGTGCTTGCAAGTCCGCAAATGTTAGACTTCAAACAATCTTCCCCTTGATAATTTGCAACTATCCAATTATGTGCCGAATCGTTTGCCACACTATCAAATCCACTAAAAAATGAATCAAATGTAATAGCATCAGCAAATGCCACACCCGCACCATTCTCGCTAACTTTATGGTTAGAGCCCACAAAAGCAAAAGCCGTTGCAAAGGAAAGCAAGCACACAATTAAAAATGCTATGCCGTTTGTAGAAAAATTAGATTTTGTTTTATTTTCATCTTTTCTCATTTCTTATCTCCTAATATTCATTATTTAATTATTAAAAATGTTTAAACACTGCAAAAAATATTTTTTGCCCTTAATACAAATAAAGCAAAATTTAAATTAAACAACTTAAATCTTCCGCTTTAAACTTTTAAAGCACACCCTTTATCGCTAAATTGATTTGCATTAAATTTTATTCTTTATCTTAGGTTGTGTAAGCAACTAGAATTTATACGATTTTAATAAGCAAAATTCCTAATAGTTAAAAAAATTATTTGATGTATTAACAACCTTTTTAATCAATATACGTTAAGACTATAATTTACTTATCCACTTAACCGCAATTTTACAATTACACCAAATATAATAACACAAAAAAACAATTTATTCAACAATATTTTGATAATTGTTAAAAATTTTGCCAAATTTATCCAAAATACTATAAATTTGATTTAATTAATTAAATTAAAATAGAATATATAAAGAAATAAAAAATAAAACTAAATTTACGAAACAAACTAACATACAAAAAAAATTACCAACGGAAATTTAACCTTCCGTTGGTAATTTAATTTAAATTGGAAATTTAATAATTGTTTCATCGCATTTAATAGATTTTACATATCTACCCACTCTTATCCCCTTGCGAATTTCAACATTGTAAGAATCCTTAATGCCAGCCAGTTCCAATAATTCGGATATGCTGATATTGTTCGCTTCTATTTCTTTTGCATAAATTATACCGAACAAGTGAACCATTGTTGACTTTTCACCTTTGGGTGCATTATCGTACATATCTCTTAAAATTGTTGCCAATGTTTGTATAGTCATATAACATTCTCCTTAAAGCAATATTTTAAGCGATTAAAATGCGGAAAATTAGATATTTTAAATTGCCATAATTATGCAATAATCTAATTCATTTAACACAACACCACACTAAAAGTGGCATTTACATTTTAATGCAATTACTTTACGCCTTTTTAAAAGCATTAATTTACCGCACTAATAAAAAATTAGTTAGGGGCAAACAATCAAAAGCCCCTAACTAACAATGTTTTTGCAATAAGCGGAAAAGTGATTTATTTAAAAATCTAAAGGTCTGTGGTAATTTTTCCGCTTATTACATTGAAAATAAAACATTAATCTCTCTAGGTGCAATCACTCGCTTACAAT
>DJPS01000034.1 GCA_002438625.1 Christensenella sp. UBA6406
CGTGGGTAAACAATATGCCTAGAAGGATATTAAACTATAAAAGTTCGCACGAATTATTTGAAAAAGAAATAAAACGCTTGACAAAGGTAACTGTTTAGAGTACCCTAAACAGTAAAGAAAATGGTAATTATCTTATACTCTAACATCATTTACCTTGCTGTACTTAACTTTACAATTTAGAATTCAATTATTTTTTTGTGCTTGCACTTGAAAAATTGCAATATGTTTGTTATAATGTGCTAATGCGATTGTGTTATTTTTTAAATCTTTCGCATAAATTTAGTTAAAAAGTTAAATTTAAATGCCGTATAGGTGTTTGTGTTAAATAAGTGGTTAAACTATTATTTTTAAGGAGTAAAATGATTAAAGTATTTGTAGATTCAGGTAGCAGTATAAAGCAAAATGAAAAGGAAAAATATAATGTAGAAATTATCCCATTGCGTTTCCTTATGGGAGACACGGAATATAAGGATGGGTTAGATTTGTCTATTGAAGAATTTTATAATTTATTAATAGATAAAAAATTTTTCCCAAAAACATCTTTGCCACAATTAGATGAAATAGAAGAAAAAGTAACAAAAGAAACGCAACAAGGAAACGATGTTATAATATTGCCAATTTCAAGTGAAATTTCTGGCACTTATAATGCCTTAAAGACAATGTTTCAAGGCAATAGCAAAGTGTATGTAGTTGATACATTGTCCGTTATTGGTGGCATAAGACTTTTAGTTGATGAGATTAATAAATATAGAGATATGCCAGTTGATTTTGTGCTAGAAAAAGTAAATGCACTTATCCCTAAAATTAGAATTGTGGCAATCCCTGAAACACTGGACTATTTGCTTAAAGGTGGCAGGCTATCTAAAAAAGAGTGGCTTTTTGGTACGGTATTAAACTTAAAACCAATAATTGCAATTATAAAAGGTAAGGTAAAAGTAATAGCAAAAAAGATAGGGCTAAACAACGCTATTAAATTTATAACTTCCGCTCTTAAAGATATGAAATGTAGTTTAGAATATCCAATAATTGCATCCTTCACAAAGGAAAAGAAAAATGTTGAAAGATTGATAAATGCAACAGAAGAAAAATTTAAAAATCAAATTAAAGTATTTGATAACCTAGACCCAGTCATTGCATCACATTGGGGTCCAAACGCTTTTGGTTATGTTTTTGTTAGTGAAGAAATGTAACATAGCATATTAATTAAATATATAAAATTTATTAGCATTACATTATAAAGTTATAAAGATAAATTAAACTTTTAAAACTTGCAAAAGGAAGAATAAAAAGGTTAATAAATTTAAAAGTTATTTACAAAATGTGGATAACTTTTTTCTTTAATAAAAATAAGTGCAAAAATTCAATAAACAAAATAAACGAATTTGTTTAAAATCTGTTAAAAATAAGGTGAAAAACAATAAAAAATTAAAATTTTTGCAATTTTTCAAAAATATGCCGAAAATGCTTGACAAAAGGCGGGGGGAACGTTGGCACGGGCAAGCACGGGCGGGCACGCAAATTTATTTGCGTGGGGCGGGCTTGCGGTTGCGGTGTTTCCGCACCCCTATATGGTGGCTGTTGCTTTGCTTTTGGGCAAAGGGCTTGCATTGTTGTTGCAAGCCAAATTGCTTTGGGGCAATTTCAACGGCTTTTTTATTCATTTTTAGCGTAAGCGGTTCCGTCTTTATTCTATTCTTTTTAGTAATGTTAAAAGTGAAGTGTTGCATTTTTACTTTCAATGTATAAATCTATTTTATTAAAACTTCATTTGTGATTAAAATGTTAGTGAAAGGTTAAATTGTTAAAGTTGAATAAGTGAGTGCAATCTTAGGAAAAATAATTTTGTGTTTAGTGCTTTAATGCTTAAAGTTAAAAGTTTTCAATAGTATTTGCAAATTGGGTGAAAATTTGGTATAATGGTGATTATAGAAATTTTATTTAAGTTAAGCGAATGGGGGCGAGTTGATGAAAAGGAACAAAATTATTGTAATTGGGTGTGGTAGACTGGGGTCAAACATTGCATCTTTGCTTTATAGGGAAGGTAACGATGTTATTTTGTTAGACAACAGTGTTAAAGCATTTGATAAATTGATGAATAGTTTTGGTGGATACGAGATTGTAGGTGATGCAACTGATTTGGAAGTGCTAGAGGGAGCGTTTGTAAAGCAGGCAAAAGAAGTTGTTATTGTAACAGGTAATGACAATATTAATCTATATTTGGCACACATATGTTTTCATCTTTATGATGTTCCAAATATATACATTAGGCAAGAAGATGACAATATGAAAAAATTGATAGAAAACACAACAATTAAGGCAATTTATCCATTTATGTTATCTGTTGATGATTATCTAAGGTTAAGGGAGGGCAACAATGAATGAAGATAGCAATAACAGGCGGGCATAGCGAGGCGGAATTTATTATATCAATGTTCAAAAAGGAGAAAAATGAACTTGTTGTAATAAATGATGATGTAGATTTTGCTAAAAAGATAAGCGAAAATAATGATATAAGCGTTTATTGGGGCAATCCTACAAAACCGCATATTTTAGAAAATGCTGGGGTAATGAATAGTGATATATTGATATCTCTATGTGATGTAGATACGGATAATTATGTCATTTGTCAACTTGGGAAGCAAATGTTTGGTGTTAAAAAATGTATTTGCATTGTTAAAAACCCTAAAAATGTTGATATATTTAAAAGACTTGGAATAGAAAGC
The DNA here is from genome assembly GCA_002438625.1 of Christensenella sp. UBA6406. GTDB lineage: Bacteria > Bacillota > Clostridia > Christensenellales > UBA1242 > UBA4647. The sequence continues at coordinate 2,724 of DJPS01000034.1, forward strand.
GTTATAAGTTCAACATATTTGCTTTATCAAACAATTAAAGGCGAAAGTGAAGTTGAGTCGCTTGTTAAAACGCTTTCAATAGAAAACGAAAAGATTGCAATAAGTGAGATTGTGATTAGAGAAGGTTGTAAAGTTTGTATGAAAGCACTTAAAGATTTAAGTTTGCCATTTAATGCGAACATAAGTTGCATATTTAGAGAACCTGAGGTTATAATCCCTGATGGTGCAACAAAGATTAAGGCAAAGGACAAGTTGGTTGTGGTTTGCAAAAAAGAAGATTTGAAGGTGGTTGTAGATTACTTTAAGGAAAAGGTGGAAAGTGATGAGTGATGATAGGGTGATTGTCAGTGGAAATAGACTGATAATCGGCTACTTAGGCTTGTTTATGATTATAATTGGCATTATATGTATGATTCCACTTTTTATCATTCCTTTTTATAGCGAAGAAGTGGTTTATGCAAAATGCTTTATTGTCCCTGCTATTACGTCTATCTTGTTTGGTTATTTGCTTTATTACTTAATAAGAAAGAAAGATAAAGCAAGGCTTGCAAATCACGAAGATGCACGATTGCTCCTTTCCGTTTGGGTTGTTGCCATTTTAATTTGTAGCACGCCATTTTTGCTTAGTGGGCAAATAGATTTCATTAGTTCAATATTTGAATCTACAAGCGGGTTCACAACTTGCGGAATGTCTTTGCTTGTGCCAGAAAATTTACCGCATATTTTCCTTTTTTACAGAAGTTTGCTTTTATTCTTTGGCGGAATTGGGTTGGTGCTTGTTTTGGCCTCTGCTATATCAGATAAGTATGGAATGAAACTATACACCGCTGAGGGGCATAGCGATAAACTTGTGCCAAACTTGATGCGTTCGGCTAGATTGATTTTATCTATTTATATTGTCTACATTATAATTGGCACGGTTGCGTATGTTGCTTTTGGAATGAGTTGGTTTGATGCAATTAATCATTCTATTTCTTCGCTTTCTACGGGCGGTTTTTCAACCCATAGTGAAGGAATAAAATATTTTGATAGCGTAGGCATTGAAATTATTACAATCATTTTAATGCTTCTTGGGTCAACAAACTTTATGGTGCATTTGTTTTTAATAAAGGGCAAATTTAAGGAACTTAGGTTGCATACAGAATTTAAGTTTGCGTGTGTTGTTATTGCTTTGGCGGTTGCAATTATGACAATTTCAATTTGCGGTCAAGTTGGCTTTTGGAATGGATTAAGATATAGTGCATTTAGTGCAGTTAGTTTAATTACAACAACTTGTTACACTAGCGATTTTATTGGGATATTTCCGCAAGGAATGATTTTATTATTTATTTTCCTTGTTTTTGTTGGCGGTGAACTCGGTTCAACAGGTGGCGGATTAAAAAGATATAGAGTTGCATTGCTATTTAAAAATATGTGGTGGAATTTAAAAGCACGCTATACGGATAAAAGACTAATTGAAACACACGCAATGTACAGGGCTGGAAGGAAAATTATAATCACGAATGATGACGTAAATGAGAATAATGCATTTATTGGGTGGTTTTTGTTTGTTTATGCTTTGGGTGTGGCTTTGTTTGTTTTGGGAGGAATGAATGTTGTTGATGCATTTATAGAGTTCGCTGGAATGATTACTGGTGCAGGGCTAACACAAGGGGTTGTAACGGCTGATAGCAATGCGTTGATTTTATTAACTTCGGCTTGTGGAATGGTTTTGGGAAGGCTTGAAGTTATTTTGGTGCTTATGCTTATAGGAAAATCTTTTAGTAATTTTAAAAGGAGATTAAAAAGAAGTGAAAGTAAAGATAAATAAAAAAGATACACTGGTAAATGTTCTTAAAATGCTTCTTATTATTATTTTGGCATCCATTTTGGCTTATGCTTTTGAACAGTTTAATTTTAGGTCGGAAAATATTTTACTGGTCTATTTGGTTGCTAATTTAATTGTTGTTTTAGAAACAAGGAAATTGATTTATGGAATTATAAGTGGAGTGCTTTGTGCGTTAGTTTACGATTTTATATTTATTGTGCCAAGTTTAAGTTTTATGATTAATGATAAATCTTATCTTATTTCACTTGTAATTTATTTGGCTGTGTGTTTGGTCATAAGTTTAATGTCTTATAGATTGCAAATGCAAATTAAAAAAGTTGAAGCAAATGATTTGCTTGTAAAGTCAACATATGATAACAGTAAAAGTTTGCTTAAATTAAAAAGCCCTGAAGATATTGCTAATTATGAAGTTAAATATTTATCTAGTTTGCTTAAAAGAAAAGTTGTTATTGCATTAAAGAAAAGGAAAAATTTTATTCTATTTGGTGATAAAAATTTCAGTTTAAAAAATAGCACAGAAGTATTTAATTATGCACTAAGCTACAATTTAATTTGCGGGCATAAAGAACAAAAATATAGCGAGTTAGAATATAAAATTTATCCGCTTAAAACCCAAAAAACTAACTTTGGTGTTCTAGTCATAGAATGTTCAAAAGGTGATTTAAAAAGACAAGAAAAAGAGTTTATAAAAACAAATATAACTCATATTTTAATGGCATTAGAGCGGGAGAAAATTCAAGACCAAAAAGAAGATGTTAAAGAAAAAATAGAAATTGAAAAGTTGAAAAATGCACTTGTTTTAAATGTTTCAAATGATATAAAAGAACCTATAAAAGACATAAATGAAAAATGTAAATTATTAATTGATAATTATGATGCTCTTAGCGATGAAACAGTTGCAAGCACATTGTTTGAAATAAAAGAGCAAAATAGCAAATTGAACGAATATGTTGATTATTTATTCAATATTTCTTCGCTTGATAGCGGTGAAGAAGTTAAAAACGAAAAGACTATAAATATAAGTAAAGTTATAGATAAAGCATTAAAGCGATTTGATGGCGATTTTAAGGGATTAACAGTAAATGTTGATTGTAAAAATGTAAAGGTAAGTGTTGACCCTGAACTTATGGAAGATGTTTTTGAAAATATTATTTCTAATGCAGTTAAATACACTGAAAACGGCTCAACATTAAATATAAGCGGATACGAAGAGGATAACGAGTTGATTTTGGAGTTCCAAGATAATGGCGGTGGCATAACTGATAGCGAAATTGATTCCATTTTTGAAACAAAACAAGTCAGCGAAGAAGGCTCTAATTATAAAATAGGGTTAAGTGTTTGCAAAAAAATTGTTGAAGCACACAATGGAAAGATTAAGGCATTTAACAACGATTTGGGTGGCTTAACTGTAAGAATAAGTTTAAAAATAGAAAAATAAATTTATTGACTTAGGTTGATGAAACGTTATAAATTGAAAATATCTTGTATTATAGTAGAAATAAAGATTTTTTAAAAATATGCATAAAATTTATGCAATTTAATTTGATTTATGCTATAATTAGTTGTTAAGATTTAAAGGAGATTATAAGATTATGGAAAGAACATATATAATGTTAAAACCTGATGCGGTTAAAAGAAGATTGGCTGGTAGAATTATTGCAAGGATTGAAGATAAAAATTTAACAATCACAAATATGAAAATGTTTACATTAAACGAAGAAATTTTAAAGGAACACTATGCACATATTGCGGATAAGCCTTTCTTCCCTGAAATTGTTGCATTTATGACAAGTGGTCCAGTTATTGGTATGATTGTAGAAGGCCCAAATGCTGTTCAGGCAATGCGTAATTTAATGGGGGCAACAAAGTGCTTAGAAGCAACAACAGGCACAATCAGGGGCGATTTTGCTATAACAAATGGCGAAAACTTGATTCACGGTTCTGATAGCGTTGAAAATGCTGAAATTGAAATTAAAAGATTTTTCGGTAATGTTTAATTAAATTTTATAAATAATGAATAAATCAAAAAAAGTTAAGCATTCAATTATTTTGTATGCTTAATTTTTATGTGTAAAAAAATAAGAGGACAATAGATTTATGGGAAAAGATAATATAATGGAATTATGTGTGCAAAAGGCATTGCAAACATTAAACGAAGGGAAAGGCGGACCATTTGGTGCGTGCATTGTTAAGGATGGTGAAGTTGTAAGTGTTGCATCAAATAGTGTGTTAGGAGATAACGACCCAACTGCACACGCTGAAATAAACGCAATAAGGCAGGCTTGTAAGAACTTAAGCACATATGATTTAAAAGGGTGCATTTTATACACAACTTGCTATCCTTGCCCAATGTGTCTTTCTGCAATAATATGGAGCAATATAAAGCAAGTTTATTATGGTTGCACTGCAAAAGATGCAGATGCCATAGGTTTTAGGGATGACTATATTTATAATTTTATAAAAGGCAATATGCAAGACACTCAAATTCTAAACTTAACACAACAAGATAGAGAGCAATGTCTAAAACTATTTGAAGCCTATAAAGGCAAAACAATTTATTAAAATGCTTTAAAAGCAAGAATTTTTAATAACAAAAAATAGCGAAATGTATCGCTATTTTTTTAATCTTTATTTTTATTTTTGGCTATTTTTGCCTGTGGAGATGATTTTGCCACCGCCAAGACAGGTGTCTCCTTGATATAGGACAACATATTGTCCTGGGGTTACGGCTCGTTGTGGCGTTTTGAATTGAACGTGAATTTTTGTTTTATCTTGACTATCTACTTTAACTGCTACATCTTGGTCGGGTTGCCTGTATCTAAATTTTGCCTTGCAGTCAAATTCTAGGGCGGGGCAGTTTGATATCCAATTAAATTCTTCCGCACCTAAAAAGTCTGTATAAAGTAGGCTATCTTCACCTTGATGGACATATAAAATGTTTTTTTCAACATCTTTGCTAACAACAAACCAAGGTTCGCCATTTCCACCAGCATAACCGCCAATGTTTAAGCCTTTGCGTTGCCCTAAGGTGTAATATAACACGCCTGTGTGGTGTCCAACAACTTTGCCATCTATTGTGCATATCTTTCCATCTTTTGCGGGCAAATAGTTGTTTAGGAAGTTTTTAAAATTCCTTTCTCCTATAAAACATATGCCTGTGCTGTCCTTTTTTGTTGCGGTTGATAAACCTAATTCGCTTGCAATTTTTCTTACTTCACTTTTTTCTAAATGTCCAATAGGGAAGATGACATTACTTAATTGTTTTTGACTAACTTGATTTAAGAAATAAGTTTGGTCTTTGTTTTTATCAACACTTTTTTTAAGATAGCAAATGCCATCCTTTTTTTCTATTTGGCAATAATGCCCTGTCGCAATGTAGTCTGTACCTAGTTGCATTGCATAATCTAAGAACGGTCCAAATTTTATCTCTCTATTGCAAAGAACATCGGGGTTAGGTGTTCGCCCTTTTTTGTATTCTTCCAAAAACTCTTTAAAAACTTGCTCGTAATATTGTTTAGAAAAATTTACGGCATAATAAGGGATTTCTAGTTTATTACAAACTCTTTTAACATCTTCATAGTCTTGCTCGCTTGTGCAGTGTCCGCCATCATCCTTTTCTTCCCAGTTATTCATAAATAATCCAATAACATTATAACCTTGCTCTTTAAGCAGATAGGCGGAAACTGAACTGTCAACACCGCCACTCATTCCAACGACAACTGTTTTCTTTTCCATTTGTATCTTTCCTTTTTTCTCTTTGTTTTTAACTTCTTTTTTTTGCTTATATATTTAATTAATTTGATTTTTACAAATTTTAATAAAATGATAAATATATTTTAATCCATTTTATTTAATAACTTTTATTTTACATCAACTTTTTTAACTTTATTATTAAATTTGTGCGACTTCATTGCAAATTTTATATAATCTTCTTTTGATAACGCCCCTGGATATTTATATGTTTTCGTAAATAGGGCAACCATATCTATAAACCATATCAAAATCCCACACACTGCAAGGGTGCAAAGTGGCATAACTAAATAATAATTTAAATAAGTCGTGTCAAAACCATTGAATGCCAGTATTTCTTCTATTATAAAGGCAACAAGGAAAGTTGATAGGGCACATAGACTATAAAGCCCCTTTTTGTATTTACCAACATAAATGTTGTATGCACCAAACCAACCAAGAAGTAAATATAATAGCATAAATTTCCTTTTGCTAACATCGTCTGGTCGGGTAGAAATGTATAAAACTTTCTCTTTTTCCTTATTTTTAATTGCCTTTTTTGCTTCTTTATTTGATAAGTTTTCAATTCTATCAAACTTTAAATTGCAAACTGAGCATTGTTTAGATGCCCAATAAGTTTTTGCCCCGCATCGGGGGCATCTTTTGTAATCTTTTTTAGCCATAAATGTTTATCTTCCATTTTTATTTGTTAGAGTTTTTAGCAATGTGCTTAATTAGGTCAACAACCTTACAAGAATAGCCCCATTCATTATCATACCAAGCAACTAGTTTTACAAATTTATCAGAAAGCATTATTCCTGCCTTTTCATCAAATATGCAAGTTCTGCTGTCGCCAATAAAGTCGCTTGAAACAACTGGTTGGTCTGTGTAACCTACAATGCCTTTTAAATCGCTTTCACTTCTTCTTTTTACTTCTTTGCAAATTTCTTCATATGTTGCTGGTTTTGATAGCTTAACAGTTAAATCAACAACTGAAACATCTAGTGTAGGCACACGGAAACTGCAACCTGTAAGTTTTCCTTTCAATTTTGGCATAACTTCGCCAACCGCTTTCGCTGCTCCTGTTGAAGATGGAATTATGTTATAAGTCGCCGCACGACCGCCACGCCAATCTTTCTTAGATGGTCCATCAACAGGCAGTTGAGTTGCTGTAACAGAATGGATGGTTGACATTAAACCTTCTTCAATTCCAAATGCATCATCTATAATCTTAGCAAGTGGAGCAAGACAATTTGTTGTGCAACTAGCGTTTGATATAATGTCCATATCACTGGTATATGTGTTTTCGTTTACGCCCATAACAAACATAGGCACGCCATCTTTACCTGGTGCAGTTATAACAACTTTCTTTGCCCCTGCTTGTAAATGTTGCTTTGCATCTTCTAAATGCACAAACTTTCCTGTTGCCTCACATATATAGTCTGCACCAACTTCGCCCCATTTAATGTCTTTTGGTTCTCTTTCGGCAAAAAATTTTATTTTCATATTATTAACAACAATGCAATCACCATCAACTTTGCTTTCGCCTTTAAATGCTCCGTGAATTGTGTCAAAGTCCAATAAATATTTTGCATATGCAACATCTATAAATGGGTCGTTTATTGCAACCACTTCAACATCTTTATCTTCGCTTGCAACCCTTAAAATTAATCTTCCTATTCTTCCAAATCCGTTTATACCAATTCTAACTTTACTCATATTTTTATTAACTCCTTTAATTTAAATTAATTTTTCATTTTTATATATTAATTATTTTGTGCATTTTATGCGATTTTAATCAGCTATTTAATTAAATATTTAAATGCGTTCTAATTTTCAGTATCAATCTCTTTTTTCGCCTTTTTAGCGGTTGTTTTACTGCTTTTTGATTTGTTTCCACTTGTTTTAGATTTTGCTGTGGATTTTGTTGATGATTTCTTTTTTGTTGTAGATTTTGACTTAGCGGAAGATGTGGATTTTGATTTAGATTTGGTCTTTTTTATTTCTACACCTTCACTTGTTTTTTCATCATTTTGCTTATCTTTAACATCTTCATTACTTTCTTCACTTTTTTCTACCTTTTTGTTAAATGATTGAGAGAAGAGTGGAGTTATTAATTTTGTTTTTTCTAAATTAAAATTATCTATGATTATCTTTTCTTTTAAAATTGCATAGTTTAAAAATATAACTCCCGCAACAGCGGTGGCAATGCAAGCAACAATTAGCCAAAGCAGTACATCAATATCCATTCTAACAGCACATATAATTACAAAAATGGCAAGGGACAATACGCAAACGCCAATAGAAGCAATAAGTTGACTAAATGTTGAAAGATTTAATTTTGGCGTTTTAAATTTATTATCAACAACAATGCTTTCAGTATTTACTCCTAATGCGATTGTCGTTTCCCGTATGGCACTGCTTTTGTTTGGAAAGTCTTGCATAATTTCTAAAATCAAGCGATTAAATATAACGCAATTTCTTATGTAAAACTTATCCGCTCCGTTTGTGAACATCTTAACAACCTTATTGTAAAGTGCTTTTGTTGCGTTTGTAAGTTCACCATAAAATCCTAGCCGTTTCTTTGTTAAATGAACAATGTCAACTTCATCTTCGGTTGACTTTTCAAGCATTTGTGTAAGAATGTCAAAGTTATTGCAATAAAATGCATTTGTTACCATAACTTTGTCATATGATACATTTTCAAATTCCTTCATTATTTGTGTGTTTACTTTAACTTTTTTATCATAAACTTTAATGATATAATTTACACCTGTTTCACTTAGATTTATATTTTCTAAATTAGTTGAAGGTAAAACATTGTTGTTTGTTAAAATCACAAATTTTGCATTGTAATTAAATGACTGTGCTATTGTATTTAATTTATCTATATCAATACTTTCAATATTTTGCTTTTTATTTGTTAATAAAATTAGCCATAGCAAATTTTCATTTTGCACTTTTTATTCTCCTTTTAAGCACTTAACCATTTATGTAGGTTTGTTATGTGCAATTAACTTGGTGTTTCGTTTTATTTGTAAATGCTTATTCTCTTACTATATATTATACATAAAAAATTAAAAATTAAAAATGTTTTAACAATTTTTTCTAAATTTATTTGCAATTTTTTCCTTTTATGTCTATAATCATTAATAAGATATATGTTTGGGGGTGGATGAATGGTTGAAATATTCAAAAATATTATGCAAAATGCTTTAAATGGAAATTATGCGGTAGGGGCATTTAACTTCGTTAATATGGAAACACTTTATGCCATTTGCGATACGGCGGAAGAGTTAAAAGCTCCTGTAATTTGTGCCATTTCCGAAAGTGCGTTGCGTTATATGGGTGAAGATATGTTTATAGGCTATAAAACAATGGCAAGGAAAAAATATTCTGTTCCAATCTGTTTTCACTTAGACCACGGCAAAAGTGTGGAAGCTTGCAAACGTGCAGTTGATTTGGGCTTTGACAGCGTTATGATAGATTTAAGTGCGTTGCCTTTTGATGAAAATGTTGAAGGAACAAAAGAAGTTGTTGACTATGCTCATAGATATCACATAGGTGTAGAAGCTGAACTTGGCACTCTTTCAGGTGTTGAAGATGATGTATCAAATGATAAAATTATCTATACAAATCCAAAAGATGTAAAACGCTTTTATGAATTGACAGGGGTTGATGCTTTGGCGGTTGCCATTGGAACAAGCCATGGTGCTTATAAATTTAGTGGAGAGCCAAAACTTCGCTTTGATATTTTGGAAGAAATACAAAAAGAAGTGCCAAATTTGCCACTAGTTTTGCACGGTTCTTCTTCTATTGATGAAGATTTAATTGAAAAGATAAATAAATTTGGTGGGCAAATCAAAGGTGCTAAGGGCATACCTTATGAGTTTTTGTCTAAGGCTTCCGCTATGCACATTTGCAAAATAAATATTGATTCAGATTTAAGAATTGCTTTAACTGCTGAAATTAGAGAGTTTTTAACTGAACATCCAGATTGCATTAATCCAAGAGATTATTTGCGTGCAGGTCAAAAGGCACAAAGAGAAAAAATTGCTTTTAAAATTCAAAATGTTTTCCACTCTGATAATAAAGCATAAATATAAATGGTTTAAACATTTATATTTGTTTTGTGTGATTTTGCTAGTCAACAAATGAACTAAAACCTAGTTTTTGTAAAAATATGTTCTATATTATGGAAATTTAATTGCTTAAATTTGGATAAGAAGATGTGAATTATTCATTTTGATAGTTAAAATTAAATAAAATTTAAAAATTTTTCAAAAATTAATAAAAAAGTATATACATTTTTAATTTCTTATGGTATAATAGAAGTGATGTCAAGAGAGAGTACGAAGAAACAGTGTTTCACATTATTATTGGGGATAAAGTATGAGCAACAAGTTTTACTTTTTAGTTGTTATGAAAAGTGCGTAATGGAAAACGATTGACTTCTTTGATGAAATTTGAAAAAATTTTAAAAGAACAAAAACATAGAAAATTATATTATAAAGGAGTGAAAATTATGGCAGGCCGTAAGGGAATGAAACATTATCCATTAGACTTCCGTGAAAAGGTTGTAAAAGATAAAATGGAATCTAATGCAACACTTGCTGAAATCCAACAAAAATATGGAATTGCAAGTCAAGCACAAGTTTTTAACTGGTGTAAATGGTATGAAGAGTATGGTGTTTGCAAACAAGTTACAGGTAAGAAAAGAGGCAGACCTTGCAAGGTAAAAGCAACAAGTGATGTAGAATAATTTTGTGCTTTGTTAATTTAAAAATTTAGAAAAATATGAAAATTTATTTAAGACTAAAATAAGAAGAATAGAATCTTCTTATTTTTTATTTCAATGCATAAGTATCAAATATTTAAAAGCAAAAGCAATTATTATCTTTTTAAAATTTAAGCAAAATGAAAAAAAAGCAAACCATTTTATTTTGGTTTGCCTTTTTTAATTTTTAATAGGTTAATTTAAGCATTTAAATCTAAACATAAACATTTTAAATAATTATAGGTTGCTATTCTTCAAATTTTAGGCAGTTTGCTCTAAGTAGACTAAATTCTTCTTTTGGACTAATCACTATATGGTCAATTAGTTCAATGTTGTGTAATTTTAGTTCTTTTGCTAAATTGTTTGTGAAGAACACATCTGCATCTGATGGATAAGCGGAGTCAATCATATGATTATGAGAAAAATATATTTTATCTGGAAATGCTTTAACTATTTTTTCTGTTGCTGTTTTAATATCAATATTGATTGAATCAAAATTTCCAGAAGCAATTTTTATGCACGATTTAATTCTATCATACTTATCTAAACACAACGCATAGCATTCTTCGTGGTTTAAGCAACCCATAAGCGTTCTAAAATAATCAGAAGCTTCTGCTGAGCACGTGATTTTAGAATACTTAGCACATTTGCTTTTATTGTAAATATTGCAAAATTTTGGTATAAGAACAAGTAAAGTTGCTGAAACTTCGCCTAAACCTTCCACTTGAACTAATTGAGATAAATCGGCATCCATAATATTTGAAATGCTTCCAAATTTATTAATCAGTTCGTGTGCAATAGGGTTTGTGTTTTTTCTTACAATAGCAAAGTTTAAAAGCAATTCTATAACTTCGTGTGGTTGTAATGTATCTAGATTTGTTAATGCTTTTTGTCTTAATCTATCTTTATGACCATCGTGTAGCAATTTTAATTACCTCTTATTTTTTAGAAATTAGATTATATTCATAGTCTGCTAATTTTCTCTCTTTCTTCTTTCTTATAATGCGAGTAATTATATATGTAACTATTGCAACTGTAACAATTCCAACAGCAATGTAAACAAGTAAGTTTGTTACAAGTGAATCTAATAAAACAAAATATTCAACTTCGGAAGATTGTGCAACAACCACAAAGTCTTCGCTTTCAAATTCGTTTATCTTAACCGTAACAATGTGTTTTCCTGCCGTTTTAAATGGTAAATTAATTGTTGAAGTAATTGCAACTTTTGAATCTATTGAATCCGCATCTATTGTAGAAGTTGCTATAAATTGACCATCTACATACCAATAGAAAGTAGGGTTAGGGTCTCTGTTTTCAATTCTATAAACAGTTACGCTAAATTCTGAATCGCCTGTATATAACAATGCTGATGGCTTTGTAACTTTTACAATAGTGTAATCTAAGTAATGTACACGCACTTTTCTAACAACAGGCTCAGATTCGTTTCCTGATTTGTCTATTGCTGTGAAAGTAATTGTGTATATTCCTGGTTTATCTAGTGGAACATATTCACTGTCAAGTGGGGTGTCGTCCCCATCTTTATAAATAACCGCTTTATACAAAATATCTTGAGGCTTATCACAGTTGTCCGTTGCACTTATATCTCTATCTATCCCACCTTTTGAATACCAGTTGTACGGAGTATTGATTTTAGTTTGCACATATTTACTGCTCTCATCCATAGAAATTATTGGTGCCTCTCTATCTAAAACATTAATTGTTTTAGTGTAGTAAAATAAATTTCCTGTAATGTCGTGTGTTATGGTTATCGCTTGCCTATAAGTTAGCAATTTATTAGTTACTATTTCACTTATATCAATTATCTTATCATCTAAAAATATAGTGTAATCTTTTGTAAAATCCGTTGCTGAGCAATTTTCATATATTAAACAATCAAATGAAATTGCTTTATCTATCGCTTCTTCATCGTTTATTTTATTGTAGTCAATAATGTAAACTTTTTTGCTGTCATCAACATAGGTTTTTCCGTGATTTACTGTACCTTGATAATTAAAACTGAAATTTTTAAAGTTGAAGGTAAAACTAACCGTATATGTTCCCGCTTCTTTATAATAATAGAAATAATTATAATGGTAGTTTGAAATGTTTGGATTAACATCGTTCGTTGCCCCAGTTGCGTTAAAACCTTTTGCATCAAATATTGTTGCAGGAATGTAGTAAAAACCAGCCGTTGAACCTTCTACACTTGTTATATCCTTTGCATAAGTTACAAAACTTGCCGTTGTAGAGTTTATACCTTGAATACCTACAATAACTTGAACATCCACATATTTTGCATTTGCCGTGATTAACCACATATTGTCTTTTGCATATTGACCGTATTCTAGATTATCCGAATTAAAATTGTAAAGATTGTTTGAT
>DJPS01000022.1 GCA_002438625.1 Christensenella sp. UBA6406
CTATTCAATCTCTCTCTCATTTGGCATCTCCTTTTCTTTTCTAATGCAAAAAAATACAAATATTGTAGTTAAATAAAAAAGCAATGATACATTTGTAAAACAACATAATCATAACACAACAATTATCGTCACATCTGTTTACATATAGTTTACACTAATTTATACGAAATTACAATAATTTTTTATAAATATTGACAAAAAAATTAAATTTTTCATTTTTTTCGCCTTATTTTCTTATTTGGGGTTGTAAAAATTGCATTTGTGTGATATATTTGGATATAGAAATACTAACATAACTACATAAGGAATAAAAGAATGAATTACATAGAAATGATTAAAAAGTATAATCCAATTTGCAAACAAGAAGTAAAAGATAAAGAAATATTTTTAAAGTACATAAATGAGTTTGGCAACATATTAACAAGGGAAAATGAATATGCACATTTTTGCAGTTCAGCACTTGTTGTAAATAAAAATATGGACAAAGTTGTAATGGTGTATCATAACATTTACAAATCTTGGTGTTGGGTTGGTGGACATGCAGATGGAGAAGAAAATTTGATAGAGCAAGCAAAAAGAGAGATTAACGAAGAAACTGGGCTAACAAAATTTAAGCCACTTAGTGAAGATTTTATAAGCATAGACACATTGCCAGTGCCTGGTCATTTTAAAAGGGGTAAATATGTGCCAGCACACACGCATTTAAATGTAGCATTTTTATTTGTTGCGGATGATAGCGAGCCACTCCGCATAAAAGAAGATGAAAATAGCAAGGTTGAATGGATAGATATAGACAAAGTTACAAAAATTACAAATGAAATGCAAATGATTCCTGTTTATAATAAAATTTTTAAAAGAATGCAAATATATAAAACGACCGCCAAAAACACAAGTTTTTAAACGCAAAAAGCGAAGCATAATAAAATTATCAATATGCTTCCTTTTTCTATTTTAAATTTTAAAATATAATGTTTTTGTGGCTTTTTAGCGGTCTTTTTCATTATTTTGAAATTTGATTATTTTATCCTAATTTAGTTATAATCACTGTAACCATAGGAACGGAAAAGTAAGATTGAGAAACTGTTTGCGTAACATCACTTCCATTTATAAACACACTTTTTTGCGACAAATTCACAAGTTCTAAAACAGTGTTTTGATTTGACACAGTGAAAAGCCCTTGCCCAAAAGTGTTGGTTGCACTTTCATTAAAACTCCACGTGTTTGTTGCCGCTAAGATATCATCGGTGTTAATTAATCTTAATCCTATTGCAACAAAATCAGTTTTAGCATTAAAATCTGCACTAGACTTCTTAACATATGCATTTGTTGCAAATGTAACATAATATACGCCAGTTTCTTTTATTGTTATTATGTTGTTTTGTGTATCTAAACTTAAAAAGTTGCCATAATCTAATTCCAATCTTTCAAGCGGAAGCCTTGCATTTGATGCGACTTCTAAACCATCCACAGGCATAACAAGTGGGTCAGCATATGAAATTATCATTGCACTTGGGACGCTTAATGGTCCAGTATCTCCCTTATCACCTTTTTCGCCTTGAACGCCTTGCGGACCAGCATCGCCTTTTTGTCCTTTTGGAATATAAAAGGTTAAATGATGAATATTTCTATCAAAATCATCTTGAACTTCTGCTAATTCGCCTGGTTCCACTGTTTCCGTACCATCTATGGTTATAACTTCACTTATTCCAATTTCGCCAGGAAAACCTCTTGGTCCAGTTTCTCCCCTGTCGCCTTTTTCGCCTTTCTCACCTGTCGCACCCTTTTCACCTTGGGGTCCTGTGTCGCCTTTTTCGCCCTGTAAGCCCACAACACCACGAGGAATGTTGAAGTCTAAATAATGAACGCCATTATCATATCTATCCGAAACTTTTGCATTTTCATCAGGTTCCATTGTTTGAACAGTGCCCGCACGGACAGTGTCGGAAACGCCATCTTTTCCTTTTGGAATATAAAAATCAAAATAAGTAACATCATTTTCTTTTGTTGTTTCTACACGTGCATTTTCTGTTGGTTCTAATAATGTGGTTGAACGTGCCACAACATCACCACCACCCGCTGAACCAGTTTCTCCCTTTGGTCCTGTAGGTCCTGTTGGTCCAGTCGGACCTGTCGCACCTTTTGCACCCGTTTCTCCCCTTTCACCTTTATCTCCTTTGGCTCCCGTATCGCCTTTTACCCCTTGCGGTCCAACGCTTCCTGTTTCTCCTTTATCTCCCTTTTCTCCTTGAATGCCTCGCTCTCCTTGCACACCCTGAATACCTTGCAAACCCTGCAAACCTTGTGGACCTGTGTCGCCTTTCTCTCCTTGAATGCCACGCTCGCCCCTTTTTCCTTGAAGACCCTGTGGACCAGTTGCTCCCCTAGGCCCTGTTGCCCCCGTAGCACCCGTTAAACCTTTAACCATAAAAGTATTTCTTTGCTGAGCTGTCCCTCCCTCACCTATTAAACAAGATATCGAGTTCCTTCTCCTTTTGCATCTACAAAAAAATTCATCGTATGCCATAAAATTTCTCCTTTTCCTTTCTAAATCATTATATAAAGAAATTACAAATTTTGTGAAAAAATGCAAATAAAAACTAAGTCATAAAAATGACTTAGTAATTAAAAATAGAAAATTAGAATTTAAATATAATAAAAAAACAAATTTCTCCCCCACAAGACACTCAAATCCCTAGTTAGTTGCATTAATTTATTAATGGAGCTAATGCGGGACTTTGAATCCCGTGCAATCAAGTGATTTTCTTTATAAGCTTGCTTAATAAAAAAATTACGCAGATTATTGTTGCAACGCAACAAACCATTGGTTACGGGTGTGTTTTTACAAAACACTGTGGATTGTATGCTTTGCCACAAGACTCTCAAATCCCTAGTTAGTTGCATTAATTTATTAATGGAGCTAATGACGGGATTTGAACCCATGACCTCCGCCTTACCAAGGCGGTGCACTGCCCCTGTGCTACATTAGCATTTATTTTTATCACTTGATTATATCAAATTAAACTCTACTTGTCAATTAAAATACTTATTACTCTACCCTTTAAAAGCAAAAATTTTAAAAAGTTTTACCTAAATGGAATAAATTTGCCAAAAGTAGTTGACAATTGAATATGTATTCAACTATAATACTACTATAACAGTTGAATAATTATTCAACCGTAAATTAAAATTAATTAAACAAAATTTTATTCAATTTAAAATAAAAGCAATAAGGAGAATTTAATGACAAATTGTGAATGCGGATGCAAAAGCACAAGCAAAATGCAATGCGATTGTGAAGTTATACATAAAGACAAAGTTGAAAAGGCAAAAAATGAAATGCTTGACGATGATACACTTATTTCTATGGCAGACTTTTATAAAGCAATGGCAGACAGCACAAGAATAAAAATAATTAATCTGCTTGACAACAACGAATTATGCGTGTGCGACATATCTGCAATACTAAATATGACCAAATCAGCAATATCACACCAACTTAAAAACTTGCGTGAAATGAACCTAATAAAACCACGCAAAGTAGGCAAAGAAGTTTGGTATAGTTTAGCGGATGAACATGTAAAGATTATGTTTGACATTTGCGTTGAACACATAAAGGAGATAGAAAAAAACAATGATTAAGAAAGTTAAAATACAAGGGCTAGACTGTGCCCATTGTGCAAAAACGCTTGAAACGCAAATAAGCAAAAATGAATTGATAGATAAAATTGAAATCAATTTTGTTAAATCTCAAATCACATTTGAAAGTGTAGACACTAAAAAAGCACTAGCGGAAATAATTAAAATAACAAAGAAAATTGAGCCCGATGCAGTAATCATAGATGAAGAAGAATTTATTGAAGAATTGGAAGATTACAGCACAAGCAATAAACATAATCATAATAATAAAAATGACAATGAAGATAATGCACACAATCACCCACACAACGAGCAAGAACACAAACATACACACAAGCATGCAAGTGATTGCTGTTGCGAAAGCAAATGTGAATGTGATTGCGATAGAAACTTTCAATGCGACACAACAACACATAATGAAAATAAAGACATAAAAAACAATATAAACGCAAACTTCACTTTAAATTGCAGTTGTGAAAACTGCGAAAGTGCAAATAATGATAAGTTGAATTTAAATAAAATTGAAAATGAAAATCAATATAATAAAACAACTAAGCAAACAAACAAAAACAATGCAAAACAACCGCTAAAAGTGCTAAAAAATATGCCAAAATCTATTTTATTAGATATTGCAACTTTAATATTAGGGCTATGCGTTGGACTTGTTTACATTTTAGTTGAAACTAACATTTATGTTCATTACACACTACTTATCACATCCGTTTTGCTACTAGGCTACAAAACCTACCTAAAAGCCATACGCCTACTTTTAAGAGGCACAATAAACGAAAACTTGCTACTTACCATTTCAGTCATAGGTGCAATATGCATAGATAAGCATATGGAAGCAATTATGGTTATAGGTCTCTACTCTATTGGAAAAATCTTAGAAGGCATTGCAGTAAATAAATCACGCAAATCAATAGAAAAAATGACAAACTTTAAACCCCAATTTGCCGTTATTTTAGACAGCGACTTAAAGGAACACAAAGTTAGCCCAACAGCCGTAAATATTGGCGACACCATAATCATCCGCCCAGGCGAAAGCATTGCACTAGATGGTAAAATAATAGAAGGCAACTGCAACCTAAATATGCAAAGTTTAACAGGCGAAAGTTTGCCCGTTCCTGTAAAAAGTGGTGATGAAGTATTATCAGGCTCCATAGTGCTTGATGGCGTTTTAAAAGTATGCGTTACAACAAAATATGCAAATAGCACAGTAAATAAAATATTGAATTTAATTGAAAATAATCAAGAGAAGAAATCTAAAACTGAAACAGTGATTTCCCGTGTGTCAAAATGGTACACACTTGGCGTTATTGCCCTTTCACTTATAACATTTGGCATTGTCTATTTAGTAACAAAAGACTTCCAAACAGCCCTATATCGTGGCTTAATCTTCCTTGTTATCTCTTGCCCTTGTGCCTTTGCTATCTCCGTGCCCCTATCTTACTTTTCAGGGCTTGGCAATGCAAGCAGTAAAGGAATTTTGATAAAAGGCTCTACCTACTTAGACATTTGCTCTAAAATAATTAAAATTGCATTTGACAAAACAGGCACCCTAACAACAGGCAAGTTTAGAATAGAAAAAGTTGAAGTATTTGATAATACTAAAACAGATGAAGAATGCATTTATTTAGCAAGTTTAGGCGAACAATTCTCCCTTCACCCCCTTGCTCAAGCCATTGTAAGTGAAAATAAATTGAATCAACTTGAAGCACCACAAAACTTAAAAGAAGTTGCAGGAGAAGGCGTTTATTTTGACTTCGCATCATACAACTACTTTGTTGGCAGAAAGCAAAAAGGCTTAAAAAACACTTGTGTTGAATTATATGAAAATGATAAATTAATTGCAATCTTTTATTTAAGCGACAGCATAAAAGCCGAAAGTTACACGGAAATTGAAACACTAAATAAAATGGGCATTGAAACAATATTGCTTTCAGGCGACAAAGATGAAGTTGTTAAAAATTTGGCAAACGACTTAGGTATATCAACCTACAAAAGCGAACTATTGCCAGCAGACAAATCTAAATGGCTAGAAGAAACCAAACAAAACGACAAAAACGGCACAGTTGCCTTTGTTGGTGATGGCTTAAATGATGCCCCATCCCTAACCCTTGCCGATGTTGGCTTCTGTATGGGACTAAACGGCAACCCCGCAAGTGTGGAAGCAAGTGATATAGTGCTAACGGATGACAATCCTAAAAAGATTAGCACCGCTATAAAAATTTCTAAATACACACACAAAATTGTATGGCAAAATATAGGCTTTTCAGCAATTATTAAAATAACTTTCCTTCTACTTGGTGCCTTTGGCATTACAGGAATGCTATCCGCAGTAATTGCCGATGTTGGCGTAACAGTTTTAGCAATTCTAAACAGTCTCCGAGCCTTAAAATACAACCCCAAAACTGATTAAATGATTAATTTAGTTTAGTTTAAATAATTTGCAAATTTTAGCACATAATTAAATGTGAACATATGATTATTTATTAAGTTATAAAATTATATAAAAAATTAAACAATAAAAGAAGTGGTAACCCCTTTGGGGTGCACCCCAAAAGTTAGACAAAAAATTTTAATATTTATATTGATGTATTTTGAGTTCGGTATTGCACTGGACTCATTTTTAATTTTAAAATTATTCTTTCATTGTTGTAATAATATATGTATTCTTTTAGTTTGTCAATGAAAGTGTTAACACTTTCAAACTTCTCGCCAAAAAACATTTCGGTTTTAAGTCTACCAAAGAAATTTTCCATAATGCTGTTATCTAAACAATTTCCTTTTCTAGACATACTTTGAGTAATGTTATTTTGTTGTAATATTCTTTGATATGCTTTCATTTGGTATTGCCAACCTTGATCTGAATGTAAAATTGGTTTTGAATTTCTTGGTAATTTATTTATTAATCCATCTAGCATTTCTCTAGTTTGGTTAAAATTGGGGCTAGTGGAGATTGAATAAGATACGATTTCATTATTATACATATCTAGGATTGGAGATAGATATACTTTTTCATCGCAGACAGCAAACTCTGTAACATCTGTTGTCAATTTTTCGTATGGAGCCTTTGCCTCGAAATTTCTATTAATTATATTGGGAGCAATTTTACCAACTTCGCCTTTGTAGGATTTATATTTATTTTTTCTTTGTTTGCCTTGAATACCAAGAGACTTCATAAGTTTTAGCACTGTTTTGTGATTGATTACATAACCTAAATTTCTTAGTTGTAAAAGTATTCTACGATAACCATATCTGGATTTATTTAGATGAAAAATATTAAGAATTACTTGTTTTTCTTTTGCATATTTGTCTTTTGAAAGATTAGCAGTGTGGTAGTAGAATGTACTCCTTGGTATATTTGCAAAAGCAAGAAGTCTATCTAATTTGTATTTATGCCTTAGCACAGAAATGATAATTACTTTTTCTTTTGGGTTTGAAGCCTTTTCCGAACTAAGGCATCTAATTTTTTTAGGTATTCATTCTCCATTTCTAACTGTTCTAATCTTTCTTTAAGTTGTTGATTTTCTAAAATTAAGTCCTGTTCTACTTGTTTATCTAATTTTTTCTTTGGTCTACCTTTCTTTGGATTGTCCATTTTTCTTGTTCGCCCACGCCGTTCTACGTAGAAACCAGCTTCTCCTTCTTCTAAGAATATGCGTTCCCATCTATGCAATGTTAGAATAGCAGAGCCAACAGAAGATGAAACCAGCTGCTCATACTTTTTTGCTGTTTCTGCGTATCCTAAATTATTTTCACGCATATCCATTATACACGAAATTTTAAATTCTGCACTATATTTTTTGTTTTTTCTTTTACTTTCCATTAAAAAAGTGAACCTCCTAAAGCTGTCCAACTTTTGGGGTTCACTTCA
>DJPS01000013.1:0-1854 GCA_002438625.1 Christensenella sp. UBA6406
TGCAAGTTTTGAATTAGATGCAACAAAGTTTGGAAATGTGTGGCAGGGAGTAACAGTGTCAATAGGTTTAACAGTTCAAGCCCTTCAATCAGCCCATGTAGGTGTAGATAATGTGGCAGACACAACCACTTATCCAACAACACAAAGCCTAGTCAATGCAATAGCAAGCATAGAAGCGTGGGAAGATGAGTTTAGAGTGTTTAAATTAGATAATATGTATAAAAAATCTTGGGATTACACAAGGGGGACATTCAGTCAGCCTATGCAAAAAAATGCACAAATGTTAGGATATGGTGTATTTACGGAAAATAATAGTGGTGAATATATACAATTTGGTTGGTATCCGCAAACGATTAAGGCAGATAGTGTAACAATAACAGCACAAAAGATGAAATGGGCAGGTTTTGATTGCTATGTGGGAACAGATAGCTGTCTATATGTAGAGGTTGTAAATCCGACACCGTGTAACGGCGGAACAGATCGCTTATATAGCAACGGAACAGCGTGTTCAAAAATAGATGAACCATTGTATTTTAAATTGGAAAGAATTGTTTGGCAAATACTAAACGATGAGCGGGGAAATAAGTTGCTGTATAGTGTCAAAATATTAACACATATGAAATATTTTCAAAATTTAAATATTCGGGAAATTTCAGGTAAAGAAATACATCCTAACAATTATAAGTATAGCGACATAAGAGCATATTTAAATGGACTAGAAAGATACATGGCAAAGAATTCAACAAATAGCGAATGTGTCATAACAGAAGAATATAAAAATGCTGGATTTTTACAACAATCATTTACATCTAAACAATTAAACTTAATAAAATTAACAACAGTTGACAATTCAAAAGAAACAATATTGGATGAAAATGCTTGTGCGTGTGAAGATACACAAGATAAAATATTTTTATTATCTCAAAAAGATTTACAGCAGTATAGTTATGGTAATGATGGAAATGTCGGTTATAGAGATAAAATTAAAAATGGAAGCGACAATGAGACTAGAATAAAAACTCCAACGGACTATGCTGGTGCAATGGGTGCGATTATAAGCAATACAGCAGGTGAAATTTATGCTGGGAAGTATTGTGGGCGTTCTCCTGCGTCATCGAAATATGGGCAGACTCATGCATATGGCTTAAACGCTGGAGGTGTAGATAGTACTTGGTTTGTCCAGCACCCTGAACTATATGGTGTCGTGCCTGCCTTGTATCTAAATATTTAAATAATTTGATGTGCAAATCGTAAGTAGATTGAAAAGATTTAAAATAGTTAAAAAACAAATAGCATTGAAGCTTTAATAATAGGTTTCATTGCTTTTTTGTTGTGGATAAAGTGGAAAAGTTTCTAAAGAATAAAAAGTGGCGAGTTTTGGGTAAAGATGTGGAAAGTGTGGAAAACTTTTATTAAAAAACAGAAAAAATATTAAAAAAGCCTATTGATTTTAGTATAATATTATGTTATAATATTAAAAAAGTTATAGCATTATGCATTTAAGTACTTAGTATTTTGTGATTTTTTTGGCGGGAAATCGTATAGATATTAGGGAAGCATTTTGTAAGAGAAGGTTAATTGCATATGGTTTGCAATTAAAATAAGTAAGACTTTGAATTTTATTAATCATTTAGCGGAGGTTGTTTAATGAATACAGTAATAAAAAGTGTTATGAAGTTGGGTTTGGTTCGAGACCCTAAAAGTGGAACGAGCATAGAAGTATTGGAAAATATGAATAAATTAAATATAA
Organism: Christensenella sp. UBA6406; assembly: GCA_002438625.1. Lineage (GTDB taxonomy): Bacteria > Bacillota > Clostridia > Christensenellales > UBA1242 > UBA4647. Next base: position 1,751 of record DJPS01000013.1, read on the forward strand.
TTCATAATGAAAATATTTCGCAAAATTATGCTACAGAACTATTTTTGTCAATGTGCCTAAGGACAGATGAAGATGTTAAGAGATTTGCAAATGAATATGGAGTT
>DJPS01000013.1:1932-16021 GCA_002438625.1 Christensenella sp. UBA6406
CAAAAAGATAGGCAAGTTGCAGATTATAACAATTTTCATTTTGATGCAAAATATTACGATTTGATTAATGTCGTGTTAAAAAATCAAGGGACTATAATTGCATCTGTTAGGGAACATATTAAAGTGCCTACAATAAGCGACTATTTGGCATTAGCGAAAAAAGAGAATGCGAAGGCGAAAGCACAACATGCTGATTTAGATAGTGAAATCAACAATGAAGATAATATAACAGGAAACAGTCGTCCTGAATATAAAAGATTTTTAATTGACAATTATAAAGAGCAAATTTTAAAAGTTTCTAAAGGCTTTAATGTTAGAATGATTATGGTGGCTTCTAACAATTTGACTAGTGGTCAACTTAAATTAATGAGTAAGTTTAAGAACATTAAAACAAGTGCGATGGCAAGGATTGTCAACAAAAGAGGTGGCTATGGTTATTTAAGTTCGCCTACAAGAGAAAGGCAAGTTAAATATTATCCACTTGACAAGAGATTTTTTGCACCCGTTAGACAAGAAAAACCAAAAGATTTGTCTTATAATGAAATTTTATTCTATAGTGTTTACGATTTGAATGGTAGGGCATTGAAATATAAAAAATCATATATTTCAAATGCAATAACAAAGGCAACAGGCGAAAAGGCATCAAGTGAGGATGTGAAGTTAATTTCTGACCTTACAAGAAATTTGGCAACAAGATATATGTTGTTTGGGTTAGATTTGAATAATGCAACAGATTTTGACCCAAATGTTGTGTTTGATTATAGACTTGAAGCATTGTTTATGAATAAACTTGAACGAATTGAAGGTAAGGAGAATAATAGGTGGATTCTTCCTATTGTGCAAGAACTTGCTGGAAATATGGCAATAGAATTTTTTAAAAATGCGGAAATATCTCCGCTTGCAGTTAGAGATAATCTAATTAGTGCATCAAAATATTTGCCTGAGTTTAGTCGAAAATATGATGGTAAATCATTTGCTGGGGTGCTATTCAACTCTGAAACTAGCACATATAATTTAGGCAGAAATTCAAATAAAATTAAGCCATTAAAAAAAGCATCTATTTTAAGTAGAATTAAGGATAAGTTAGGTGTAATCACTAGTAAGGGTGGTGAAGAAACTAATAACGAGGAACAAGGCATTCAAAATGAAATTGGTAATGAAGTTAAGCCTACGCCAAACCAACCAGGCGAACAAGGTGGCGCTGAAATAAAAACGCCAAAGGTAAGCGAAGTTGAATACACTTTATTTGGGAAGAAGAGAGTGTTTAAGGTGTTTACTTTTGATGAGTATTGCGACCATTTTGCTAAAAATATTTTAGAACCTTGTGCTAGCGATGAGAAGTTGCCAAAAGCAAAAGAAGCATTTGACAAATATAATTCATTTGAAGATGGTGCTTTGTCAAGTAGAGAAAGGCTTGTTAATGCGCTAGGTGAAAAGACTTTAAATGATTTCTATGATAATTACATTGATTACACAATAAACGAGGCGAAGGCTAGAAGTAAAAATTGTGAAGTATTTGCTAATATTGTAACAAATGAGATTATTGCCATTGTTGACCACCACATTGAAGTTGAAAGCAACATAAAAGATGAAAATGGTGAAATCAAAGATAAGGAAAAAGTTCAAAATTTAAATAATTTAGCTGAAGCAGTTAAAAATGATGTTTCACTTTCTAGCATTGATGATATAGAAAATCTTGTTAAAATTGTGGTTGAGGCAACAAAAGTTAAGGCTGAAAGTGGAAAAGTTGTAACTGAAGATATAACATTTTTAGATACTGTTTGTAGGAAAAAGACGGATAAAGATTTGGATAGTTATATAGAAAGTTTAATAGACAATTATTTGGCAAATTGCAAGCAAGAAGAATCTGCAAAAGTTGAAGATGTTGAATTTGAAGAAGAGTGTAAAAAATATTTTACATTTTACTCATCAACCTGTTTAGATAAAATGATTTCTATGGAAGAAAACTTGCAAAGAAGTGCTAAGGAAGAATACAAGCAAGAAATTCAAAAGAAAATTGATGTTTATAAACAAATTAATGATGAAATACTACATAACGATTGGTTTGACAAACCTGAATTTAGCAAATTGAATGACAGATATGAATCTTGCAGAGATTGTATGCTTGAAAATGTGCAAATTGTAAAAAGTTATATTTGTGATTACTTTGAAAGTCATGAAAAAGCGATTGCTGACGATATGCGAGAAATTGCAAATAATAGAATTCTAGGTGCTGAACAAAACGCTAAACAAGGTAATGCACAAAAAGGGTTAGATGGGAATATTGAAGGTAAAGAAATTTCTCAATTTGAATTTAATTTAAATTCAAAAATGCATAAAGAAGTTAAGAGAAATAGTGATAGAGTATATGCAAATTATATAATTAAGGATTTCCCAACAATTAAAGTAAGAGAATTGGATAAGAAAAATGTTTTTGTTACAATTAAAGATGAACCTAAAACTGTTGAAAATGTTAAAATCAATAATGAATTGGCGAAATTTTATGGTGAGATGGATGAACTTGCTAAAAATTTGAATGCTTTGGAACAAAAAGATAATTCAACAGAGCATTTAAGTATTGCAGAAAGCACATGGTTAAAGATTCTTGAAAGAAAGGATAAGTATGTTCACTGTTTTGAAGAGGGAAATATGAAAGCTAGCGAGCAAGATTATTTATTTGGGATTGATAATTGCTTTAAGTTTGAAATAAATACAATCTTGGAAGAAGGTGAAAATGAATATCTTGCAACAAAGGGGTTGACAGCTATAAGTGAGCAACGTAATAAAATTACAAGTATTATGGAAAGGGTGAAGAAAGAGACTCGCATTATGGATAAGGAAAATTCTAATAATGATATTCAAGGAAGTGGACAAAATGGAGGTCATGAAACCCCTGAACCACCTGTTCAACCTAAGAAGCTACAACCACAAAAGATGACATCAATAGAGAAAGCAACTAAGGTTAAAGAAATTAATAGGACATTAAAGAAAGAAGTTAAAGTTGTACTTGATGAAAAGGTTGAAAGTGTTCGCAGTGATATGGAAAAGATGAATCCAAAGAGTAAAGCATATAAGTTCTATGATTTGTATGCAAAGACATTTGCTTCTATAAGGAGAATTTATGACCCTAATAGTTCGAATGCTCCTTATAAAGGAATTTCACAAGAAACAACTGTGGGTATCAAGGATAAAATTGATAAATATATTAAGAAAGAAATTGTTGCTAAGATTACTGCTGACCCTAAATTTGAAACTTTAAGTGTTGATGAGTTGGTTAAAAAGTACACAAACAAGGCACATTTAAAATATTTTGTTACCGAAGTTATTGAAAGAAGCAATAGTGCATTAATTGCAGACAATTATAATTTGGACATATTTGGAAGAAAGAAGAATGTTCAAAATGATAAATTAATTAGTGTTAATGATTTTGAGCAAAATCAAGAGCTGGGTGATCAGGATGAAGATAATCATAAGCAACAAGGAAATGGCGTAAGTGCTAATGTGGTCAGTGAAAAGGTGGAAGAACCTGAAATTGTTGAAGAACACCAAGTAATAGAAGAAGTGCCTGAACAGGTTATTGAAGAGGAACCTGAGAATGTTGAGGATATTAGCGAAGAAGGACACAAAAAAGCTGAAGAAGAAAAGAAAGCCGAAATTGCAAAGATGAAAAATTTATCAGCAAAAGGCAATAAGATTAAGGAATGCAAGGCAATTATAAGGAATGATGTTGCAAATATTTTAAGTGAAAAAGTTGCTGTTACAAGAGATGATATGACTCGTATGAACTCTAAAAATAGTGCTTATAAATTTTACGATTTGTATGCGAAAGCATTTGCTTCTGTTAGAAAACTATATGATTCTAAGGCATCAAATACAATTTATAAAGGTATTTCTGAAGAATGTGTGTTTGGTGTAAAGAAAAATATTGATGCGTACATAGAAAAAGAGATAATTGCGAAGATTAAGAACGACCCAGAACTTGACAATTTAAACAAGGAAGCACTTGTTGAAAAATATAGAGATATGGATAAGTTGAAAGCTTTTGTTATTGATTACATAGAGAATAATACAAATACTCTAATTTCAAATAGTTATCTTGTAAATTTAAATCTTTCTATAAAAAGGAAGCCAAGAAGTAATAATCAAGATTCTCCTGAATATGTGAAAGAAGACATTGAAATTGTTAAAAATTAGAGGTTAGCGTTGTTTAATGTTTAACGAAATTATGTAAATTTGAAAAACATTGAAAAAGATTTAAGCGAATGTGCTTAAATCTTTTTTGGGTAATAAATAATTTAATCTAATTTATCCGCTTTTTGTTGATTTTTAGCGGGCGCTTTTGTCTTTTTATTACTTTTTGGTTTTAAATTATTTTGTTTTGTTTCATTATTATTTAAACCTTTATTTTTATAATCATCTGGTTGTGACATTTTGCCGTTGTTGGCTGTGTTGTTCTCTTCTTGCTCTTTTTGTGGTTTGCTACAATTTGAATTGTTTTCGCTTGTGTTATTTCCTCTATTTTCACACATTTTTTGCTTAAATATTTCAGCACCTATGCAAGCCACTGGTGGGGCAATAGCCATACCTATAATGCCAAACATTCCACCGCCAACAATCATAGCAGAGAACATTAGCAAAATGTTGCATTTTATTTTTTTACCAACAATAACTGGGGTAACAAAAGTTGTTAAAATCACATAAATTATGGTTGTTACAATTAATGCTTGAATGGCGGTTTCAATAGAACCATAAATAATGGTGATGAAAGTTAATGGAACAAGTGCAATAATGAAGCCGATGTAAGGAATAACATTTAGGATGCCTATAATTAAAGCAAGTTCAAATGCGTAATTTACATTAATAATTGAAAGTCCTATTCCTATAACAACTGTGATTATAATTGCTTCAATAATTTTTGCAATAATGTAATCAACCAAAACTTTATCAGAGTGTGTCATAATGTTGTATGTTTTTTTAACTGTTTCAGGTTTGCATTTAGATTTAAAGATGTTTGCAAAAAATTTGTTAATAGATTCCCTATTGAATAGATATAAAAATGCTAAAAAACCGCCCATACAAATATGACCTATTGTTGTTATTGTGCTTGTGCTAAATGCTAAAACTTGTGGCAAGAAATTGTTAAAAGTGTCTTCCAAATATGCTGAAATTCCATTCATAATGCTATTTACAGTGTCATCTGCTTTTGCACCTATAATTGAAGTTACAAAATCTGTCAACTGCGATTTAATTTGGTATATATATGTGTCTCTATTATTTACAAGTTCGTTTACAATTTCAATGACCCTAGGAATAATTAGGTTCATAATTAAGAATATAATTAAAATTAGTGTTAAGAAAGCGACAATAATTGATATCAGTCTTTTAATGGTGTGTTCATATTGGTTGCCAATTAAGACTTTTCCAAGCAATCTATTTTCAATAAAACTCATTAAGTGTTTAAGTAGGAATATAATTGCTAATGCACTTCCAAAGGTAACAAAAGTAGATAAAAGTCCTTTAAATAAATTAGCAATATAACCACCAGCAACATTTGCAATAATTATTCCAAATAGAATTGCAAAAAAAATTGAAATTGCAAGTGGTTTTTTGGATATCTTTGCATTGCTTTGAGTTTGTTGTGCTTTATTTTGTGTGCTATTGTAATTTGAATTTTCTATGTTTGTTGAGTTCGATTGGTTTTGTAAATTTTTGTCTTGCATAGAATTTTTACTGTATTTTTCTGCGTTTGTTGTCATTACAACTCCTTTATATATATTTTATCCTAAAAGAAAATAAAAATTTCCATAAATTTTTAAATTTGCATTATTTATAATTTTAAAGTAATTTAATTGTAAAAGCAAGTGAAATAAGCATAAATTTTATTTTTAATCATATTTATGAAATATGAGTATTGAAGTAAAAGTATTGGAAGATAGAAAAGTAGAAGATATAATTTATTTTGTTAAAGCGGGGGACACTCTTTCAAGTGTTGCTAAAAAGTTTTGCGTGGACAAGGATGGACTTTGCCAAGATAACAATATAAATGCACAAAGTGAAGAATTGAAGGAAGGCGACATTTTGTGGATTAGGCGAAGAAATAGTGCAATTCATATTGTTAAACCCCTTGAAACATTTGAAACAATCTCTGCTAAATATAATGTTACAATAGAGCATATAAAAAAATTAAACAACATAGAAAATTTATTTATAGGTCAAAGATTAATTATATAATTAAAGTTTGTAGTTTTTAAATTTTGTTGTTCAATTTTAGTGCTTTATTTATAAGCGATTTAATTGCTTTGTTTGTTGCCTAAATTGTTGCGATTATGTGGCCTTATAGCGGTTAAAATTATAATGCCTGCTAAAAATATTGCGCCAATAACAACTTTGTTGTTAAGGAAGAATAAATCTAAGCCATTATTGCAATTTTTTATTGTGCTTTCTAAACCTTCAGTTTGCAAAACATTAATTGATAAATTTGCTACATTGTTGATGTTGTTTAAAAAGTTAGGGTAAGTGCTTAAAATATACTCAATATTATCATTTTTTGTGTGTGTTAAATTTTCGTGATTAACTGACTCAATATAACCGCTTCCGCTATGGGATAAGTTTCCGCTAAAAAATGTTGTGCATTTTATACCGTGTTTTAGGTATGTTGCATTGTCGCTCATTAAACCTATGTGTGTATAAGCAAACCCTTCAAAATTTGTAAGCAAATTAAGTCTTTTAATTGTTGGCATTTCTTTTATATTAGAGTTGTTTGTAAATATTTTTTTATAAGCATTATTGCTATCTCCGCTATAAAAGTAAGTTTCTTCACCTATACCAATGCTATCAAAGTTTAGGGCAAATAAAATGTTTTTCTTTTCAATAGAACTTAGTGAAGATACAAAGTTTTTGCTACCACAAAGCCCAACTTCTTCAGCTCCATAAAAAATATAGATTATATTATATGGTAGGTCAACGGCGTTCAATTCATTCATTATTGCGATTAAGCACAAAAGTCCGCTAGAATTATCAAAAACGCCATTTGAATTTGTTTGTTCGCCATTAATGCTATATGCATTATCATAATGTGCACCTAAAATAACATATTTATTGCTTTCATTACTTGATTTTTTTACTCCAATTACACTTTGGCTTTTATTTTTATTTACTGAAAATTCCTTAATAAATGTAGTTTGGTCTTTATAAAATGAAAGATTTAAGTTCTCCATTAAAGATGCAAGATAACTTGATGCATCTTTTTCGCCTCGGCTAAAAGCGGTGCGGTTGATGCCAATGCGAGAGATTAATAAAGTTAAATCTTCTTTATCTACAAATTTAGTGCCATCAGCAAGATTTTGTGATTGCAAAGTGTTTGTTGTGTCATTTATTGAATAATTTAAATTATTATTTACAGATTTTCCATTTTGTTGTTCTATTGTTGTGTGCAATGTTGGTTGACTTAATTGTTGGTTAAAGTGTGAACCTAAAATAAAGCAATAGAATGTAAAGCCAATAGAAAGTAAAATAGCAATTTTAATTATCTTATTTATTTTATATTTATTCATTCATCTTTTAATCCTTTTATTATATTTAATTAAACTATAAGCCATAAGCAAATAACAACGCATAAAATTGCAATATTGTAAATTTTAACGCTTTTTATCAAACTTACCGTGGATAATGCATAAGGTTCAAGCATTTTATACATTGTAATAAAATTGAAGCCACAAACAGCGGTAAAACAAATTGCTCCAACAATTAAAAATAGAGGTGGATATAGCATTGTTACAAAACTTATAATCGCTAAAATTATTAATTCAATAGAAAATATAAATAAAAATGGCACAAAAAATCCTGCAAATGTTTTTCCTATTAAAAATGTTTGTGATTTATAAAATATTAAAAGCGTGCACAAAATTATGCTTGCGATTAAAACTCCAAAACTTATAGTTGCAAGTGTAAGAATCCAAAAGTTTGTTATGGTTAAGCAATGAATAAAAGGAATAACAAAAATTGAGCTCGCAAAAGTTAGTGCAAGCAGTGAAATAATAATGTTGTTTTTATTTAATTTCATTTCATTTAATCGTTTTATTACATTATTCATATGTCAATTTTTGCCTTTTGATTGAATTTGTTTTTAATTTATAGATTTTTAGAATTTCTAAAAAAGTTAATTTAATGCTGAAAAAACAAAACTGTAAAGTTCATTTTTTGTGTTCGTAAAAGTAGATTTTATATTTAAGTCAATATTGTGCAATTTGTCGCAAAGAATGTATAGTTTTTGTTTGCCAAATAATCTACATTGTTGTCTTGCTATTTTAACGGCATAAGGTTTAATTTGAAGTTGGTCGGCAATGGTTGCGTTGTCTAAGTCGGGTGGAGATAGGGTAACCATCAAAAGCCTTCTATAATGTCCGTATAAAAGTCCAATTAATGCAATATGGTCTTCTTCATCAATTAAATAGTCCAAAATTTTAAGTGCGTCTTCACTTCGCTTGTTCCCAAGTGCTTCAGTTAATTCAAATATATTGTAAGTGCAATCTCGCACACTCAAAGTCCTTATCATCTCTTCGGTTATAACTTTATTTTCATCTGCAAATGCTATAAGTTTATCTAATTCGCTATAAATTTGCGTTAAGTTATAATCGCAATATAAAATTAAAGTTTTAAGTGCTTCATCGCTTATCAAGAATCCCTTATCTTTTAAATCTGTAAGCACTTTTCGCCTTATCATTGTGGCATCAAGTTTGTTGCAGTCAACAAATGTTACGCTATCAATGGGTTTCGTTTCCCCCTTTATAGTTATTGCTAAGGTAACTGATTTGTTGGGTTTTTTAGCATATTCTATCAATTTCTTTCTTTTATCCTCATTAAAATCTATATCTTTAACTATTACAATTCGCATTTTGTCCATAAGTGGCAAAGTTTCGCAAGCCGTAAGCACATCTTCAAAATTTGCATCTTCACCATAAGAAACAATGTTAAAATCTGGATATTCAATTTCAGATGAAAGTTTTAAATTTTTTATGCAGGTTTCAGTTAAATATCTATCTTCGCCATAAAATAGATAAATTGGTTCAATTATCTCTTGTAATGATTTTTTAAATTCAACAAACTTCATTTTTACTCCTATTATTTAAATTATAGCATTAAAACTTTTTTATGTAAAGCAGTTATGACAAACAAATTTATTTATTTAGTTAAAAATGGTACATTAAATTATGAGTTAGTTACAATAAATTGATTTCCCTTTATAATGTATTTTATGTAGCATTTGCTTTCTGTTGAGCGGATAAATTTTGCATCTGTGCCTATATTTATATTGTCCATATCTTCCATTAAAATTAAATTGCTATTTGTTTCAAGTAATTGAATTAAAGCACTATCTTCTTCATATAAATATTTGGGTAGATATATGTTTGAAATTTTATATTGAGCAAAAAAGTCTTGTAATTTTTCTCTATCTACATTAACTTTTGAAATTAAAATCATATTTTCTATTTTGTTTTCATTAATTTGATTTAACTTTTGCGTTGTGCAAGATAATGAAATGCCGTTTTTAAACGAATTTACAAAGCACAAGTTGCTTTCATTCAATTTAAAATAATAAGTGCTTTCACATTCTTCAACTTTATAATTTGTGTTAAGTTGAGTGGTTGGCAAATACGAAAAGAAGATAGAAAGCCCAATTATAACAACAAGACAAGCACTTATCAAACACTTCTTTTTCCATTTTACAAAAAATCTATTGCTAGTTATAAAGGTAAGAACAATATAAGCCATAATTCCAACAACGCCAATTTTACACAAAGGAACAATAAGTGTATCAATTTTTGATATACCAACACTTAATTGAATAAATATATTCATTCCTTCACCAATTAATCCAAGTAAGAAAGATGGTGTGAATATAAGAGAAGGGATGACCAAAATAAGCAAAATTGCAAATAAAAAGTTAAATAAAGGCAAAAGCAAAATGTTTGCTAAAATACTTATAAAAGAGAAATATCCAAAATAATAAGCCATAAAAGGTAAAGTCGCAATTTGTGTTGCAAGTGTCATTGCAATAGTTGAAATGATAAATCTATTATGAATAAAAGCAATTAATTTAGAAATTGGTTTAGTTAGAACTGCAACGCCATACATACACCCAAAACTAAGGCAAAACCCAAGATTGAACAAGTCGAGCGGATTAAAAAGCAAAACAATTAAACCGCTTAAACCCAAAGAACTAAGCATATCGTGCTTTCGTGGGACAATTTGCGTTAGGTAGAAGACCATACACATTATAGATGCTCTTACTATGCACGGATTAAAGAAACAAAGATAAGTGTAAAGAAGAAGCATAACCGCCAATGCAACGCCCGTAATTTTCTTATTAGTGAATGGAATTCTCGCTAGTCCAAAGGCTAAAAGCGAAAACAAAATAGTCGTGTGCAATCCACTAACAGATAAAATATGTGCAAGTCCGCTATATCTAAATCCATCCATAACACTTTCCGAAATGTCGCTTTGGTCGCCAAATGTAACAGCGTATGCCAAACTTGCACTTCTTGTGCTCATAGATGAATAAAATGCTTCCTTAATTTTTAAGTGCGTTTTGTCTTTTAACTCCAACTTGTTATCATAAATTGTAAAGGTTTCCCGTGTAAAACAGGTTGCATAAATTTTAGATGGCAAATTGAATGAATTGATTTTCCCAAAACTAAAAAGTTCTTCTTTTTGCAGTTGGTCGTTAAAAATTATAATGTCGCCTGCCTTCACATCAAAGTCGCTATAACTTATGACCCTAATCTTGCTATTGCTTAGAACGCTTTTTCCGCTTTCAGTTTCAATAATTTCACAATGTTCAAGCACGAAACTTATGTATTTATCGCCTTCATTGATTATGGTTGGGACTTTGCCCATAACTGTGTAGGTTGTATTTGGCTTTATATCTATATTTGCAATATAATTAAATGTCAAAAATCCATAAGTTAAGAAAAATATAAAAACAATAGTCAGCAACACATAAAGTGGTTTAAATTTGTTTATAATAGCATAAAGGAGTATAGCACCAAATCCAAGCAAAGATAAAATGCTAACATAAATTTTTCCGCCATAAAAACCATACACAATTAATAATGCTAAAATTACAGCAATAAAAGATTGAAATGCCCCTCTTTTACTTGCTATTTTTACAATCTTCGTTCCCATTAATTAAATTATAGCACAAATTTTAAATTTTTCTTATAAATATTTATCTCTTTTTTAAATTTTGTGTTAAAATATATGGGTGTTAAAGGCGTAAGCAATAAAAGAAATTAAGATTATATATTATTAAGAGGTTAAGTAATGAATAATAATAAAAAAGTTGAATATTTAAAAAATGTACTTTTGGGTGTTGGATGTGCCTTGCTTATTGTTGCATTTGTTGTTTTGTATGTGCATTATGCGGGCGTAAAAGTCAGTAGCAAAGTTTATGTAAATTATGTGCCAGATAGTTATACGGTTACAGGCTCTTCATCAGCAACTTTTGTTGATGCTGTAAAGGACGCAAAGCAAAGTGTTGTTGAAATTAATTCGGCGTTGCCAAACGGGACAAGTGCGGGAAGTGGAGTAATGTATGGAACGGATGGCAATGTTACATACATAGTAACAAATTTTCACGTAATAGAAAATGCAACACAATTTAAAGTAATTTTATACGATGGCACAATCATAACAGATGTGCAGTTGGTTGGTGGCGATGATGAAGAGGATATTGCCGTGCTTATGATAGAAGGCACATATAAAACTGCAAAAATTAGGCAAGTGTCTAGTGAAAGTGCAAACGCAATTAAACTTGGCGAGACTGTGTTTGCCATAGGTAATCCACTTGGAAAACTTGGTGGGAGTGTAACAAAAGGCATTATAAGTTGCCTTAATAGAGAGATAGTGGTTGAAAACAAGGCAAGAAGTTTAATGCAAACGGATGTCGCCATAAATAGCGGAAACAGTGGTGGCGGTCTATTTGATGAAAACGGCAACTTGATAGGCATCGTAAATGCAAAGGTCAGTGCCACAGGTGTTGAAGGGATTGCCTTTGCAATTTCTATTGATAATGCAGTTAAAGTTGCAAATGAACTTATAGAGTCGCACACTCACGATGTTACAACATTAAAGGTAACTTCATTTGGGTTTGTTAAAGGGCGAATTGAACTTGGCTTTGAAGCATCTTATACAGCACTTATGAGTGGTTTCTTTATAACAGAAAAAGCGCTTTATGTTACATCTTGTGATAGCAATCTTCAAGCCTATGCAAGCGGGCTAAGGCAATATGATAAAATCATAAGCATTTCAAAAGGTGGCAAAGAAAATGCAATGAATAGTGATGCGGATTTTACAACTTTTATAAGCACATTAAAAGTTGGCGATAAAATAAGCGTAAAAGTTTCGAGAAACAGCGAAACAAAATCTTTTGAATTTGCAATAAATCAAAAAATTTATTCAATATAAAATATAAAAATCAAATTAAATCTTATCCAAAAGATGTAACATTGAGGATAAGCTTTTTTATTTAAATTTTTAAAATAAAATTGCTGGACAAAATAAATTGCGATAGTAAAATATTTAAATGTTTGGTGTGCTTGACATTAGTTAAATTTTATAATATAATTTTATTAAGTAAATTTGCGTGGGGTTTAATGGCGTTAAGTAAGAACACCAAAATGATGCAAATTTAAGGAGAATGTAAATGGTTGTAAATATTGCCATAGATGGCACAAGCGGTTCAGGGAAAAGCACGGTAGCGGGGAAGTTAGCAGATAAGTTGCATTATTATCATTTAAACACTGGGCAATTATATAGGGCGTATGCATTAAAGTGTTTAAATATAGGCGTTGTAGAACCAGAAAGAGATGATGTTTTAAATTTAATTAAAAACACAAAAGTTGAAGTTAAATTTATTAATGGTAAACAATCAACTTATTTAGATGGCGAAAATGTAACTAATCAATTAAACGATGCAGAGATTAGCAGAGTTGCATCAATTATTTCACCTTTTAGGGAACTAAGGGAGTGCGTTATAGAAATTCAACGCAGTATGGCAAAGTTGCATAATATTATTATTGAAGGGCGAGACATTGGCACTGTTATAATCCCAAATGCGAAGTATAAGTTTTTTGTAACCGCAAGTGTGGAAGCAAGGGCAGAGCGAAGGTATAAGCAATTAATTGAAGCAGGTAAAAATGTTGATTATAACGATATTTTAAACGGACTAAAAGAGCGTGATGAAAAAGATACTCAACGAGAAATCAGCCCGCTTATAAAGGCATATGATGCAATTTTAGTAGATACATCTAATTTAGGCATTGAAGAAGTTGTTGATTTAATGTTATCTAAAATAGATAAGAAAGATTTTCGCAGTCGTTTAGATGATGAATGTCAAAAATAGAACATAGCAAAGGAATAAATATTTATATACAGGCAGTAGATAATTTATTGTAATTATTTATTGCTTTTTTCTAATAACATATCTTTCTTAAACAATTTTTTAATATTTAATGTGGTTATAAGATAAGTTCAATAAAATAGAATTATTTATATGTCCTTATTTGCTATATATTGATAATATTTTTAAAGTAAATAAAAAAGTTTTAAATTTTTCAAAATTAATAAAAAACATTTGACAAAGGAAAGAGAAAAATGTAGAATAAAGGGGATAACATCAAAGGACTTCAAATTAATTGTGCGGAATTGTGGGGTTGTGGTTTTGGATTGGGGCTTTAAAAGGGAAAAGTTTTAATTTAAGATTATGGCTTTGGCTATTGAGAATAGATTACATAGGTGCAAGAGAAAATGAAGGAAAATATAAGGAAAAGGAGTTTAGGAAATGAAGGATAAACCACAAAATAGGCGGGGGGGGGCAGGCTGGAAGTACAATATATAGTATAATTGTATTTATAGTAGTTATAGCATTCCTTGCAAGTTTAGGATTAGGAATAAGTTATGCATATTTTACGGCATCAAAAGAAGTTGATGGTGTGTCTTTTTCGTTTAAGAAATTAGATGTAAATATAATGGTAAAGCAAAAAGATGCAAGTGAATTTGTAAAAGCGGAAGAGAATGAAATCAACTTTAA